>CAVEVC010000107.1:0-46779 GCA_963618935.1 Clostridiales bacterium CCNA10 | reverse complement strand
CCGCTTTCTTCTTGGGCTTCAAGAAGAAAGTGTAAACCTATCATAAAGCCGGACATAAAGCCTGCAACCTGAAACCTAACACCTAAAACCTTCAACCTCACGCCAACCCCCGATTGTGCTATACTGTGCGGACGGATTTCGGGAAAGAAAAACGAGAAGGATTCTGGAAGATGAATCTGAAGGAGTCGGAAGATGAATCTGAAGGAGTCAAGATGAAGCGGAAGGAGTCGGAAGGATGAAGCGGAAGATGGTTTCGGACCAGGTGAAGGCCGGCAACGCGCGCGCGCCGCATCGGTCGTTGCTGTTCGCGACGGGGCTGACGCGCGCGGACATGAAGAAGCCGTTCATCGGCATCTGCAACAGCTACGAGAGCTTCGTGCCGGGGCACTGCCACCTGGACAAGGTGGGCGCATGGATCAGGCAGTGCGTGGTCGAGGCGGGCGGCGTGCCGATGGAGTTCAACACGATCGCCGTCTGCGACGGCATCGCGATGGCGCACGCGGGCATGAAATACTCCCTGCCGAGCCGCGAGCTGATCGCGGACAGCGTGGAGACCGTCGCGCGCGCGCACTGCTTCGACGCGCTCATCTGCGTGCCGAACTGCGACAAGATCGTGCCCGGCATGCTCATCGGCGCGCTGCGCGTGAACATCCCCACCGTCTTCGCCTCGGGCGGGCCGATGGCGCCCGGCCGGCATCCGAGGACGGGGGCGGACACCGACCTCAACTCCGTCTTCGAGGCCGTGGGCGCCGAGAACGTGGGCCGGATCACGCAGAAGGAGCTGGAGGCCGTTGAGGAGACGAGCTGTCCGGGCTGCGGCTCGTGCAGCGGGATGTTCACGGCGAACTCGATGAACTGCCTCTACGAGGCGCTGGGCATGGCGCTCCCGGGGAACGGGACGGTCCTCGCGGTCGATCCGCGCCGGAAGGAACTCTACCGCCAGGCCGCGTTCCGCGCGGTGGCGCTCGCGAAGGCGGGCGGGCCGTGTCCGCGCGACCTCGTCACGCAGGCGAGCCTCGACAACGCGCTCACGCTCGACATGGCGATGGGCGGCTCCACGAACACGGTCCTCCACACGCTCGCGATCGCGCGCGAGGCGGGCGTCGACTACTCGCTCGAGCGGATGAACGAGATCTCGGCCCGCACGCCCTACATCTGCAGGCTTGCGCCGTCGGGACAGTATCACGTGAGCGACCTCGACCGCGCGGGCGGCGTCATGGCGATCCTGAAGCGCCTGCCGAAGAAGCTCCTCGACCTCAAGGCGAAGACCGTCTCGGGGAAGACGCTCGGCGCGCAGGTGGCGGCGGCGAAGATCGCGGACGACGACGTGATCCGCACGCTGGCGAACGCCTACTCGGCGGACGGCGGCCTCGCCGTCCTGTGGGGCAACCTCGCCGAGCGCGGCGCCGTCGTGAAGAAGGGGGGCGTGGCGTCCTCGATGATGGCGTTCACGGGCCGGGCGATCTGCTTCGACAGCCAGGAGGAGGCCTGCGCGGGCATCCTCGGCGGCAAGGTGAAGCCGGGGCACGTCGTGGTGATCCGCTACGAGGGTCCGAAGGGCGGGCCGGGGATGCAGGAGATGCTGGCGCCCACGAGCTACATCATCGGCGCGGGTCTCGGCGAGAGCGTGGCGCTCATCACCGACGGGCGCTTCAGCGGCGCGACGCACGGCGCGTGCGTGGGGCACGTCTCGCCCGAGGCGGCCGAGGGCGGTCTCATCGGCCTCCTGAAGGACGGCGACGAGATCACGATCGACATCCCGAAGCGCGCGATCTCCGCGAAGCTCGCGAAGGCCGAGATCGCGGAGCGCCGCAGGGCGCTCAGGCCCTGGACGCCCCGCATCAAGGGCGGCTGGCTGGAACGCTACGCCACGTTCGTGGGCAATGCCTCGACGGGCGCGTCGCTCAAAAAATAAAACCGGCGAAGCCCATTCCCTTTTCCGGGGGGATGTGCTATACTGTTGCCTCAATTTTCAAACAGGAGAAGAAGAAATGAGCCAGCATCGCAGTCTCAAGGGATCCGGGAAGATCACGTCCAAGCGCAACGTCCTCAAGCGTTTCGAGCGCGTCAACCTCCTCCAGGCCCGCGGGCAGTGGAAGGAAGGCGACCGCGGCCTGGGCCTTCGCAAGACCAAGCCCGAGGCGTAAGGCCGATGGCCGCTCCGGCGCGCGGGCGCGCGCCGGCCTGAATATGCCGCCGGACGCGTCGTCTGGCGGCGTTTTTTTGGTATACTTCGTCCCTGCCTATGGAGAAGACACTCGACAGCATCCGCAACTTCTGCATCATCGCGCATGTGGACCACGGAAAGACGACGCTCAGCGACCGCATCCTCGAGCTCACGAAGGCGGTGCCGCTGCGCGAGCTGAAGGAGCAGACGCTCGACGCGATGGACCTGGAGCGCGAGCGGGGGATC
This sequence comes from Clostridiales bacterium CCNA10, assembly GCA_963618935.1. Taxonomy (GTDB): domain Bacteria; phylum Verrucomicrobiota; class Kiritimatiellia; order RFP12; family UBA1067; genus RUG572. The sequence continues at coordinate 44,366 of CAVEVC010000107.1, read as the reverse complement.
ACGATCAAGAGCCACCCCGTCTCGATGGTGTACCACGCGCAGGACGGGAGGCGCTACCTCTTCAACCTCATCGACACGCCCGGGCACGTCGACTTCGCCTACGAGGTGAGCCGCTCGATGGGCGCGTGCGAGGGGGCGCTGCTCGTCGTGGACGCCGCGCAGGGCGTGGAGGCGCAGACCGTCGCGAACACCTACTTCGCGCAGGACGCGCACCTGGAGATCGTGCCCGTCCTCAACAAGGTCGACCTGCCCGGCGCGGACGTGGCGGGCGTCTCGCAGCAGGTGGAGGACATCCTCGCGATCCCGATGGACGAGCCGCTGCTCGTCTCCGCGAAGACGGGCGTGGGGTGCCCCGACGTGCTGGAGGCCATCGTGAAGCGCATCCCGCCGCCGAAGACGCGCGGCGTCGACGCGCCCCTCCGGGCCCTCGTCTTCGACTCCGTCTTCGACGAGTTCCGGGGCGTGATCACCTACGTGCGCATCGTGGACGGCGCGGTGAAGGGCGGCGACACGGTGAAGTTCATGGGCTCGGGCGTCACGACGACGCTCCACGAGGTGGGCATCTTCTCGCCCACGAAGAAGCCCGCCGACAGGCTGGAGGCCGGGCAGGTGGGCTACCTCGTGGGGACGGTGAAGGACCCGAGCGAGATCAAGATCGGCGACACCGTGACGACGGCGCGCCTGGGGTCGGGCGAGCCGCTGCCGGGCTTCAAGGAGCTGCGCCCGACGGTGTTCTGCGGCATCTACCCGATGTCCACGGACGAGTTCGAGAAGGTGCGCCAGGGCCTCGAGAAGCTGCACCTCAACGACGCCGCGTTCTCCTTCCACCACGAAAGCTCGATCGCGCTCGGGTTCGGCTTCCGCTGCGGCTTCCTCGGCCTCCTCCACATGGAGATCGTGCAGGAGCGCCTGCGGCGCGAGTTCAGCCTCGACATCATCTCGACGACGCCGGGCGTCGTCTACAAGGTGAAGATGAAGGACGGCACGGTGAAGGACCTCGACAACCCGCTGCAGATGCCCGAGCCGAGCGCCTACGACGCCATCTCCGAGCCGGTCATCAAGGCGCGCATCATCACGCCGAGCGACGCGATCGGCGACGTGATGCGCATCGTCCTCGACCGGCGCGGCGTGCTGGAGGGGACCGAGACGGTGGACGGCCACCGCGTGATGCTCCACTGCATGCTGCCGCTCAACGAGATCCTCATCGACTTCCACGACACGCTCAAGTCGGTGTCGCACGGCTACGCCTCGATGGACTACGAGCCGGCGGGCTACCAGGAGAGCGACATCGTGCGCATGGACATCCTGCTCAACTCCGAGCAGGTGGACGCCTTCGCGACGATGGTCCACCGCGACAAGGCGCGCGCGCGCGGCATCCAGATGTGCAAGGCGCTCGCCGAGACGATTCCGCCGCACATGTTCAAGATCCCCGTGCAGGCGGCGATCGGGCGCGAGATCATCGCGCGCGAGGACATCCGGCCGTTCCGCAAGGACGTGCTCGCGAAGCTCTACGGCGGCGACGTGACGCGCAAGATGAAGGTGCTGGAGAAGCAGAAGCGCGGCAAGGCGCGCATGAAGGAGTTCGGCCACGTGAACGTGCCGCAGAGCGCGTTCATCGCCGTCCTCAAGGGAACCGTGAAGGAGGGCTGAGATGTCGTTCGACTTCCTTTGTTCCGTCGCGACGGTGGGCGGCGCGGGCTTCCTCGCCTGGTGCCTGTGGTCGCTCTGCTGGGGCGTGGCGCCGTTCACGGCGAAGGCGCGGCGGCGGAAGGAGGCGAAGGCCGTGCTGGCGGCGGCGCGCACGTTCGTCCTCTCCTACGAGGACCTGCCGGCCTACCGCGAGGGGGGCGCGGACGGGGCGCGGATGCGGGCCCTGCGCGACGCCTGGGCGGCGCGGGACGTGGAGGGGTGCAAGGCGCAGCTCGCCCTCCTCGACCCGCCGAAGAGCTGGGCGGCCGGGCGCGAGTGGCTGGACATCCTCGTCGTCTCGATCTCCGTGGCGATGGCGTTCCGCGCCTACTTCTACGAGCCGTTCAACATCCCCACGGGCTCCATGCAGCCCACGCTCTACGGCAACCACTCCGAGCCGTGCAGCCCGGCTCAGGCGACGGCGTGGGACACGACGCCGCTCAAGTGGGGCAAGTGGCTCGTCACGGGCAAGATGTACGCCGCGTTCAAGGCGCCGTTCGCGGGCTCGCTGCAGTTCCGCCCCACGAACACGGGCCACTACGACATGCGCGTCGTCAACGGCGCGACGGGGACGGTGAGCGCGCCGATGCTCGTGCCGACGGACGTGCTGCACCCGTCGGAGACGGGGGACGGCCCCTACCGCCAGACGGCGTTCCAGCTGCCGAACGGCCTCCGGCCGGGCGCGGCGGTGCGCGCGGGGCAGCTCCTCTGGAGCGGCTACGTCGTGACGGGCGACTTCCTCTTCGTCAACCGCTGGCTCTGGAACTTCCGCCACCCCCGTCGCGGCGACGTGATGATCTTCTCCACCACGGGCATCGACAAGCTCCAGCAGGGCACGCACTACATCAAGCGCATGACCGGCACGCCGGGCGAGACGCTGCAGATCAAGGGCGGACGCCTCCACGTGGACGGCGCCGCGCCGACGGCGCCGCGCCGCATCGCGCAGATCCAGAACCGCGAGAAGTGGCACGAGAAGGAATACCCCTACGCGGGCTACCAGGTCTCGGGGCGCGGCGACTACGTGATGCCCGGGCGCACGCTCGCGGCGGAGGAGGACGTGGTGAAGCTGGGGGCGGACGAATACTACGCCTGCGGCGACAACTCGCCGTCGAGCTACGACAGCCGGTACTGGGGGCCCGTCCCCGCGCGCAACCTGCGCGGCATCGCCGGCGGGGTCTTCTGGCCGTTCACCCACCGGTGGGGCCCGATCGAATGACGGCGCGCCCGGGTGGACGCGGAAGGCGGATTCGTGCTATAATGGACGCCATTGCGAAGAGCGGAGCGAGTTCATGAGCGAAGAAAACGACGAACAGATGATTCCCACGCCGTCCGACTTCGGGCACTTCGTCCTGGAGCGGGAGCTGGGCCACGGCGGCATGGGCGGCGTCTACCTGGCGCGCGACAAGATGCTGGACCGCAAGGTCGCCATCAAGGTGATGCTGAAGTCCCTCGGCGAGGACCCCGCGTTCGTCGCGCGCTTCCAGCGCGAGGCCCAGGCCGCGGCGCGCCTCAACCACCCGAACATCGCGCAGATCTACTCCTTCGGCCAGGAGGACGGCATGCCCTACATCGCGATGGAGCTCGTCTGCGGCGGCTCCCTCGACAAGGAGATGGAGGCGAACCCCGGCACGATGGACCCCGTGCGCGTGATGAAGGCGGGCCGGCAGGTGGCGGACGCGCTCGCGCTCGCCGCCGAGCAGGGGCTCGTCCACGGCGACGTGAAGCCCGAGAACGTGCTCTTCGACGCGGACGGCAACGCGAAGCTCGTGGACTTCGGCCTCGCCGCCATGCAGGGCGACGCCAGCGAGATCTGGGGCACGCCCTACTACATCTCCCCCGAGAAGGTGCGCCGGCAGAAGATCGACTACCGCGCCGACATCTACTCCCTGGGCGGCACGCTCTACCACGCGCTCACGGGCGTGGCGCCGTTCGAGGGCGAGGACGCGGCGGCGGTGGTGAAGGCGCGCTTCGACGGGCCGCCGCGCCGGCCGAGCGAGGTGCGCGCCGGCCTGCCGCCGGAGCTCGACCCCATCATCCTGCGCATGCTCGAGCTCGAGCCCTCGATGCGCTACCCGACCTACCAGTCCCTGCTCGGCGACTTCAAGCGCGTCCTCTCGAAGATGGGGGCCGGCAAGACCTCGAAGGTGGCCGCGCCGAAGGTGAAGATCAAGGGCGCGAAGATCAAGATGAAGCTCTCCGCCGAGGAGACGGCGGCGCCGGCGGCCGAGGGCGAGGCGGCCGAGGGGGAGGCGGCGCCCGCCGAGGAGAGGCACCTGGGCGTCGGCGCGATCGTGGGCATGGTCGCGGGCGGCATCGTCCTCCTGGTCCTGCTCGTGGTGGGCGGGCTCTTCTGGTACGTCAAGTCCGAGCAGGCGCGCGAGAAGCGCGAGGCCTACCAGCAGCTCGTCGAGACGCGCGACAAGGCGAGGGGCGCCGTCGAGACGACGCTCAAGTCCATCGCGAAGTTCGGCGTGGACTTCCACGCGCTCGTCGCCAAGTGCGACAAGGAGATGGCCGACGCCGTGCGCCAGGTCAAGGGGAGCGTGCCGCCGGACCTGCGGGACGCCGCGCGGGCCTTCATCGAGGCGCCGCCCACGAAGGACGTGGCGGACGCGGTCGCCTACACGAACCAGCTCTTCATCGCCGCCGCCGCCCAGGCCGCCGCCGAGGCGAACGCCGCCGCCGCCGAGGCGAAGGCGAAGGCCGAGGCGGGCACGAACGCGGCGCCCGCCGCGACGAACGCCGCCCCCGCCGCTGCGCCCGGCACGACGAACGCGGTCCCCGCCGTGAAGGCCGCCACGACGAACGCCGTCGCCGCCGCGAAGGCCGGCGCCACGACGAACGCCGTCGCCCAGGCGGCACAGCCGAAGGAGGCGCCCGCCGAAGACGGAGGCGAGAAGGAGAAGGAGGAGAAGGCGCCCGAGGCGGCGGTGCCCGCCGCCGTGAAGCAGTTTGTCGAGCTGTGGGCGGACGTCTATGCGTGCCGCGCGGCGGACATCCGCGTGCAGGGGAACGTGGCGCTTCTGCTGGAGAAGGGCAAGGCCGCGGAGAAGCTGACGGGCGAGGACGAGGAGACCGTGCGCGCGCTCGCCAAGCTCTCGCAGGTCCTCGTGGAGGGCTTCGAGCAGCTGAAGGGCATGAAGTGCGTGGAGCAGACGCAGCGCAAGGCCGCCGTCATCCGCACGCGCTCCGTCTCGCTCGTCCGCTCCGCCCAGCAGCAGATCAAGCGCGTCGTGGACAAGGCCGCGCGCGAGGCGAAGGCGCAGGCCGAGAAGGCGGCGAAGGAGGCCGCCGCCGCGAAGGCCGCCGAGGCGCACAAGGCGAAGGCGGAGGCGGAGGCGAAGGCCGCCGGGGAGAAGTTCGACGAGCTCGTCGGCACGCGCCTGAAGACGCTCGACTGGGAGCCCGCCCTGCGGCAGCTGCAGGCCCTCCTCGACGAGACGACGACGCCCGAGGGGCGGGACGAGGTGCGCTCCCAGATGACGAAGGTCCAGTACATGCAGGAGCTGCAGAAGCTCTTCATCGCGAAGGCGAAGGGCTTCAAGTTCAAGGACGGCACGGAGGTGGCGGCGGTCGACGCGAAGGCGATCACGCTCCAGCGCGTGCGGACCGTGAAGGGCAAGAAGGTCGCCGAGCGCCCGCAGAAGATCGACTGGAGCCGCTTCTACGGCAAGAAGGACAACGTGGGCTACATGAACCAGCTCCTGAACCGCCTCGTGCGCAAGGGGCGCGACACGCTCCGCACGGGCCCGCTCCCGTGGTCCAAGCAGATGCTTGGCGCGGCGCTCACGCTCCAGCTCCTCTACACGGAGGTGGAGGGCGCCGCCGAGTTCGCGCCCGTCTTCGTGAAGGAGGCCGTCGCGGGCTTCGAGGACTGCGCGAAGTGGGCGCAGAAGTGGTTCCCGGACGTCAAGGCGGAGGAAGAGTGACATGGGCGGGCTGACCGGACTCGACGTCGGCATCATCGCCGGCTTCCTCGTGAGCGTGATCGTCATCGGCGCGTGGGCCGCCAAGCGCGCGTCGAAGTCGGCGGAGGACTTCTTCCTCTCGGGCCGCTCGATGCCGTGGTGGCTCCTGGGCGTCTCGATGGTCGCCTGCACGTTCTCGTGCGACACGCCGAACCTCGTGACGGACATCGTCCGCACGCAGGGCGTGGCGGGGAACTGGGCGTGGTGGGCCTTCCTCCTCACGGGCATGCTCACGGTCTTCGTCTACGCGAAGCTGTGGCGCCGCAGCGCCCTCCCGACGGACCTCGGCTTCTACGAGATCCGCTACGCGGGCGCGCCGGCGAAGGCGCTGCGCGGCTTCCGCGCCGTCTACCTCGGGCTCGTCTTCAACGTCGTCATCATGGGCACCGTCTCGCTCGCGGCGATCAAGATCGGCGCGACGATCTTCGGCCTCTCGCCGGCGACGACGCTCGCCGCGGCGCTCGTCTCGGTGGGCGTCTACGCGACGCTCGGCGGCCTCACGGGGTCGATCTGGGCGGACTTCTACCAGTACGCGGTCGCGATGGCCGGCGCCTTCGTGGCGGCCTACTTCGCCGTGAAGATGTGCGGGCCCGACGGAACGGGCACGCTCGCGTCGCTCTTCGCGAACCCCGCCGTCGCGGACAGGATGTCCCTCTTCCCCGCCGTCTCCGGCGCGGGCTGGAAGTCGACGCTGATGACCGTCCTCGTCCTGCCGCTCGCCGTGCAGTGGTGGGCGACCTGGTACCCCGGCGCGGAGCCCGGCGGCGGCGGCTACATCGCCCAGCGCATGCTCTCCGCGAAGGACGAGCGGAACGCCGTCGGCGCGGTGATGCTCTTCAACTTCCTCCACTACGCGCTGCGCAGCTGGCCGTGGCTCGTCGTCGCCCTCGCCTCGCTCGTCGTCTTCCCCGACCTCGCCTCGCTCCAGGCCGCCTTCCCGGACGCCGCCGCGCAGTTCGTCAAGGACGACATGGCCTACCCTGCGATGGTCTCCCGCCTGCCGCCCGGCTGGCTGGGGCTCGTGGCGGCCTCGCTCGTGGCGGCCTACATGTCGACGATCGCGACGCACCTCAACTGGGGCTCGTCCTACCTCGTTCAGGACTTCTACGTGCGCTTCGTGAACCCGCAGGCGAGCCCGAGGCGGCAGGTCTTCATGGGCCGCGTCTTCATGCTCGTCCTCCTCGTCGGCTGCGCGGTCATGGCGCTCGTCCTCCAGAACGCGAAGGGCGGCTTCGACCTCATCCTCCAGATCGGCGCCGGCACGGGCCTCATCTACATCCTCCGCTGGTTCTGGCACCGCCTGAACGCCTGGAGCGAGATCTCCGCGATGGTCATCTCCTTCCTCGTCGCCTGCTTCTTCCAGTGGGGCGCGCCCGCGTGCGGGCTGGAGGCGTGGCTCGCGGGCGGCTGGCGCGCGGAGTGGCTCAACCTCGGCGCGTGGCGGCTCGTTCTGGGCGTCCTTGCCACGACGGCCGGCTGGCTCGCCGTCACGTTCGCCACGCCGAAGGAGCCGAAGGAGACGCTGGAGGCGTTCGACCGGCTTGTGCGGGCCGACCTGCGCGAGCTGCCGATGGGCGTCCTCTGCATGGTGTTCGGCTGCCTCGCCGTGTGGGCGTGCCTCTTCGGGTGCGGCTACCTGGTCTACGCGGCCGGCGGCGCCGGAAGCTGGGGGCTCGCGGCGGGGCTGCTCGCCGTCTCCGCCGCCTCGACCGCCGTCCTCATCCGGCTCGTCGGGCGCGCGAGGCGCGCATGAGGGATCTTGACGTTCAACGGAAAGAAAACAGAAAGGAACAGACGATGAACAGACGCGAGTTTCTTGCTGCGGGCGCGGGTGCGGCCGCAGCGGCCATGACGGCCGGTATGGTGGCCGGCTGCTCCACGACTGGGGCGGCCGGCGGATGCAGGAAAGGATGTGCGAAGGTGAACAACAAGGACTTCTACGTCGGCGGCGCGTTCGACGCCAACGGAATCAGCAGCGGCAAGTTCGACGTGGCGAAGGGCAAGCAGGCCTACTTCGACCTCATGCGCAAGTTCGGCTACCCGGTCTTCCGGTCCTTCACGGACGAGAAGTTCATGCTGGAGCAGACGAAGCAGACGGACAAGACGCAGTATCTCGGCTTCTGGGCGACGGACTTCGCGAAGGGCGACTTCGCCAAGTTCGGCATGGGCGGCGTGATCTGGGTGGACGAGATCAAGGAGGAATACTTCGGCCACGACATCTTCCTCCTCCCCCTCCAGTCCATCGCCGAGCACAGCCACGTGCCGGGCCGGCCGGTCGCCGCGAACGTCTCGCAGGACCGCTGGACGGGCGAGGTCTTCAAGAAGGACATCCCCGCCAAGATGGAGTCCTGGCTCGTGCGCCACGGCTGGGTCTATTCCTTCTCCGAGGTCGGCGCGCCCAACCTCGACCAGTTCCCCGAGGCGAAAGCCAACCTCTCCTCGCTCCTCTACGACCACAAGGCCGGCCGGCCGACGCTCCTCAAGTCGCTCCACGTCGAGAAGTGGACGGCGGACGGCATCGCGCACAAGCTCCCGAAGACGGGCAGCTGGCACTTCATGATGGGCGGCGACGAGGGCGCGATCGTCACGGAGTTCGCGAACTTCCACGACAGCGCCTGCAACCGCTACACGGTTCCGAACGTCGGCTTCTGACGAATGACCTGAAAGGAGACGCGAGATGACCATCGAGAAGACCTACATGCACACGGGCATTCCCGTTCCCGCCAAGATGGCGGGCATGACCTACATGCCCGGCCTCAAGGTGTGGATCTGCAGCAACGCGGACTACGCCATCGAATACCTCTACTGGGAGCCGAACACGCCGTGCGCGTGGCGCATGGTCGCCGAGGCGCACGTGGCCTACGAGGTCGCCGACGTGCAGGCCGCCGTCGACGAGGCCGTGAAGGAGGGCGCCGCCGTGCTGCTGCCGAAGTACGCCCTCGGCGGCACGTGCGCCATCGCCTACGTGGGCTACCCGGACGGCCCGCAGGTCGAGTTCTTTCAAAAATAGCTAAGTGGTTCAGTCGCCCTACGGGCTTTAAGTAGTTAAGTGGTTAAGTCGCCGCTTCGCGGCTTTAAGTAGTTAAGTCTTTAAGTAGTTAAGTGGTTAAGTCGCCGCTTCGCGGCTTGAGTGGTTAAGTGATGAGCAGATTGCTTCTTGCTTCGGCAATTAATTGTCTCGATTCCGCTGGGAGGGCGGCTGTCCCCAGCCGCCGTATTTGCGGCGCGTGAGGACACGCGCCCTCCCGAACGATCAATCCATTTTGTTGCTGCTTCTATAATAACTTAACAACTTAACAACTTAACTACTTAACAACTTAGCAACTTAACAACTTAACAACTTAACTACTTAACCACTTAACCACTTAACCACTTAACAACTTAACTACTTAACTACTTAACAACTTAACTGCTTAACTACTTAAAGCCGCGAAGCGGCGGCTTAATGCCAAAGGAGAATCCTCCATGCCCATGAAGAAGTTCATCAACGATCCCGCGAACCTCACCAAGGAACTTTTGGAAGGCCTCGTCGGGTGCTATTCCGACACGCTCGCGCTCGTCAACGAGAAGATCGTCGTGCGCAGGACGCCGAAGGACGCCGGCAAGGTCGCGCTCGTCGCGTTCGGCGGCTCCGGCCACGAGCCGGCCATGCACGGCTTCGTGGGCGAGGGCATGCTCGATGCGTGCGTCGCCGGCGACATCTTCGCCGCGCCGGGCGGCGAGAAGGTGTTCGAGGCCCTCGACTACGTCAAGCGCGACGCGGGCACGCTCCTCATCACGCTCAACCACAACGGCGACCGCATGAGCGGGTCGAAGGCCATGCGCAAGGCGCAGAAGGCCGGCCTCAAGGTGGTGGAGGTCGTCATCCACGACGACATCGCCCAGGGCCCCGACACCCCGGTCGAGGACAAGCGCGGCCTCGGCGGCGTCATCCCGTTCATCAAGGTCGTCGGCGCGGCGGCCGAGGCGGGCCGGAGCCTCGACGAGATCGTCGCGCTCGCCAACGCCTTCAACGAGGGCATCGCGACCCTCTCCGTGGCGCTCAAGACCGCCACGCACCCGCAGAACGGCGGCGAGATCGGCTCGCTCGCGGACGACGAGATGGAGATCGGCATGGGCCAGCACGGCGAAGGCGGCGGCGGCATCTCGAAGATGTGTACGGCCGACGAGACCGTCGAGAAGATGCTGCCCCCGCTCGTCAAGGCGACGAAGCTCGCCGCCGGCGACAAGGCGCTCCTCCTCATCAACGGCTCGGGCGCCACGACGACGATGGAAATGCTCATCTGCTACCGCAAGGCGAAGCAGATGCTGGAGGCGATGGGCGTCGTCGTCCTCCCCGGAAAGTGCGACGAGCTCCTCACGGTGCAGGAGATGGCGGGCTTCCAGATGATCCTCTGCAAGTGCTGCGACGCCTGCGCGCAGTATCTCGCGGCCCCGGCGAACGCGCCCTACTGGACGACCCGCTAGGGCGAAGGCCCGCCCGGACGGCCCGCGCGGCGGCACGGATTCTTCCGTGCCGCCGCGCGTCCGTTTTTCTGAGGCCCGCCGTCCACAGCAAAAAAAACACAAGCAAAACTTGGATTCCAGATTGACCTCTGGCAGGAAAAAAAAAATATAATGGCGGCGTTTTCACGGGGAAACGTTTTCCCGTTTTCGGAAGCGAACACAGAAAAGGAGTTGGCCATGAGGAATCTGGACAGGGCGAAGGCCGCCGCGTGGATGTGCGCGGCCGGCATGGCGGCGTGCCTGCCGGGCGCGCACGAGGTCGCGACGGTCGAGGAGCTGGTCGTGGCGATCGCGGCCGTCAACGGCGGCGACGCGGATACGACGGTGCGGATCGCGCCGGGGTACTACGACGTCTCAGGCTGCGCGATGGACGCGAAGGGATGCCTCTCGGTCCAGAAGAACATGGCGCTCGTGGGGGCGGACGCGACGAGCTGGCGCGAGACGGCGGACCGCAACGCGAAGGTGGTGCTGGACGCGAAGTACGCGCGGTCCGTCTTCAACGTGGACCCCTCGCTGACGGGCGTCTCCTTCCGCCACCTCACGATCCAGAACGGCACGAACACGAACGCGAAGGCGTCCGACGGGGCCGGGGCGGGCATCCAGCACGGATGGTACAAGGGCAAGTACGCGACCGTCTCCAACTGCGTCTTCCGCGGCAACATGGGCGAGGGGCAGGGCGGCGGCGGGCATACGCTCAACCTCTACGACTGCTACTTCACGAACAACGTCGCGCTCGAGGGCGGCGCGGCCCTGATGGCCTCGGCGCAGGACTGCCTCTTCGAGTACAACCGCGCCGTCGCCAACGGCGGCGCGCTTCGGAACGGCACGGGCCTGCGGCGGTGCGTGTTCGTCGGCAACGTGGCGGAGGAGTCGAATGGCGGCTGCAACTACGGCGACGGCTATTCGGTGCAGGACTGCCTGTGCGTCGGCAACGTGGCCGTCAGGGGCGGCGGCTTCGCGGCGGACAAGGACAAGGCCGCCGTCGTGTCGAACAGCACGTTCACGGGCTGCCTGGCCCTGAAGGAAGGCGGCGCGGCGTACAACGCGACGCTCGTCGACTGCGTGGTCTCGAACTGCCTGGCCCGTCCCGTCGAGGCGGCCGGGGGCGTGGCGTCGGCCGCGGGGCATCGGCTCACGCGCGTCGCGTTCATCGACTGCGGCTGCGAGACGAACGACGCCTGGCGGGTGGCGGCGACGGGATGCCACGTCGAGGACGGCTCGTTCCTGCGCTGCAATCCGGCCGCCGTCAAGTCCGCCGTGCGCTGCCGCATCGAGGGCGGCGGCGTTTTCCTGAAGGGCTCGCTGATGCAGGGCGGGGCGTGGACGAACTGCCTCTTCACGGGCCTTGCCGCGAGCTATCTCTTCTCCGGGGCGCCCAGCCTCGTGAACTGCACGGTCGTCTCGAACAACTGGGGCACGAAGGGGCAGCTCTTCGCCGGCCAGGTGGCGGCCGTGAACTGCATCTTCAAGGACAACTACCACGACCCCAACGCCGGAAAGTCCTTCGACATCGCCGGATATGCCACCTGGTCCTTCACGAACTGCGTCTGGCGGACCCATCCCGGCTGGAACAGCACCTACACGATCGCCGACACGGGCAGCATCTCCGAGACGGAGAACCTCTTCCTCGCGCCGACGCATCCCGACTACGACGCGCGGCATCCCTATGCCCTTTCCGCCGCCTCGCCGGCGCGGAATGCGGGCGCGGCGTTCGCCTGGGACGACGCGGCGCGCGACCTCGCGGGCAACCCGCGCGTCTTCCTCCGGGACGGCGTGGGCCGCGTGGACGTGGGCTGCTACGAGTACAGCCTCCTCCCGCGCGGCACGCTCCTGATCTTCCGCTAGCGCCGAAGCGGCGGCGCGCGTCGTCATTTTATGGTAAAATACGCGCATTCGTTTGACGACGACCAGGAGCATGCAAGAATGCAGACGACGAGAAAGGACTTCATGGCGACGCTGGCCGCTGCGGCGGGCGTCTTTGCCGCCGGGTGCGCGACCTGCGGCGGGGGGCGTTCGCTGCGCCTCGCCTGCCAGATGTGGAGCGTGAACGAGATCTGGAAGAAGGACCCCGACGGCGCGCTCGCGAAGATGCGCGCCCTCGGCTACGAGGGCGTGCAGTCGATGGCGTTCTGGCAGTGGGACCGCGCGAAGCTCCACAGGCTCCTGGACGGACACGGCATGGCGCTCGTCGACATGCCCGTCAACCTCTCCCACGTCGCGCCGGACAAATTCGATTCGACGGTCGCGTTCTGCAAGGAGTTCGGCGTCGACTTCGTCTTCGTGCCGTGGTTCGGCGACGCGAAGAAGCCGAAGGCGGCCTGGCTGAAGTTCGCGGACGACATGGCCGAGGCGGCCCGGAGGCTCGCCCCGCACGGCATCAGGATGGGCTTCCACAACCACCAGGTCGAGTTCACGGCGAAGTACGACGGCGTCTCGCCGATGGAGATGTTCTTCGCCCGCCCCGAGCTCTCCTTCGAGCTGGACGTGGGCCACGCGACGCTGGCGGGCGAAGACCCCGTGGCCGTGCTGAAGCGGATCCGGGGGCGCGTCCCCTCCATCCACGCGAAGCCCGGCGGCGGGCGCGCCTGCGGCGGCGAAGGGGACCGGAACGACTGGGCGGGCATCCTCGCCGCCTGCCGCGCGATGGGGACGCGCTGGGCGGTCGTCGAGTGCGAGACGCGCCGCGACACGTTCGCGGACATCGACGCGAGCGCGAAGTTCCTCGCCCCCCGCATCTGACCCCGGAGACCGCGATGACCCTGACGCGCGAGCCCATCTACGCGGACGCCCCGGCCGGAAAGCTGGAGGCGCTGCGCCGCCGCGCCGTGGAGTTCTTCTCCTCCGTCGGCCGCTGCGTCCGCCTCGCGGCGGAGTCGCTTGCCTGCCTGCCCGGCGTCCTTGCGCGCCGCGACGCGCGGGCCGCGTTCCTGCGCCAGCTCTACGCGGCCGGCATCCGCACGCTGCCCGTCATCACGGTGGTGGGGCTCTTCACGGGCATGATCCTCGGCCTCCAGGTGGGGCTTGCGCTCAGGCGGTTCAACCAGGAGCTCTACCTCGGCGCGGCGGTCATGCTCACGCTCCTCCGCGAGATGGGCCCGTTCGTGACGGGCATCTGCCTCTCGGCGTGCGTGGGGTCGGCGATGGCGGCCGAGCTGGGCACGATGACGGTGAACGACGAGGTGGCGGCGCTGGAGATCATGTCCGTCTCGCCGGTGCGCTACCTCGCCGCGCCGCGCATGGGCGCGCTCCTCGTGATGGCGCCGATCCTCGCGTTCTACGCCTGCGTGCTGGGGGTGGTGGGCGGCGGGCTCGTCGCGCAGACCCAGCTGAACGTGGCGTTCCAGCAGTACATGAAGAGCGCGATGTCGATCGCGGCGGCGAAGGACCTCTTCGTGGGCCTTCTGAAGGCGGGGATCTTCGGCGTCGTCATCGGCGCCGTCGGCTGCCACGAGGGCTTCTCGACGCGGCTGGGGGCCGTGGGCGTCGGGCGCGCGACGCAGCGCAGCGTGATCATCTCGTTCCTCCTCATCCTCATGCTCGGGTACATGGTGACCCGCGCGTTCTACATCGAGTTCACGCTATGATCCGGTTCGAGAACGTCGTGAAGCGGTTCGACGGGCGGGAGGTGCTCGCGGGCGTCAGCTTCGAGGTCGCGAAGGGGGAGGTCCTCGCGGTGGTGGGCCCGTCGGGCACGGGCAAGTCGGTCCTCCTCAAGCACCTCGTGCGGCTCCTCACGCCGACGTCGGGCCGCGTGTGGCTGGACGACGTGGAGATCTCCGCCGCGACGGGCGACGCGCTGGAGGCGGTGCGCGCGCGCTTCGGCTACCTCTTCCAGGGCGGCGCGCTCCTCGGCTGGCTCACGGTCGCCGAGAACGTGGCGCTGCCGCTGCGGGAGCGCACGCGCCTCGCGCCCGCCGAGATCGACGCGCGCGTCGCCGGGGCGCTGGCCGCCGTGGAGCTTTCCGAGGCGGCGGACCGCTATCCCGCCGAGATCTCGGGGGGGATGCAGAAGCGCGCCGGGCTAGCCCGCGCGATCGTGCGCCGGTCGGACATCGTGCTCTACGACGAGCCGACCTCGGGCCTCGACCCCGTCACCTCCGTGACGATCAACCGGCTCATCCGCCGGCTCAACCGGGAGAAGGGCATCACGTCCGTCGTCGTCACGCACGACCTCCAGGGCGCGCTCCTCTTCGCCGACCGCATCCTCATGCTCAAGGACGGGCACGTGGTGGAGCTGGCGGCGCCGGAGGCGTTCGTGCGCTCCGCCCGGCCGGACGTGCGCGACTTCCTCGCCGCGCAGTTCATCACGGCGGGCAGTTTCCAGCAGATGAAGGCAGAATATGAAAAAGAACTCTGACGTGTTCTCGGAAGTCGTCGTGGGCGTCTTCATGGTCGCCGTCCTCGCGCTCCTCGTCTACTTCACCGTCGTCATCTCCGGCGTGGACGTCCTCTTCGGGCGCGAGAAGGCGCTGGCGCGCATCGCGTTCACGGACGTGGGCGGGCTCAAGGAGCGCGACAACGTCGTCTACCGCGGCATGAAGGTGGGCATCGTCGAGAAGATCGAGCTCGCGCCCACGAACGTCATGGTCACGGCGCTCGTGGACCGCGACGTCGTGCTGCGCGCGACCTGCCGCGCCTCCGTCTCGGCGCTCTCGCTCCTCGGCGGCAACTACCTCCTCCTCGAAGAGGGCGACGGCGCGGCGATGCCCCTTGCGACGACCGTCTTCCGGGGCGACCCGCCCATCGACTGGATGCGCGACCTCGGGCGGATCGCCGGCAGCCTCAACGAAGTCCTGAACGACGGCTCCTTCAAGAGCATCGTCTCCAACTTCGAGGCGACGGCGGAGAACGTCAACAAGATCGTCGCGCGCGTCGCGCGCGGCGAGGGCACGGCGGGCAGGCTCCTCTCGCGCGACGACGCCGTCTACCGGGACCTGCGCGAGGCCGTCGCGGGCGCGAAGCGCGCCGTCGGCGACGCCGAGAAGACCTTCGACGGCGCCCGGAAGACGTTCGACCACGCCGCCGCCGTCGCCGAGCGGCTGGACCGGGGCGAGGGCACGCTGGGCCGCCTCCTCTCGAAGGACGACGCCGTCTACGCCGACCTGAAGCAGACGCTCGCGAACGCGGCCGCGATCTCCGCGCGCATCGAGCGCGGCGAGGGCACGCTCGGGCGGCTGACCGCGAAGGACGACGCGCTCTGGGGCGACCTCACGAACGCCGTCGCGGACGTGCGCGCCGCCACCGCGAAGCTGAAGGGCGGCGAGGGCCTGCTCGGGCGCGCGTTCAACGACGCCGCGCTTGCGGACGACGCCGCGAAGCTCGTCGCGAACCTGCGCGCCGTCTCCGAGCGCCTGGAGAAGGGCGAGGGCACGCTCGGCCGGCTGGTGGCGGAGCGCGAGATGTACGACGAGGTGAACGCGGTCATCAAGGACGTGCGCCAGATCATCGACAACTACCGCGACACGACGCCGATCACCACGTTCGGCGCCCTCGCGACGGGGGCGCTCTGACGCGCGCGCCCCGCCCATCCATTTGGGCATTTCCCCCCTTGCGCATGGGGCGCATTTGTGGGATAATACCCGCACCTGAAAGGATTAATGAAGGAGTCCACAACATGAACATGAAGAAGAAGACTGAAGGGTTCACGCTCGTCGAGCTGCTTGTCGTAATCGGCATTCTCGGCATCCTGATGGGCGCGCTGTTCCCGGCCATTTCCGCCGCCATGCTCAGCGCGAACACGTCCGCCATGGCCATGCGCGGGCGCAACCTCTTCGTGGGCATCACGCAGGCGAACACCGAGCGCGAGGCGGCGGGCATGGCCGAGG
Organism: Clostridiales bacterium CCNA10; assembly: GCA_963618935.1. GTDB lineage: Bacteria > Verrucomicrobiota > Kiritimatiellia > RFP12 > UBA1067 > RUG572. The sequence continues at coordinate 28,378 of CAVEVC010000107.1, read as the reverse complement.
TGTGGCCGCAGACGAGCGTCGAGAGCTCGGGCGCGACGGACCCGGACATCGCCGACCAGGGCTGGACCTCCACGACGGAGTTCTTCAAGGAGCTCTTCGACATGGACAACTACGGCAAGACCGAGTGGCAGCCCTACGTCAACGTCGACATCGGCGTCCTCTCCGGCGCGGGCGTGCCGGGCATGACGGGCTCGACGCTGGACAAGCGGAACATCGCCTGGGTGATCACCGGCAACGTGCAGAGCGAAATCGCCGACGTGATCCCCGTCCTGATGTCGCGCAACGTCGACTACTCCTCGATGAACGGCTACCTCGCCAGCTACGACGGCTCCTCCGCGACGAAGGTCACGGTCGGCAACGGCACCTACGACCAGCCCTTCGGCAACAAGGCGTGGGTGCTTGTGCGCAAGGGCGGCGCGTCGCAGACGATCAAGGCGAAGTATTCCCGCCTCGACGTGATCTTCAACCGCCAGGGCTTCGACAACACCCAGCTCAAGAACCAGCTCCAGGTCCTGGACCTCTGATCCTTGTTCGTCTCGGTCGCCATCGACCTGGCGCTTGACCGGCTCTTCACCTACGCGGTGCCGGCCGAACTCACGGAGAAGCTGCTCGTCGGGCAGCTTCTCCGCGTTCCGTTTTCGGGGCGCGTCGCGCGCGGGTTCGCGCTCGCGCTCACGGAGGAGGCGCCCGCGTTCAGGACGCGCCCCGTCCTCGCGATCGAGGACGGCTCGCCCTTCTTTTCCCCGGCGCTCCTGAAGCTCGTGCGCTGGATCGCCGCCTACACGCACGCGCCCATCGAGACGGCGCTCCGGGCGGCGCTGCCGGCCGCCGTCCTGAAGCCGTCCGCCCGCCCGAAGGAGCTGCTGTACGTCGAGCCGGCGGAGGGCGGGCCCGCGGACCTGACGGCGCGCCAGCGCGCGCTCGTCGCGGAGATCCGCCGCGTGGGCGGCGGGTGGATGCGGCAGCTCGTGCGCGAGTTCGCGACGACGCCCGCCACGCTGAAGACGCTCGCCTGGAAGGGGGCGCTCGCGATCGCGCCGCGCGCGGCGCGGCGCGACCCGCTCGCCGGGCGGCGCGTGATGCCGACCGCGCCGCTCGCGCTCAACCCCGAGCAGCGGGCCGCGCTGGAGACGATCAACGCGGCGACAAGGCCCGTCCTCCTCCACGGCGTGACGGGGAGCGGGAAGACGGAGATCTACCTGCAGGCCATCGCGCGTGTCCTGGAGGCGGGGAAGGGCGCCATCGTCCTCGTTCCCGAAATCGCGCTCACGCCCCAGACGGTGCGCCGGTTCGCGGGGCGCTTCGGCGCGCGCGTCGCCGTCCTCCACTCCGCGCTCTCCGACGGCGAGCGCTACGACGAGTGGCACCGCATCCGCACGGGCGAGGCGCGCGTCGTGGTGGGGCCGCGCAGCGCGGTCTTCGCGCCCGTGCGCGGCCTCGGTCTCATCGTCGTGGACGAGGAGCACGACCCCTCCTACAAGCAGGACGAGACGCCGCGCTACCATGCGCGCGACGTCGCGGTGATGCGCGCGAAGATCGAGGGGGCCGTCGCCGTCCTCGGCAGCGCCACGCCGTCGCTCGAGTCCTGGCAGAACGCCGCGACCGGCAAGTACGCGCTCGCGCGCGTGCCGAACCGCGTCGCGGGCCGCGCGCTCCCGGCCGTCCATCTCGTGAACATGGACGAGGAGGCCGCGCGCGTCGGCCACGCGCCGATCTTCTCCTCCCTCCTCCTCGACGCCCTCCACGCGCGGCTCGAGCGCGGCGAGCAGACGATCCTCTTCCTCAACCGGCGCGGCTACTCGCGCGTCCTCGAATGCCCCGCCTGCGCCTGGGTGGCGGAGTGCCCGGACTGCTCCGTGCCCTACACCTACCACCGGGCGGACAACTGCCTGCGCTGCCACGTCTGCGGCGGCTGGATGCACGTGCCGCCCGCCTGCCCGAACTGCCATGGGACGGACTTCAGCTACACCGGCATCGGCACGCAGCGCGCCGAGGCGGCCCTCAAGGCGTGCTTCCGCCACGCGCGCATCCTGCGCATGGACGCCGACTCGACGGCGCGCAAGTTCTCGCACGACGACATCCTCTCCGCCTTCCGCGCGGGCAAGGCGGACATTCTCATCGGCACGCAGATGATCGCCAAGGGCCTCGACTTCCCGAACGTCACGCTCGTCGGCGTCCTGAACGCCGACACCTCGCTCCACCGCCCCGACCCGCGCGCGAGCGAGCGCACCTACCAGCTGCTCGCCCAGGTGAGCGGACGCGCCGGGCGCGCCGAGAAGCCCGGCGAGGTCTACATCCAGACCTTCTCCCCCGAGGCGCCCGCGATCGCGGCGGCGGCCTCCGAGCGGGGCTTCGCCGCCTTCGCCTCGCAGGAGCTCGCCGCGCGCCGCGCGGCCTACTTCCCGCCGTTCTGCCGCATGGCGACGCTCCTCTTCCGGTCGAAGGACGAGGCGCGCGCGCGGAGCTGGGCGGGCCTCTACGCGCAGTCCCTCGCCTCCTGGGCGAAGCGGTTCAACGCCGCGCAGGGGTCCAACGCCGCGCAAGGGTCCAACGCCGCGCGGACGGGGGCGCTCTTCCGCGTCTCGGAGGCCGAGGAGGCGCCGCTCCTGAAGGCCGAGGGGTGGTTCCGCTACCAGGTGGTCGTGCGCGCGCCGGCGGCGAAGGACATCGTGGCCGCCGTCGCGTGGATCGAGTCCGCCCGGCCCGCGCCGAAGGACCTTCGCATCTCCTTCGACGTCGACGCGCAGACCTTCGCCTGATGGTAGAACTTCGCTTGACGGCAGAAACTCGCCTAACGGGGAAGAGGGCTCGGCAACGCGGCCCGGCGCGCAATGTACCCGCGCCGCCCTCGGCGCGTGGCGCTGTGGGGCGGTTGGCATGCGGGAGGGCCGCAACTTGTTGCGGCCTGGATCGGCGCGCGGGGGACACGGACGCAATGAATTGCGTCCCTCCCGCCCCCTCCCGTTTTTCAAACAATCCCTCTTTCCCCCCTTGCGCATGTTCTTCGCTTATGATAGGATGAAGCCATCAAGGGGAGATTGTACGTATGATGAAGTTGAAAGATGTTGTGCCGTCCCGCGCCGTCCGCGCGGCTTCCTGTGTTCTGTCCGCAGCCGTCCTGTGCGGCGGAAGCGTCCCCCTTGCGGATCTCGCGGACCTTGAGGACGTTCGGGACGTGCTGCGCGCGTCGCAGGCGGGCGCGCCCCCGGCGACGAACGCCGTCTGGCTCGACGCGGGGGTGTTCCCGTGGCCGGCGCGGGGTTCGCTCGCGGCGCTCGCCGCCGAGGCGTACCCGTTCCCCGACCCCGCGCGCATCCACCTCTTCGCCTCTGAGGACGCCTCGCCGGGCTCGTGCCGTCATCCTCCCCGCCCTCGTGGGCGGGGGAGGCGGGCCCGCACACGGTGACCTCACCCACCGGGACTGGCTACGGGCGCGGTTCCTCGCCGACGCGATCCCCGCCGAGAGTGGCGCTGCAGGCGCGAACTACATCAATGCGTTTGGCGCGAGCGGTAACATACGACTGGATGCCGACTGCATTGCGAACACGGACAAGTGGCCGGCAAAACGAAAGTCGAGCGAAAATGGGGTGGTTCGTTTCAGGTGGGAACACTCCGACTTCAAGAACGTGGCCTATTTCTTCGTGTACAAGCTCTTCGACAGGATTGTCGGGAAGAATCCGAATTAAAGGAGGATGCTTATGAAGGGAATCAAAGCGTTCGTCTGTTTTTTTACCTTACTGTCAATGTGCCAGTCAGACGCGGACATTGCAAGGTTCGGGGTCTTCGTCGTAGACGACAAGACAGGCAAGGCGTTGAAGAACGTTAGTGTCATGGGGGTGTTCGACGTCAACAACGGCTGGTTTGCCGTGAAGGGTTCAGATGGACCTAATTTCGACAGGGCGGTCACGGACGTCAACGGTCGTTGCCGGCTACGCGGAAGAACCAACTGCGGAAACGTAGGGTGTTGGGTAGAGAGGCCACCGTCAGGATTCTATCCCTGTCCACAAGGGTGGGGACGAAGGTTCTCGGAGAAGAACCTTCTCGGGATCTGGCAGCCGGACAACCTGGTCGCGACGATCCGCCTCCAGCGCGTGGAACACCCCATCCCCCTGTTCGTGAAGGCCTGCAAGCTTGACGTCAAGCGCGAGATCGCCGACGTCAACGGCGGCCGGTTCGCGCTCGACCTCATGGCCGGGGACTGGCTGCCGCCGTTCGGGAAGGGGAAGGTCGCGGACATCGAGTTCGCCCGCCTCCCCCACGAAGAGCTGGGTGAGGGCGTGAACGGCGCCGATGTCAGGGGAACGTCCTTCAGGGACTCCATGGCGGTCCGGTTCCCCGGGGAGGGGAACGGCCTCGTGGAGTCCAATCCACCGCCCAACCTCCGCCTGAGGATCCGCACGGCGCCGGAGGACGGATACCGCCCGGACTACCTCTGCTGGACGGGACGGAACAGGAAGCTGGAGTACGTGGGCAACTACGACGAGAACCGCTGCTTCTGCTTCCGCATTCGGACGCGCCGCGACGACAGGGGGCGGATCGTCGAGGCCTACTACGGGAAGATCTACGGCGACATCCTCATGTACACGGGCTACAACTTCATCGTCTGCGGCGTCAAGTTCCTCTACTACCTCAATCCGACGCCGCTCGACAGGAACCTCGAATGGGACCGGAAGACGAACCTCGGCCCGGACAGGGTCAACTACGACCTCCTCCCGTAGGGCCAACAGATGGCACAGGGGGCTTCATGGAGATGGAAAGGCCATGGCGGTACGGGACACTCTGGGGGCCCCGCAGCGGGAGGGCCGCAACTTGTTGCGGCCGGGGCGGGCGCGGCCGACGGAAATCGTCGCCGCCGCGCGCCAGGCCGCCCGCCTTTTGGTATAATGTCCCGGTTATTTCGCAACGAGGAAGAGAACACGCAATGAATACGGTTTTGGTCGGGGCCCAATGGGGCGACGAGGGCAAGGGGAAGATCATCGACGTCCTGACGGACAAGGCGGACTACGTGGTGCGCTACCAGGGCGGCTCCAACGCCGGCCACACCGTCATCGCCGAGGGCCGCACGCGCGTCCTGCGCCTCATCCCGAGCGGCATCCTCCACGACGGCAAGGTCTGCGTCATCGGCAACGGCGTCGTGATGAACCCGCTCGACCTCATCGAGGAGATCGAGGCCATGCGCGCGACGGGCGTCGAGCCGAAGGGACGCCTCTTCATCTCCACCCGCACCCAGATGGTGATGCTCTACCACCGCGCGCTCGACAAGGCGGAGGAGGCCGCCCGCGCGGCGGGGAAGAAGATCGGCACGACGGGGCGCGGGATCGGCCCCGCCTACGCCGCCAAGGTCTCCCGCACGGGCCTCCGGTGCGGCGACATGCTCGCGGCGAACTTCCTCGACGCCGTGCGCGAGCAGGTGGAGGAGACGAACCGCCGCCTGCGGATGCTGAAGGCCGAGCGCGTGGACGCGGGCGACCAGATCGACGTGCCCGGCTGCACGGTCCGCGGCTACCAGATGGACGCGGACGAAATCGTCGCCATCTACAGGGCCGCGCAGGAGAAGCTCTCGCCCTACATCCGCGACACCGTGCCGATGCTCCACCAGGCGAAGGCCGCCGGCAAGTCCATCCTCCTCGAAGGCGCCCAGGGAACGATGCTCGACATCGACTTCGGCACCTATCCCTTCGTCACCTCGTCCAACCCGACCTCGGGCGGCGCGTGCATCGGCAGCGGCCTCTCCCCGCGCGACATCGACTGCGTGGTGGGCGTGGTCAAGGCCTACACGACGCGCGTCGGCGCGGGGCCGTTCCCGACGGAGCTCTACAACGCCGAGGACAAGCAGGACGCGGACGGGCGGACGCTCGCCGAGCGCGGACACGAGTTCGGCGCGGTCACGAAGCGTCCCCGCCGCACGGGCTGGTACGACGCCGTCGTCGCGCGCTACGCGCAGCAGATCAACGGCATCGACTACTGGGCGATGACGAAGCTCGACGTGATGGACGTCTTCCCGAAGATCAAGATCTGCGTCGCCTACGAGCTGGACGGCCGCCGCATCGAGGACATGCCGACCTCGGCGGACGAGCTCGCCCGCGTGAAGCCGATCTACGAGGAGATGGACGGCTGGATGTGCGAGACCTCCCACGTCACGCGCATCGAGGACCTGCCGCCCAAGGCGAAAGCCTACGTGGACCGCCTCGTGGAGCTCTCGGGCGCGAAGCTCGGCATCCTCTCCATCGGCCCCGCCCGCGAATCGACCCTGCGCCTCGCGCTCTAAGCTTTACTACCGCCGCCGGTCGTTTCATGGACATCAATCGCCAGCGCGTCGATGATTGGAAGAACGACATCGAGCAATCGGTGGATTTCTACAACCGGTGGTTTCTGGCGTTTGCGCCGCCTGCGTTTCGCGCGGCGCGTGAACGGGCGCGGAAGAACGTGGACGAGGTCTTTCTGGTGACGGAGGATGGGTGCAGCCTCAATGCGGCGATGCTCACGCTTGCGCCGACGATGCTGCCTGTCCTGCGCCAGATGACATGCCCACCGTTGGCGCGTGACCGCCTGGCGGGATTGGCGCGGGTCGGTTCCGCCGTGGTCAGGGGCATGGAGGACGAGGGGCGGAAGCGTGCCGTGCGCGATGCGCGGGAGGCCTCGGAAAAAATCATGGGGGTCATTGCCAAGCTTTTGGACCACGACCTTCTGCCGTGGCTCGCGACGGGTAAAAGGGCTTCTGCCGTCCAGCGCGCGCGGGCATCGCTGATTGTCGCGGATCGTCTGTGCGGTGCCTACTCCGATCCCATCATCCGCAAGGCGCAGGAAGAGCGGCAGCTCAAGGCAATTGCGGATTTCCTGGAGGCGCGCGGTTATCGGAGGGTTCGTCCGGCCTCTTCCGCCGAGCTTCGTCCGGGGGAGTTCGCCTACCACCTCAATGTCAGGGTCTTCCTGTCCGATGCACGGACGGAGACCGTGAACATCCCCGTCGACGTGGCGATTCTGCCGCGAAATGCCCAGCCTGACTCCGTTCCCCTCTTTATCGAGGCGAAGTCCGCCGGAGATTTTGCCAACGTCAACAAGCGTCGGAAGGAAGAGGCGCAGAAGATCCAGCAATTGAAAAGGACGTTTGGGCCGGATGTCCGTTTCGTGCTGTTCCTCTGTGGCTACTTCGACAGCGGATACCTGGGCTATGAGGCGGCCGAGGGGATTGACTGGATCTGGGAACACCGCATGGTCGACATGGAGGCGCTGGGGCTATGACGTTGAACCAGGTCGAAACGGCGCGGCAGGAGGCGCAAAAAACGATCGACGCGGCGAAGACGATCGAAGATCGTCGGCGAATGGGACAGTTTGCGACGCCTTTTGAACTGGCCTCTGCCATTGTGCGGGAAACGCGGCCCTATCTGCACGGTGAGGGTGGACTGACGATGTTGGAGCCTTCGGTTGGAACCGGCGCGTTTGTTTCCGCAGCCTATGCCGAGTTGGGGCGTTCCTTGAAGGAGGTCTTTGCCTGTGAGCGCGATGCGGCGTTCCATCGTGCGGCGGTACGCCTGTGGGGGGGACGGCGTTGTCGAATCGTCGAGGGGGACTTCACGGCGCTTGTACCGGAGAGTCTGGCGGACGTCGTCTTTGCCAATCCGCCCTATGTGCGCCACCATGCGATTCCGTGCGCGGACAAGAAGCGGTTGCAAAATGCGGTCGCGCGGCGTGCGGATGTCTCCATTTCCGGATTGGCGGGGCTTTACTGCCATTTTCTGTTATTGTCCTGGAATTGGATGAAGCCGGAAGCCGTGGGAGCTTGGCTCATTCCGTCGGAGTGGATGTCGGTCAACTACGGAAAGGCGTTGCGCGACTTTCTGGCGCGGCGCGTCACCTTGCTGCGCGTCCACGCGTTTGACGCGGCGGACGTACGTTTCTCCGATGCACTTGTTTCCTCGTGCGTCGTCTGGTTCCGTAACGTCATGCCGGAAAGGGCCAAGGCGGTCTTCACCTACGGTACCGATCTTGAACATCCAATCCGGTCCGAGACGTATGGACGCGAGGTGCTGCGGAAAGCGTCGAAATGGCCACCGCGAAGAGGGGGCGAAGACGGGGATGGCCTCCGTCTGGGAGATTGTTTCGACATCCGGCGGGGTATTGCGACGGGGGACAACGGGTTCTTCGTCTTGAACGAGTCGACGGTACGTGAGAGGGGAATTCCCAGGCGCTATCTGAAACCGATCCTGCCGAGTCCGCGACATCTCAAGGTTGATCATGTCAAGGCGGATACGTTGGGAGTGCCGGTGAACGCGGAACGGCGTTTCCTGCTTGACTGCACGGGGTATGAGATTGCCGAGCTTCCGGCATCCGTCCAATCCTACCTCGCATCGGGGATTGAGGATACGGCGAAGCGGAACCTGTGTGCATCACGGAATGTCTGGTACGCGCAGGAACAGCGCGAACCGGCTCCCATTCTCTGTTCCTACATGGGGCGCGGGAGCGCGGGCGGGGTGCCGGTGAGGTTTATCCTGAACGACTCCCGGGCCATCGCCACGAACTCGTTCCTCATGCTCTATCCCAAGGGGGCGCTGGCGCAGTTCGTGCAGGGGGACGCCGGGCGGAACGAAGAGGTCTGGAACGTGCTTCTGGGCATTTCGGCGCAGTCTATCCGCAATGCGGGGCGGTCGTATGGCGGCGGGCTGCAGAAGGTCGAACCCCGCGAGCTGGCGCGTGTGCCCTGCCGCGGGCTTGCGGATTTGCTGAACAGGGCGGGGCGGTCGGCGCCCACCGCGTGAAATTGAACGGACAGGACAGTGATGATGAACCCCATATTGAAAAGAACCCTTTGCGGGATTGCGGTTGGCCTGGGCGTCGTCGCGTTCTTCCTCTACTGTCCGCTGAAGGCCCTGCCGGTCGCGCTGCTCGCCGTCTCGACGGTCGTGCAGCTCGAATTCTACCAGATGGCGCGGAAGTACGAGCCGGTTGCCTGGTTCGGGCTTCTGATGGGCACGGCGTGGCTCATTGGGAGTGCTGCCTATCCGGGTCTGCTGGGCCTTTCGGCGTGCCTCTTCGCGGGCGGGCTCGCGCTTGCGCCGCTCGTCTTCCTGCTCGCCTGCATCGTCCTCTTCCGCGCGCGCTACCGCAACCCGGTCGGGACGATCGCCTCGACGCTCCTCGGGTTCTTCTACGTGCCGTTCCTGCTGTCGTTCTTCCTGCGCATCGTGCAGCTGGAGCCGGAGGCGCGCACGCTCTTCGCTATGCCCGCGACGCGCGTGGGGCTCTACACGCTCTTCTTCCTGATCGCGGTCGCGAAGTTCTCGGACACGGGCGGCTTCGCGTTCGGCGTGGCGATGGGGCGGCACAAGATGTGCCCGGCGATCTCCCCGAACAAGTCCTGGGAGGGGCTTGCCGGCTCGATGGTCTTCGCCTCGGCGACGACCGCCGTCTTCTGCTGCCTCGCGCGCCGCTTCGGCTGGGCGGAGCATTGCGCGCTCTGGGGCTGGCTGGACGCGGCGCGCGCCGTGCCCGCGGGGATTGCCCTCGCGCTCGTCGCGACGGCGGGCGACCTGGTCGAGAGCCGCTTCAAGCGCGAGTGCGGCGTGAAGGACTCCTCCGCGTTCATGCCGGCGGGCATGGGCGGGTTCCTCGACATGTTCGACTCCTTCATCTTCCTCCCCGCGCTCGCCTACGGCCTCCTGGTCGTCCTGTCGGCGATTGGGGGATGATGCCGGCGCGGCAGCGGAAGGGGCATGCGATGAACGTGGTCTATCAGGGGCATGAGGTCGAGACCGGTCAGACGACGGTGGCCGGTTTCCTGGCGGAGCGCCGCATCGACGCGGCGCGCGCGATCGTCGAATACGACGGCGAGGTCCATGCGCCGGGCGCGGACCTCGCGCAGCTGCCCCTGCGCGAGGGGGCGGCGCTGGACGTCTTCAAGCTGACGGCCGGAGGCTGACGGCGTGTCCGCAAACCCCTATCTGACGCCCGCCGAGCGGGCCATCCTCGAACGTGCGCGCGTCGGCATCGCCGGCGCGGGGGGGCTTGGCTCGAACTGCGCGATGCACCTCGTGCGCGCGGGCGTGCGGCGGCTCGTCGTGGCGGACTTCGACGTGGTGGGCGAATCGAACCTCAACCGGCAGTTCTTCTTCCGCGACCAGCTGGGCATGAAGAAGGTGGACGCGCTGAAGGCGAATCTCCTGCGCATCGATCCGGAGGCGGAGATCGAGGCGGTCGACGTGAGGCTTGACGCGGCGGCGGCGCGGACGCTCTTCGCGGGCTGCGGCGTCGTCGTGGAGGCGCTCGACGCCGTTGACGCGAAGGCAATGCTCCTCGGCGCGCTGATGCCCCTTGGGACGCGGCTCGTCACGGCAAGCGGCCTCGCCGGATGGGGGCGTTCCAACGCGATCCGCCTCAGGCGGATGGGCGCGCGCGTGGTGGCCGTCGGCGACGGCGAGACGAGCGTCGGGGACGCGGGCAGGGCGCCCGTCTCGCCGCGCGTCGGCATCGCGGCGGCGATGGAGGCGAACGCGGCCGTTTCCTGGCTCCTGGGGGCCGACGAGCTTTAGGTCCGGGGGGGACGGCGCGTTGCGGCGTGCGGACGGCGTGTGGTATACTCTTTCCAAGAACACTCAAGGAAGAAGGCAGCATGAAGATTGCACAGGACATCACGAAGGACATCAAGTACGTCGGCGTCGACGACCACGAGGTCGACCTTTTCGAGGGGCAGTACGCCGTGCCGCGCGGCATGGCGTACAACAGCTACGTCGTCCTGGGCGCGGCGAAGACGGCGGTGATGGACACGGTGGACGCCCGCTTCTTCGGGCCGTGGGCGGCGAACGTGGCGGCGGCGCTCGGCGGGCGCGCGCCCGACTACCTCGTCGTGCAGCACATGGAGCCGGACCACTCGGCGTGCATCGCGCGCTTCCTCGCGGCGAACCCGTCGACGACGGTCGTCTCCTCCGCGCCGGCGTTCCGCATGATGAAGAACTTCTTCGGCTCCGACTTCGCCGGCCGCCGCCTCGTCGTGAAGGAGGGCGACGCGCTCGACCTCGGCGGCGGGCACGTGCTCGCGTTCGTCGCGGCGCCGATGGTCCACTGGCCCGAGGTGATCGTGACCTACGACGCAGGGGAGAAGGCGCTCTTCTCGGCGGACGGCTTCGGCAAGTTCGGCGCGAACGACGTGGAGGACCCCGAAGGATGGGACTGCGAGGCGCGCCGGTACTACATCGGCATCGTCGGCAAGTACGGTCCGCAGGTCCAGGCGCTTCTCAAAAAGGCGTCCGGCCTCGCGATCGAGAAGATCCTGCCGCTCCACGGCCCGCTCCTCCTGACGGCTGAGGAGATCGGCCACGCGGTGAAGCAGTACGACACGTGGAGCAGCTACCGCGTCGAAAGCGACGGCGTGTGCCTCGCCTACACGAGCGTCTACGGCCACACGAAGGCGGCCGTGCTGAAGCTGCGCGACCTCCTGCTCGCGAAGGGCTGTCCGAAGGTCGCCCTCTCCGACCTCGCGCGCGACGACATGGCGGAGGCCGTGGAGGACGCCTTCCGCTACGGCAGGCTCGTCCTTGCGACGACGACCTACAACGCGGACATCTTTCCGTTCATGCGCACGTTCATCGCGCACCTCACCGAGCGCAACTACCAGAACCGCCTCGTCGGCCTCGTCGAGAACGGCAGCTGGGCGCCGACGGCCGCGAAGACCATGCGCGGCCTCTTCGGGAACTCGAAGGGCATCTCGTTCTGCGCGAACACGGTGACGATCACCTCCGCGCTCAACGCGGCGAGCGAGGCGCAGCTCGCCGCCCTCGCCGACGAGCTCGTGAAATAAGGAAGGCGGGCGATGAGGAAGACGCTGCTTGTCGCCGCCCTGGCGGCCTGCGCCGGCGCGCTCTGCGCGGCCGAGACGCTCGTTTCGCCCGACGGGACGCTCCGCGTGTCCGTCGAGGTCGAGAACGGCCTTTCCTGGTCGGCGACGCGCAAGGGCGTCGCTCTCGTCCTGCCCTCGCGACTGGGCCTTGACTTCATCGACCCGAAGCCCTGGAGCGGCTTCCGGCTGAAGAAGGCGACGCGCCGGACGCTCGACGAGACCTGGACGACGCGCCTCTACCGGAAGGAGACGGTGCGCGACCGCGCGAACGAGCTGACGCTCGACTTTGAAGACGCCGCCGGACGCCGCCTCGCGCTCGTCTTCCGCGCCTACGACGAGGGCGTCGCGTTCCGCTACGTCGTTTCCGAGCAGCCCGCCTTCGACGGGTTCCAGCTGCGCGGCGAGCTGACCGAATGGCGCTTCCCGGAAGGCGTGGACGGCTGGTTCACGAGCTACGGCGGCTGGGTGTCGTCGCAGGAAGAGGACTTTCGGCGGCGTCCGCTCGCCAGCCTCCAGGCGAAGGAACTTGTCGGCATGCCCGCCGTCGTCAACGTGGGCGCGCAGCGCGTCGCCCTCTGCGAGGCGGACCTCACGAACTGGGCCGGCCTCTACTACCGCGTCCCGAAGAAGGGCCAGACGCCGGGCGCGGCGACGCTGGAGGCGGCGCTCACCCCGCTGCCGCGCTCCAACGCCTGCGCGCCGGACGTCGCCGTCATCCGCCAGACGCCGGCGGCGAGCCCGTGGCGCGTGATGGCCTGCGCGGACTCCGACACGGGCCTCGTCGACCGCTGCGCCGACCTCGTCCTGAACCTCAACCCGCCGCCGGACCCGTCCCTCGACTTCAGCTGGGTCAGGCCGGGCGCGTCGAGCTGGGACTGGTGGGTCGAGTCGAACAACTCCCTCTCGACCGACCTCACGCTCAAGCTCGTGGACTTCGCCGCCGAGATGGGCTGGCCCTACCACACGATCGACGGCGGCTGGTACGGCTGGGCGCGCCGCCCGAACCACGGCCCGGACGTGCCGATCGAGGTCCGCAAGGGCTTCGACCTCCACCGCGTCATCGCCCGCGGACGGGAGAAGGGCGTGGGCATCTGGCTGTGGCTCCACTGGGAGGCCCTGCAGGACAACGGCGTGGAGGAGACGTTCGCGAAGCTCGCGCGCTGGGGCGTGAAGGGCGTGAAGATCGACTTCCTCGACCGCCAGGACCAGTGGATGGTGCGGTGGTACGAGAGCACGGTGCGCGCGGCCGCGCGGCACCGCCTCCTCGTCAACTACCACGGCGCGTTCAAGCCGACCGGCATGAACCGCACGTGGCCGAACCAGATCACGCGCGAGGGCATCCGCGGCAACGAGATGACGAAGTTCACGGACAGGATCACGCCGACGCACTGCGCGACGCTGCCGTTCACGCGCTTCCTCCTCGGGCCCGGGGACTTCACGCCCGGCGGCTTCGCCAACGTCCACACGGCGGCGTTCACGCCGCAGTGCCGGAAGGGGCACCGCTACGGCGACGAGACGGACCGCCGCCCGATCTGGGCGGAGGAGATCGGCACGCGCGCCCACGCGCTCGCGCTCTGCGTCGCCTACGACTCGCCGCTCACGACGCTCTGCGACTGGCCGGAGCGCTACCGGGGCGCAAAGGGGATCGGGGCCCTGCGCGCGCTCCCGACGGTCTGGCGCGCGACGCGCCCCTTCACGGGCGCGGTCGGCGAGGACTACGGCGTCGTGCGCGAGACGTTCGACGGGCGCTTCTACGCGGCCTACCTCGGCGTCGCGGCGAAGGAGGTTGCGCTGCCGCTCGACTTCCTGCCCGCAGGCACGGCGTGGGAGGCGGCGGTCTACGCGGACGGCCCTCGCGCGGCGGACGACGCGACCGACCTCGCCGAGTCGACGCGGCGCGTCGCGCGCGGCGAGACCCTCGCGCTCGCGGTCGCCCCCGAGGGCGGCTTCGTCGTCGTCTTCCGCAAGGTCCAGTAGGAGGGCCGGTCCCCGCCGCGGGGCGAAAATATGGTAGAATACTCCACGTTTTTTCCGAAGGAGATTCGAGTACATGTCAGAGAAGCGCCGCATCGTCGTCACATCCGCCCTGCCGTATGCCAACGGGGACATCCACCTGGGGCATCTGGTGGAATACATCCAGACCGACTTCTGGGTCCGGTTCCAGAAGATGCGCGGCAACGACTGCGTCTACGTCTGCGCCGACGACACCCACGGCACCCCGATCATGATCCGCGCGGCGAAGGAGGGCGTCACGCCCGAGGAGCTGATCGCCCGCAGCCACGCCGCGCACCTGAAGGACTTTACGGACTTCGAGATCGCCTTTGACAACTACTATTCGACGAACGCGCCCGAGAACAAGGCCCTCTCCGAGCAGTTCTTCGCCGCGATGGAGAAGTCCGGCGGCATCACGAAGCGCACGACGCCGCAGCTCTACTGCGCGCGCTGCCGGATGTTCCTGCCCGACCGCTTTGTGAAGGGCACGTGCCCCAAGTGCGGCGCGGAGGGGCAGTACGGCGACAGCTGCGACCGGTGCGGCGCCACCTACGCCGCCGAGGAGCTGGGCAGCCCCGTCTGCACGACCTGCGGCGCGTCGCCCGTCGTGAAGGATTCCGAGCACCTCTACTTCGAGCTGGAGCCCCAGCACGACTACCTGCGCACGTGGATCCCGGAGCACACGACGAGCGACGTCTCGAACAAGCTCCTCGAATGGTTCAGCGAGCCCCTGCGCGGCTGGTGCATCTCCCGCGCGGCGCCCTACTTCGGCTTCGAGATCCCCGGCCACCCCGGCAAGTACTTCTACGTGTGGGTGGACGCCCCGATCGGCTACCTCGCCGCCCTCCAGAACTGGTGCGCGAAGAACGGGAAGTCCTTCGACGACTACTGGCAGAACCCCCGCGCCGAGCGCTACCACTTCATCGGCAAGGACATCATCCGCTTCCACTGCCTCTTCTGGCCGGGGATGCTCCACGCCGCCGGCTTCGCGCAGCCGGACAAGATCTTCGTCCACGGCTTCCTCACCGTCAACGGCGAGAAGATGTCGAAGTCGAAGGGCACCTTCGTGAACGCCCGCACCTACCTCGACCACCTGCCCGCCCAGGCCCTGCGCTACTACTACGCCTGCAAGCTCGGCGGCACGACGGACGACATGGACCTCAACCTGCAGGACTTCGTGCAGCGCGTGAACGGCGACCTCGTGGGCAAGATCACGAACCTCGCCTCGCGCGGCGCGCAGATGCTCAACAAGAACCTCGAAGGCCGCCTCGGAACGCTCGACGCGGAAGGCGCCGCGCTCGTCGCCGCCGCCCGCGGCCGCGCGGACGCGATCGCCCGCCACTACGAGGACCGCCGCTTCTCGCAGGTCCCCGTGGAGGTGACGAAGATCGCCGACGCCGCAAACGAATACTTCGACCGCCGCGAGCCCTGGAAGACCGTCAAGGCCCCCGGCGGCGCCGAGGCGACCCGCACCACCCTCACGGCTGTCCTCAACGTCTTCCGCATCCTCGCGATCTACCTGAAGCCCATCCTCCCCGTCTACGCGGAGAAGGCCGCCGCGCTCTTCGGCGAGGCCCCCTACGCCTGGGACGACGCTGCGCGGACGGTCGAGAACGCCCCGATCGCCAAGTACGAATACCTCGCCACGCGCATCGACGCGAAGCAGGTCGCGGCGATGGTGGAGAAGGCGAAGGCGAAGCCCGCTGACTCCGGCGAGGTCGCCCACGAGTCGCGCGCCTCGAAGAACAAGGCCGCGCGCGCGGAGCCGGCGGCCGGCGCCGGAACGCCCGCGACCTGCGCCCCTTCGATTCCCCCCGAAACATGAGGAGACGGACCAGATGAACATCAGCAAGAGAGAGTTCCTGAAGCGCCTCGGCATCGGCGGCGCGGCCCTGGCGGGCGCGCCGCTCGTGGCGGACGAGTTCGTGAAGACGAAGAACCGCCTGCCGCCCGGCTCCGTGGGCGACCCGGACAACGTCTGGTTCGGCAAGGACATCTTCCCCCTCGGCCACACGATCGAGGACGGTCCGAGCTGCGCGCTCAAGGACGGCAAGGTCGTCTGCCCCGCGCGCGAGGTGCCGGTCTTCCACAGGACGGACGTCGTCGTGGTCGGCGGCGGCCCCGCCGGCTTCGCCGCCGCCATCGCCGCCGCCCGCGCGGGCGCGAAGGTCGCGCTCGTCGAGCGCTACGGCTCGCTGGGCGGCCTCTTCACGAACGGCATGGTCCTCATCATGCTCTGCACCTCCCAGAGGCGCGAGGGCGGCACGTGGCGCCTCGTCACGCGCGGCCTCGCGGAGGAGTTCGCGGACCGCGCGATCGCGCTCGGCGGCTACGTGTGCCGGCCGCGCCCCGCGAAGCTGGAGCGGACCCACTGGCAGCCGACGGTCGACCCCGAGGGCGCGAAGTACCTGATGGACACGATGGTCGCCGAGGAGAAGATCGACATGTTCTTCCACTGCTGGGGCGTCGACGTCGTCCAGCAGGGGAACACGGTCCTCGGCGTCGTCTTCGAGTCGAAGCAGGGCAAGCAGGCGATCCTCGCGAAGCAGGTCGTCGACTGCACCGGCGACGGCGACGTCCTCTTCGCGGCCGGCGGCGACTACCGCCAGATCACGCACGGCATCGGCCACGTGGTGCGCCTCGCGAACATGGACCGCGTCACCGCGAAGGCCCCGCCGCGCGGCGCCGACGGCAAGGTCAAGGCGTCCGTCCTCAGCAAGTGGCCCGTGCGCTCGAACGAGGCGAACCCCTCCACCTGGTGGGGGAACTTCGGGACGGGCCCGAAGGGCAACGGCCTGGACGTGCGCGACCTCACGGCGGCGGAGATCGACTTCCGCAGGAAGTGGTGGGAACACGTCGCGGCGATGCGCCAGGAGCCCGGCTGGGAGCAGGTCTTCATCGCGAACACCTGCTCGCAGATCGGCCCGCGCGCCTCGCGCCTGATCGACGCCGAGCTGATCGTCGACCGCGCGCTGCTGCGCGGCGACTTCCGCCCCGCCGACTCGGTCGGCATGTTCGGGCAGGACGGCACGCACGCGGCCTTCCAGGTGCCCTACCGCGCCCTGCTCCCGAAGGGCGTCGAGAACGTCCTCTGCGCGGGGCGCATGCTCGGCGCGCCGGACACGATCGACACGTTCCGCCTCATCTGCCCGTGCTTCGTCACCGGGCAGGCCGCCGGCACGGCGGCGGCGATGGCCGCCCTGAAGGGCTGCACGCCGCGCGCGCTGGACGTCAAGGCGCTCCAGGCCGCGCTCGTCGAGGCGAAGGTCGTGCTTGCGTGAAGACCTTCCTCGGCGTGGTGCTGGTCCTGGTCCTGCTGGCCGCCTGCGCGGCCGGCGGGTGGTTCGCCTGGACGTTCGGGCAGGAGAACCGAGCCCTGCGCGCGGCGGCGGCCGCCGCCGAGGACGCGCACGCGCGCCTTGCGGCGGAGCATGGGCAGTGCGCGGCGAAGGCCGCCCGTGCCGCCGCCGCCGCTGCGGCGGCGCAGGACGCGCACGCGCGCGCCCTTGCCGAGGCGACGAACGCGCTCGCCCGCGTCCAGGCCGAGGCGCGCCGCCTCCGGGACGACGCGGTGCGCGCCCAGGCCGCGCGGGACGAGGCGCGCCGCCGCGCCGAGGCCGCCGCCGCGAAGTTCGAGGACGAGCTGAAGGAGGCGCGCGCCGCCGCCGCGCGCGCCGAAGACCAGGCGGCGCGGGCGCGCCGCCGCGCGGAAGACCCGCTCGCCGACGTCGGATCCCTGAAGGACCTGCTCGACCTCACGGACAAGGCCCCCCGCCGCGCGGAATAAGGCTGGCTAGGGCGTCAACTGCGCGTTCACGCGCTCGAAGAGGCCGGCGCACTCCTCCTCCGAGAGGGCGGCGGCGCCGATTTCGGCGATGTGGTTGGGCGGGACTCGGAACTCGCGCGCCTTCTGGCGCATGAGCTCGTCCAGCGGCCTGCGCAGCTGCTTCCAGTCGGCCTTCGCGGGGCACTGCGGCAGGAGGACGACGGTCTTCTCGCCGTGCGTCTGCACGTAGTCGAGGAGCGGGAAGAGGGCGGGGGTGGCGAGCTGCTGGAAGTTGTCCGATCCGCGCGCCTGCCGCCCGTGGAGGATCGTGACGAGGGTCGTGGGGCCGGGCTGGCTCTGGTTGACGGCGATCTGCCGGTAGGCGAAGGTGACGCCGTTTGTCGCCGTGAAGAGGAAGCGCTGGGAGGCGGGGGTCTCGGGGCTGTGGGCGAGCATTTCCAGCATGCCGGCGGTGCGGGCCTGGATCTGGCCGGCGGCCGCGGCGCGGCCGATGCGGCGGAGGAAGTTCACGTAGGCGTCGCGCATGCGGATGACGGCGGAGACGACGTCCGGCATGTTGGGGAAGCGCCCGAGCAGGCGGTCCGCGCGCTCCATCGTGTGCGCGAAGTCGTAGAGGTCCTCGGCGCGGGGGCTGCGGCAGGCGCGCAGGCGGCGTTCCACGAGGTCGACGAGCGCGAGGCCGTATTCGGGGCGGTCAGGGTATTCGTCGGCGAGCTGGCTGAGGATCGTGGTGGGGTTGGGCTTGAGGCCGGGGAGGCGGAGGGCGGCGAAGACGCGCGGGTCCGCGCCGAGGATGAGGGCGTACTGGTAGCGGTAGTCGGGGTCGCGGGGGGATTCCTTGAGGAGGCCGGCGAGGATCTGGAAGGCGCGCACGCGGTCCGGGCTGCCGTAGTCGTCCTGGGCGAGGGCCTTGAGGGCGCGCACGGCCTCGAATCGGTCGGCGGCGTTGGCGGAGGCGGCGAAGGCGTCGGCGACGTCGCGGTAGATCGCGTTCGCCTCGTCGGCGCGGCCCTGGCGGCGCAGGGCGGCGGCGAGGCCGTTGCGGTCGGCCGCCGTCGCGCGCGCGGCGGAGAGGTGGCGGAAGGCCCGCTCGGCGAGGACGTAGTTGCCCGTGCGGAAGGCGCAGATGCCGAGGATGCGGTTGGCCTCGGCGATCTTGTCCGGCGGCATGTCCTGGCGGCGGGCGAGCTCGCCGTAGTAGGGGAGCAGTTCGGAGAGGAGCTGCGTGTCGCGCCGCGTGGGGGGCTGGCTCTCGACGCTGCGGAAGACGCCCGAGAGCGCGGCGCCGGCGAGGGCGGCGTTGCGCTCGGCGCGCCGCAGCGCGTCCTCCGTGCGGAGGTAGCCGACGGCGAGCGCGCCGACCGCGCAGAGCGCGCTGGCCGAGGCGAGGGCCGAGAGGGCGGCGACGAGCGGCTTGCGGCGCACCCAGAGGGCGAGGCGCCGCCGGGCGGGCGCGGGGGCGGCGTGGACCGGCTCGTGGGCGAGGAAGCGGCGCAGGTCCTCGGCGAGGTCGTCCATGGAGGGGTAGCGGTCGCGCGGGTCGTAGGCGACGCACTTGTTGACGATGGCCGCGAGGTCGGGCTCCGCGCAGGAGAGGGGCGGCACGGGCGCCGTGCAGATGCGCCGGAAGAGGCGCGCGGAGGAGCGTTCCGTGAGGATGGGATGGCGGGCGATGAGCTCGTAGAGCGTCGCGCCGAGGGCGTACTGGTCGCCGAGGAAGGAGCTGATGCCGTGGATGAGCCGCTCGGCGGGCATGTAGCGGAGCGTGCCGTTCTGGGCGCCTGGGCGGTCGATCGCGTCGCGGCCGTCCTCCAGCGCGCAGGCGAGGCCGAAGTCGGCGATGTGGACCGCGCCGTGGCGGTCGAGGAGCAGGTTGGACGGCTTGATGTCGCGGTGCATCACCTGCTGGGCGTGCGCGTAGGCGAGGGCGCGGGCTGCCTGCAGGCCCACGTCGGCAAGGGCGCGGAGGTCTGAGAAGGCGTGCCGGTCGAGCCGTTCGCCGTCGACAAGCTCCATCGCGTAGTAGCAGGTGCCGGCGCACTGCCCCGCCGCGATGACCTTCACGATGCCGGGATGCCGCAGCGTAGCGACGAGGCGCGCCTCATGCTCGAACTGCCCGCGCCGCGCCGCGTTCGAGACGAGGGAGGGAGCGAGCAGCTTCACGGCGACGCGGCGGTCGAGGGAGATCTGGCGGGCCTCGAAGACGACGCCCATGCCGCCGCCGCCGATCTTCCGCAGCAGGCGGAAGTCGGAGCCGGGCAGCTCGGGCAGTTCCGCGACGGCGGCGGCGGAGCGCCCGCGCGCCGCGTCGCCGATCGTCTCCAGGTCGTCGAGGAGGGGCAGCGTCTCCAGCAGCTCGGCGGCGTGCTCGGGGTGCGCGGCCGCGAAGGCGGCGATGTCCGGCGCGTCGCCGAGGTGACACCGGTCGAGGTAGAGGTCGACGAGCGCCTCGAAGGTCTTCCCGCCCGCGCTCATCCCTGGAATTCCGTGTATTCGACGAGCTTCGCCTTGAGGCGCTGGAGCGCGCGGACGTAGCGGATGCTCGCGGCCTTCACGTCGAGGCCGAGCACGGCCGCGCACTCGGCGTTGGAGAGGTCGTCGAAGTTGCGCAGCAGGACGATCTGGCGGTCGGACGCGGAGAGGTCGCGCAGGGCCTGGCGGAGGATCGCGTGGCGGTCGGCGCGCGCGGCGGCCGAGAGGGGCGAGGTCGCCGTGTCGGGGATGCAGTCCCAGGGCGGCACGGCCTCCTCGCCGTCGTCCGCAGGCGGCGGCTCGGCCTCGCGGTAGGCGTCGCGCTTGGCGGACTGCAGATGGTGCCGCTCCAGGTGGGTGATCGCCTGCAGGAGGATGGCGCGCAGACGGAAGTAGACCGGGAGGTCCTTGTTGTTGATGAAGTCGCCGCCCCAGCGGTAGGCCCCTGCGGCGGCCTCCTGCAGCACGTCCTCGGGCGAGACGCGCCGCCGCAGGACGGGGTTCAGGTGCCGTTCCGCGAGCCGCAGCAGGCGCTCGCGGTGCTCCTGGAACGCCAGCGCCAGGAAATCGTCCTGTCCCTCCGTCTGCATGCGGCCAGAAGGGTACACATCACTTCGGCGGCAGGCGCTGGACGGTCAGCATGGTGCGGTCCAGCGCGGGGAAGTGCGCCCAGACGATGCGCTTGTCGCGCGTGACCTCGAACGCCGTCGCCCGCGTGGCGTCCGGCGCGCCGTTCGACCAGGTCCCGACGACGAGGCTGCCGTCCGCCCGTTCCTGGATGCCGCAGAGCGAGGCGAGGTTGAGTTCGGGCGCGTCCGCGCACGCGAACGACCACACGGCGCGGTGGTCGGGCGTGTATTCCGTCACGCCCGTGAGGTGCGCGACGAGCGTGTTTCCGTTCGCCCGGCGGCGGGCGTCGAACGCGAACGCGGGGGCGGCCTGCTCCCACACGAGGCGCCCGTCGGCCCCGTATTCGCGCACGGCGGCCGCGCCGGCGCAGCAGACGAGGTAGGTTCCCGCCGGCGTCTTGTGGACCATCCTGAGGCGCGCGTGCGCGCCCGGCTTCGTCCCGTCCGCCCGCGCGCCGTCAATGGCGAAGCGCACCTTCTCCCGTCCCGTCTTCCCGTCGAGCTCAACGATTTCGCCGGACGCATTGAGCGCGAGCACGATGTCGCCGTTGGGCTGCACCTCGAACCCGAGCACGCCGCCGCCCGCCCGCGCGCGCGGACGGTACACGAGCTCGGCCCGCGTCGCGGGCAGCCGGCAGCGGTAGAGGTCGCCGTTCGAATAGTAGACGTATCCGCCGTGTTCCTGGACCTGGTGGACGTTCCCGCAGCCCGTGCGCGACCAGCGGATCTTCCCGTCCGGCGCGAAGAGCGCGACGCGCCCCGACCCGGCGGCCAGCAGGGCCTCCGGCGGCGTGCCCGTCCACCGCGACTCGCGGGCGGGAAGGGGCTTCTCCAGCGGCTTCCCCTGGAGGTCGACGAGCCGCACGGCCTTGCCGCCCGCGCCGTCGAACGCCGCCCGAAGGCGCGCGACCCGCTCGGGCGTCGGGTCGGCGACCTGCCAGGCGTCGACCTCCTCGGCCTCGCCGAGCGCGAGGAACGCCTGCACGAAGTCGTCCCCTGCGTGGGCGCCGCCGCCCGTCACCGTCGCTCGGGGATCGGCCGCCCGCGCCGCCGCGCCGCGTTCGCGCAGACGCTCCAGGTAGGCGGCGGCGGCCTCGCCGGGCTCAACGGGCAGCGCCGCCTCCGCGAAGGCGTCCGCCTGCAGCGCGCCGCCCACGAAGTAGAGCGGAGATTCCGAAAGCGGCAGGAAGAAGGCGTTGCCGTCGCGCCTGGGGCGCACCCGCGCGCCCTTGACGTCGCGGAACTCCATGCGGTCCGACGTGAACACGAGCCGCCGCTCGCCGGGCTTGCCGACGGTCCAGACGAGCCCCGCCGCCCGCCCGTCCGGGCGCGTCCACTGCGGGAAGTAGAGGAGGCCGTCGGCGCTGCGCCAGGGCCCGGGGCGCTGGACGGAGCCGGCGGGGCGCTGGTCGACGAACGTCCAGTAGGCGCCGTAGGCGGGCTTGGGCGCGAAGTTGTCGTGGACGATGCCGAAGTAGGATTCCGGGTCGGTGGGGTCGACGTCCGGCTGCGTGAACTCGTACCAGAAGAAGTTCTCCACGCCCGCCGCGAAGGCGATGCCGAGCGCCCGCGCCACCATCCTCGCCTGGCGTTCCTCGTCGCTCGTCCCCGCGTTCCGCCCCATCAGCGCGCTGACGACGACGGCGCCCTTGTAGTCGCTGTTGAACTTGTAGACGGCGGCGGCGGCGAGGTCCACCCCGTTGGTCTGCGCCGTGAGGAGCGGGATGAACGTGTCGCCCGGCTTGAGGAAGCGGGCGGTGAGGAAGCGCTGGCCCTTGAAGCCGCGCGGGGGCGGCTTCACGCCGGCGGCGGCGGGCGTGGGCGCGACGGGAATCGCCTCCGGGCAGCGCTTGTCCGTCCACCAGGCGGCTTCGTGGATGCGCAGGCGCTGGCGGTCCTGCCACGCGGGGTGGTTGGCGGCGTGCTTCATCCGCCCGAGCGCATCCGTTTTGTAGGCGCTCCACAGGGGCATGCCGCCGAAGTCCACGAGCACGCCGCCGGCCTTGACGAACGCCGCCACGGCCTCCACGCTGTCCGCCGCGTAGTCTTCTGAGAAGGGGTAGACAACCGCGTCGACGTCGCCCCGCGCGAGGCGGGCGGCGAGGGCCGCCGCCGGGCAGCTCTC
Organism: Clostridiales bacterium CCNA10; assembly: GCA_963618935.1. GTDB lineage: Bacteria > Verrucomicrobiota > Kiritimatiellia > RFP12 > UBA1067 > RUG572. The sequence continues at coordinate 5,543 of CAVEVC010000107.1, read as the reverse complement.
CGCCGTGGAGCCGGGCGGGAGGATGTCGAGCAGGGCCTGGAGGCTGAACGCCTCGTCGGCGTGCGCGGGCACGTAGAGCGTCCGCCACGCCGCCTTGGAGGGGTCTGCGGCGCGGAGCCCCGCCGCCAGCAGGTCGCCGCCGCGAATGGAGAACTTGTGCGTCGGCCAGCCGACCTCCGTGATCCAGAGCGGCTTCTCCGCATCGCCGTAGCGCGCCATCAGGTCGCGCAGCTTTCCGAGGCTCGCGTCCATCGCGCCCTCGGGCGCGCGCGGATGCGTGTAGGGGTGGACGTTCATGATGTCGAAGAACTTGGCGCCGCCCAGGCGGTAGACCTCCTCGATGAAGCCGAAGGGGACGCCGGCCGTGCCGCCGAACGCGACGCGCAGCGACGGGTCGTGCGCCTTGACGACCTCGTAGGTGCGGCGTAGCACGGCGAGGTAGTTCGTCGGGTTCGGGTCCTTCCAGAACCCCTGGATGTTCTGCTCGTTCCACACCTCCAGGACGGGGAGGCGGCGGCCGTAGCGCGTGACGACGCGCCGGACGTACTCGCCCCAGGCGTCGAGGTGGTCGTGCGCGGGATGCGCCCAGGGGACGGAGTAGCCGAGGATCGGCAGCAGCTGGACGCCGTTCGCCTCGCAGCCGGCGACGACGGCGTCGAACCGGGAGAAGTCCCATTCGCCCGGCTTTCGCTCGACGGTCCGCCAGTCGAAGTCGCTGCGCACCCAGCCGAGCCCGGCCTGGCGCATCAGCGCGCAGGTGCGCGCCGCCGGCTCGCCGCGCGTCACGTGCGCGCACGCGCCGTAGGGGTTGTTCGTCGCGGCCGCCCCGGCGGAAAACGCCGGAAGCGCCAGAAGGGCCAGCCCGGCCCCAAGTCTAGGGAGATGTTTCATGCCCCCATTCTAGCATACTTCCCCGAATGCGTCCACCCGCCTTCGGGAGGGCCGCGCTTGTCGCGCCCGCGTTCCTCCACATCGCGCAGAACCACGAGATGCCGAAATGGAACAACGAGCAGCGCGAGGGCGTCCGCTACATCGGCATCACGAACAAGGTGGCGTTCACGGGCCGGGCCGGGCTCTCGCTCGACTCCGATGCGGCGTATGCGGACACGTTCCCGCACGTCCTCACGGCGGCCAGCTGCTCGTCGGGCACCGTGCAGGTCACGAGCGGGCGCCTCACGCTCGCCGCGCCGGACGGACGTCTACATCGAGGGCGACGGCGTGCTGGAGCTGGCGGCGGGCGTGGTGCAGAGATGCCGCGACCTCTACTTCGACGGCGTGCGCCAGTCCACCGGCACCTGGGGCAGTTTGGAGAGCGGCGCGGCGCACACGGACGACGCGCGTTTCGCGGGCACGGGCGTCCTGGACGTCCTCTCCGACAGCCGGGGCATGACGCTCATCCTACGCTAGCGGGCCTCAGGCCCTAAACGCCGCAAGCCCCCGTTTACGGGGCGTTCCGCACGGTCGTGGACGCTCGGTTTCAAGGCGTGTCCGAAGCGTGCGTTTCCGCGATTCGCATGCCATTTCCACCCGCATGGTAGCATGTCGTTCTTGGGTAGAATGGCGGGAAACTGGAAAGCCCCTTGCGCGGTGGAGGGGGGTGTGGTAAGATACACACTGCGTCCTTTTGAGATGCTTGGACACGATGACGCCAATCTATCATATCGTACATCTTGATCGGCTTGCGTCGATGGTTGCCGACGGATTCATCTACGCGGACGGCGAAGCCCGCCGCCTTGGACGCACGGGGACGACGATTGGGATGAGTCACGTGAAGGCCCGCCGTCTCTCCAAGCCCGTGCCATGTCACGAGGGTCTTTTCGTCGGCGGCTGCGTGCCGTTCTACTTCTGTCCGCGCTCCGTCATGCTCTACATCCTCCATTGTGGCAATCATCCGGATGTGTCCTATCATGGCGGGGAGCGTCCGATCCTTCATCTTGAGTTCGCGGCGGAGGCCGTAAGGCGGTGGGCGGATGCGCAGGGGCTCCGTACGGCGTTCACGGACCGCAATGCGAGCAGTGCGACGGCTGAATTCGGAAGCGACATGGCAGGGCTTGCCGCGCTGGACTGGGCGGCGATCAACGCGACGGACTGGCGGAACTGCGTAGAGCGCAAGCAGGCAGAATTCCTTGTGGAGGCCCGCGTCCCGTTTCCGCTCGTGTCGAGGATCGGCGTCCTTGACGTCGGCGTGCGCGGCGAAGTGATGGAGGCGTTGTCGCGGGCGAGTGCCGCGGGCGTATGCGTCGAAGCCGTCCCGGAGTGGTACTACTGAATGAGGAGGTCCTGAGATGGTCGAATTCCGAAAGGGCAGTCTTTTCGACGACGGGTGCGAGGCGCTCGTCAACACGGTGAACTGCGTCGGCGTCATGGGGCGCGGCGTCGCACTCCAGTTCAAGAACCGATTCCCGGACAACTTCAAGGCGTATGCGGCCGCGTGCAAGACCGGCGAGGTGCGTGTCGGACGGATGTTCGTCCATGATACGGGATGCCTCGTTGCGCCGCGCTGGATCGTCAACTTCCCGACAAAGCGCCATTGGCGTGGAAAAAGCCGGATCGAGGACATCTCGGCGGGCCTTGACGACCTGGCCCGCGTCGTCGCGCGTCTCGGCATCCGCTCGCTTTCCATGCCGCCGATCGGATGCGGCCTCGGCGGTCTTTCCTGGCGCGACGTGAGGCCGCTCGTCGAGCGGAGCCTTGCGGCGTTGGATGGATGCCGCTTCGTTGTCCACGAGCCGGACGGCGCGGTCGAGTTCTCCGCCGTCACGACCTCCGCGCCCGCGATGACGCCGGGCCGTGCGTCGCTCGTCGAGCTTGCGCGTCGCTACCTCGGTGCGATGATGGCCCCGTATCTGACGCTTCTCGAAGTCCACAAGCTGATGTACTTCCTCCAGGAGGCCGGTGAGCGTCTGCGCCTTGATTTCGTCAAGGCCCCGCACGGGCCCTATGCGGAAAACCTCACGCACGTGCTCCGGCGCATCGAGGGGCATTTCCTATACGGCTACCTGGACGGCGGGGACAACCCGGACAAGCCGCTTTCGCTCGTGCCCGGCGCGTCGGAGGAGGCGGAATCGTTTCTCGGGGAATGCCCCGGCACGGCGGCCCGCATCCGGCGCGTGCTCGACCTCTGCGAGGGCTTCGAGTCGCCGGAGGGCATGGAACTACTTGCGTCCGTCCACTGGCTTGTGACGCGCGAGGGCGCATGGGATGTTGACGGCATAATGCGCGGCTTCGCCGCGTGGGGACCGTCGAAGGGCGCGTTCACGGCGCGCCAGGCGGGGATTGCGCTCGGGCGGATCCGCGAGATGGGTTTCGCTGCACGTTAGGTGCGCTACCACCTCGTGCTTCTGATCGCGTCCGAAAGCGTGGCCGAGGCGGTCTTCGCATGGGCGGGAAATCGGTGTCAACCACAGGTCGGAGCGGAGGGATTTGAACCCATCCAGATAGCTTAAATTCTAAGTTATAACTGCCATATTTTTCGCTGTTTTGACGTATTCCAGCATTGAGTTTTTAGCGTTTGTGCCGTCTTTTCGCCATGCGTTTTTCTACGGATTTTCTATTGATTTCATCCGCGAAGCGCGGCAAGTGCGGACAGGACCTTTTCTTCATCTGTCAAGCGAACGGCGGCAAGCGCGTCGTCGAGAAGGGCGTTTGCATAAGCATTTCGTGAAAGATGTGCAGACCTTGCGGCCTTGTCTAACCTTGCGGCCACTCGCCTGTCAATCAACAAGCCGAGCCGTATCTTCTCTGGACTTTGCATATTAGCCATCTTGTTGTCCATTCTCCCGCCGAATCACTCCGCCGCCGTCACGCCGTGGCCGCCGTCACGCCGTGGCCGACGTCACGCCGTGGCCGCCTCGCGCCTTGCTGGCTTGCGCCTCGCCGTCTGAGGCATGTTAGACAGCATCGCCTTGATGCCGGTCGATATGCCGGCCATGAACTCGGCGACCTTCCCGCCGCCTGCGGATTGCGCGACGTCGCCGAATGCCGCGGCGAGAAGGTCCATGTCGCCGTTTCTGTCGGCCTCCTCGATGGCGGCTTCAAGGTAGAGCGCCCTGTCCTCCGGCGTCTTGAGGTAGTCCTGGATGTTCCAGTCCGTCAACTTCACTTTCATGAGTCCGTTCCTGTCAGATTGATTCCGCGATTTTCTTCCCGCCCCATGCCCATCGAATGCGATTGCAGTACCGCTCATACCATTCTCCCTTTCCGTTCTGCGCTGGCGATTCGGTCTGCAATGATTCGCGCATCCCTTGCAGTAAGGGGAATTGAATCTACTTCGTTCACGACAACTAAGCGAATGTACTCCCCTGGTGTCATGTCCTTTGGTTCGGCAGCCTTTTCAATCTGCCGCCAAATGCGGTGAGGAAACTTCACAGCAATCTGATGCTTGTGAGTATCATGTTGCCCGGCCATCTCGCGTAATTTGTCCTTTCCGTAAGGTCAATCGCCCGCCACGTCGTTGTCACGCGCCGCCTCAAGTCTCGCCCTCACGTCTGCCGTCAGTCTGCCGACGAGCGGAAATACATAGGGGGAGAATGGGTGTTCATGCCCGCCGTCGGCCACATATGTGAGGTAGCAGTCGTCCGACCAGTCGCCGGTGATCTTCCGATCCGTGGTGATCGGGGTTTCGCCTACGAGCTCCGTGCTGATCGTGTCGCCGTGCCACACGCTCACGAAATCGCCGCGCCTGTGGCGTATTGTCGAGGGATCGCGTCCGTGCCATTGCCTTTCGCATGCGCTGTCGCAGTCGCAAAAGGCGTTGGGCGAGCCGTCTGCGAGATACGTCCTGGCTGAAAGGAACTCCGGCGTATCCTTCCACGGGCCGTGCGGAGCAATGTCGTCCATGTCGTTCTCATATAGCGCATAGCCCAGCATCTGCACGGCCCCCTTCACTCTGTCGGCATGGATGCGCACCATCCCCTCGGCCTTTGCGACCGTGGAGAATACGCCAAGCGCGGTCTCCAGGGCGCGACGCCTGCCGCGCACCTGCCGCCCGTCCGCGACCTCTATCGCTATGAGCCTGTATGCCTTCATTGCCGCACCCTCAAACGTTGATCGGATAGTATCTTCCGTTTTCACTGTTGATCGATTCCCAGTTCGCGAGGAGTTCCGCCTCGTGCGATGCGATGAACGACTGCACATGGTACGTCTGGTCCGGCGGGAACGAGCCGTTGAGCTTCTTGCGGGTCAGGATGTCGAACGTGGCCTCTTTCCCCTGATACGTTGCATGGATGTGCGCACGGTGGTGCTTCACATTCTTTTCGGGCTTCATCTTGATGAATATGCCCTTGAACATCGCGAGCGTCGCCATTGCCTTTCGTCCTTTCCTTTTCCCCAATTGGGTCGTGGATGCCGCGCATTGTATCACAAAGTGCATTGCACCGCAATGGCGAATCGCTAATTTTGGCTCTACTCCAAAGTTAGTGGAAAACCGACTTTGAGGCGGATCGGCGGCCCAAGCTAATACGACCGGGCTCCCTGGAAGGCCCGGTCGCCGCCTGGGCGCCCCGCCGTCGCCGTCTTTTCGGTATAATGTGCCGTCATGGTAG
>CAVEVC010000106.1:38881-40472 GCA_963618935.1 Clostridiales bacterium CCNA10 | reverse complement strand
TCGCCATGATGAACGCCACCTCGCCCGCCGCGAACAGCTCGCCGATCGCGACCGCGGCCGCCATCGCGAGCGTGATCAGGAGGCCGGACGTGATCCTGCGCCGCGCGAACAGGGCCTTGAACGCATGGTACGCCATCGGCAGGCCGCACAGCAGCACGGAGACGAGCGCGGGGTCTCCCCACGGCGCGCCGCCCGCGCTGCCGCCGTGCCCGCCCCGCACGTGCAGGACGAAGCCCGCCAGCACGCAGAGGCCGCTCGCCGCGACCGTCCACCAGGACCCCGCCGCCGCGCACAGCCCTTCGATGCGCGCGTCCAGCCTCGCCCAGCCCGTCTTCTTCCCTTCGCTCCGGCGCCCCTTCGCGCCCCCGCAGCAGCAGCCCATGATGTCCTTCTCCTTCGGTTTAACCACTCGCCTACTTTAACCACCACTTAACCACTTAACCACTTAACCACTTAACCACTTAACCACTTAACCACTTAACTACTTAACCACTTAATCTCACTTGATTCCCACGTACTGTTCGAGGGAATCGGTGAAGTTCTCGATGGCCTCCTCGGCGTGGCCTTCCTCGATGCCCTTGCGCACGCAGTGCCCGAGGTGCCCTTCGAGGATCAGCAGCCCGATGCGGTGGAGCGCGGAATCCGCCGCGTTGATCTGGATCATGATGTCCTCGCACTTCGCGTTGTCGTCCGCGACCATGCGCTTGATCGCGGCGATCTGGCCCATCACGCGGTTGAGCCGGATCGTCACCAGCCTCTGGTCGTAGCAGTCCTTCATTGCCTGTCCTTCCTTTCCTGAAAACGACGCCGCGCAGTATACCATATAGGGGTATGGGGTATCAAGCGGGAAGTCGGGGAAATGTGGTATACTGGCGGGCATGGCCCGACCTGCAATCTTCAGCCGCCTCGAACGCCTCGTCGGCGCGCCGGCCCTCGACGCCCTGCGCGCGGCGCGCGTCGCCCTCTTCGGCCTCGGCGGCGTCGGCAGCTGGTGCGCCGAGTCGCTCGTCCGCTCGGGCGTCGGCCACCTCCTGCTCGTCGATTCCGACCGCGTGTGCGCGACGAACGTGAACCGCCAGCTCATGGCCACCGCGGCGACGGTGGGCGAGGTCAAGGTCGAGGCGCTGGCCCGGCGGCTGCGGGAGATCAATCCCGACGTCGACCTGGACGTGCGCGCGGCGGTCTATTCCGCCGAGACGGCCGCCGCCTTCGACCTCGCCGCCTACGGCTACGTCGTCGACGCCATCGACTCGCTCTCCGAGAAGGCGGCGCTCATCCGGCACGCGCTCTCGATCCCCACCGTCACGCTCTTCGCCTCGATGGGCGCCGCGCTGAAGATGGACCCCTTCCAGATCCGCTCAAGCCCGTTCCGCAAGGTGGCCGGGGACGGGCTCGCCCGCGCGCTCCGGCAGAGGTTCAGGAAGACGGGCGGCCTCCCCGCCCGCCCCTTCACCTGCGTGTGGAGCCCCGAGCGCCGCGAGAACCTCGGCCCTGCCGACCCGGACGCCGCCACGCCCGGCGCCGACCGCTGGAGCACCCGCAAGGCCCGCGTCAACGGCACCGTCGCGCACGTCCCCGCCATCTTCGGCTT
>CAVEVC010000106.1:0-38871 GCA_963618935.1 Clostridiales bacterium CCNA10 | reverse complement strand
ATCCCCCTCCCCACATGACCCTTCCACCCCAGCTCGTGCCGGCCTTTCCCAAGCGTCCGATGGACCTCCACAAGCATTCCGCCGGCACGGTCACCATCGTCGGCGGGTCCTCCCACTTCATCCACGCCCCCGTCATCGCGGGCCTCGGCGCGCGCGCCGCCGGGGCGGGCCTCGTCCAGCTCGTCGTGCCGGACGCCTCGCGCCTCGCGACGGGCATGCTCCTCCCCGAGGCGACCTTCACCAAGCAGACCCCCGCCTGCGTGCCCCCCAAGGCGGACGTCACGGCGATCGGCATGGGCCTCGGCGCCACGCAGAACTCCGAGCTTCTCCTCTCCCGCCTGCTCTCCGGCAGCACGGGCCGCTTCGTCCTCGATGCGGACGCCCTCTCCCTCCTCGCGAACTGGTACGCGCGGAAGACGGGCGCGCTGCCCGTCGGCGAAGGGCAGTCCCTCGTCCTCACCCCGCACGCCGGGGAGGCCGCGCGCCTCCTGGCCTGCACGCCGGACGACATCCAGCGCGACCGCCTCGGCGCCGTCCGCCGCATCGTCGCGCGCTACCGATCCGTCGTCGTCCTCAAGGGCCCCCGCACGCTCGTCGCCGCCCCGGGCCGCGACGACGTCTTCACCTGCGAGGCCGGCAATCCCTTCATGGCGATGGGCGGCATGGGCGACCTCCTCTCCGGCATCCTCGCCGCCCGCTGGGCCTACCTCGCGAAGAACGCCGGCGGCGACCCCTTCACGGCGGCCGCCTCCGCCGTGTGGCTGCACGCCGCGGCCTCCGACGCCCTCGTGAACGCCGATCCCCCCGGCGACCCCTCGATCGCCAACACCGCCCGCTCCGTCGCCTCGCTGCGCGTCATGCTCGAAAGGAGCTGATTCAGATGGTCGACTACGCCGCGCTCGTCCAGCACCTCGCAGCCGCCGCCCCCGCCCCCTTCGGACTCCTCTCCCAGCAGGCGACCCCCACGGCGGCCCTTCTCCGCCGCACGTTCGGCAACCGCCTGAAATGCCTCTTCTCCCCCGAGCACGGCTGGTTCGGCCTTGCCGCCGCCGGCGAGCGGACCGCCAGCGAGACGCATCCCCTCTGGCGCATCCCCGTCCATTCGCTCTACGGCGCCGCGCGCCGGCCCAGCCCCGAGATGTTCCAGGGCCTCGCGCGCGTCGTCGTCGACCTCCAGGACATCGGCGTGCGGTGCTACACCTACCTCGCGACGCTGAAGAACATGCTCGAGGCCGCCGCCGAGGCCCGTCTGCCCGTCACCGTGCTGGACCGCCCGATCCCGCTCGGCGGCGTCGTGGACGGCCCTCCGCGCGAGGCGCGCTTCTCCTCCTTCGTCGCCCCGCTCGGCATCCCCCTCTGCCACGGCATGACGCCCGGCGAATGCGCCGCCTACATTGTGCGGGAGGGCGGCCTCGCCCTCGACCTCACCGTCATCCGGATGCGGGACTGGTCGCACGCCCGGCGGGATCCGTGGCCGAACTTCACGCCGCCCTCCCCCGCGATCCGCAGCTGGGACTGCGCGGCCCTCTACCCCGCCACCGTCTTCACCGAGGCCTATCCGGCGCTCGACTGCGACCGGGACGGTCCCTTCGCCTTCCGCGTCCTCGGCGCGCCCTGGCTCGACGCCGTCCCCCTCCTCGGGGACGTCGCCAAGGGCCTCCCCGCCTGCGGCCTCGGCGCCCGCCCCCTCCGCTACCGCCCGGCCGGCGGACCCTACCGGGGGCAGCTCCTCGACGGCCTGCTCCTCTCCATCGAGAACCCCGGCGCCTTCTACCCCGTCACCGCCGGGATGCTCATCCTCAACGCCCTTGTGCGCCGCCACGGGCGCGACCTCCTCCAGGACGCGCGCGCGGCCTGGCTCGACAAGCTCGCCGGCACGGATGCGCTCCGCGCCGCGCTCGCCTCCAACCGGATGAGCGACCTCCTCCGGACCTGGCTCGACGCGCACGACGCCTACCGCGCCGCGCGCGTCAACCTCTACGCCTGACGCGGCGTCAGAGCGCGGCCTTGAGCGCCGCCACGCGGTCCGTCCGCTCCCACGGGAAGCCGTCGCGGCCGAAGTGCCCGTAGATGGCCGTGTCGCGGTAGCGCCAGCCCTTCGGCTTCGTGAGGCCCAGGTCGGCGATGAGCGCGTAGGGGCGGAAGTCGAACACCTTGCCCGAGAGGATCACCTTCTCCAGCGCCTCGTTCGTGACGCCGTGGTTCGTGCCGAAGGTCTTCACGCAGACGGAGACGGGCCTGTCCACGCCGATCGCGTAGGCCACCTGGATCTGGCAGCGGTCCGCAAGGCCGGCCGCGACGATGTTCTTCGCCGCGTAGCGCGCGTAGTAGGCCGCGCTGCGGTCCACCTTCGACGGGTCCTTGCCGCTGAACGCGCCGCCGCCGTGGGCGGCCATGCCGCCGTAGGTGTCGACGACGATCTTGCGCCCCGTGAGGCCGCTGTCGCCGGCGGGGCCGCCCACCACGAACTTGCCCGTGGGGTTCACGTAGAACTTCGTGCGCGCCGTCAGGAGGCCCGTCCCGGCGAGGACGTCGCGCGCGATCTCCTCCAGCTGGGCGTAGCATTTCCGCGACGCGCCCTCCTCGGTCGTCTGGTGCGAGAGGACGGCCGTCTCGATGGCGACCGGCCGCCCGGCCTCGTAGGCGACGGAGAGCTGGCACTTCGCGTCGGGGCGCAGGAAGGGCGCCTCGCCCGACCGGCGCAGCTGGGCGAAATGGCGCAGCAGCGCGTGCGAGTAGACGAGCGGCGCGGGCATGAGGCACGCCGTCTCGTTCGTCGCGTAGCCGAACATCATGCCCTGGTCGCCGGCGCCCTGCTTCTCGGCCTTCGCGCGGTCGACGCCCTGCGCGATGTCGGGGCTCTGCCCGTGGAGGGCGCTCAGGTAGTTGAAGGTGTCCCAGCTGAACCCCTCGCCGGGGCGGTCGTAGCCGATGTCCTTCACGACGGCGCGCGCGATCGCCTGGGGGGAGACCTTCTCGTAGCCGCGCGCCGTGATTTCGCCCATGTTGACGACGAGGTTGGGCCCCACCATCGTCTCGCAGGCCACGCGGGCCTGCGCGTCGCCCTTGAGGCAGGCGTCGAGGATCGCGTCCGAAATCTGGTCCGCAACCTTGTCGGGGTGGCCTTCTGAAACCGATTCGGAGGTGAAAACGTGCCGTCCGGCATGTTTTGCCATGTTGTGCTCTCTCTTTCTTCGTACTTGCGAAGCGCATCCGGGGCGAATCCCCAGCCACCGCGGCGTTCCCGCTCGGTTGGCACGGGCGCACGTGCGCCCGCTTCCTGATGCTTCGATGGGGGGCATTATAGCAAATCGGCGGCGGTCCTGCCAACCGCCGCCGACCTGCGCGTCCGACCGGCGCCGCGCGCGATGTGCCCGCTAGCGCACGTTCACGCGGTTGCCCTTGCCGCGCGCCTTGAGCGCCGCGTCGAGCGCCGCGACTTCGTCTTCCGGGAAGACGTTCTTGGAGCATTCGACCCGCTTGAGCTTCGGGCACGCCGAGAGGCACGTGATCGACGTGACGCCCGTCGCCCGGGTCAGGTCCAGGCGCTCAAGCGCCGGAAGGCCGGCCAGGACCTCAAGGTCCGCCACGGCCGAGCCCGGCAGCTCCAGCTTCTCCAGCTTCGTCGCCTGCGCCAGCACCTTCAGCGAGCCGAAGGGCGTCGACATGTTCCCGGCCTTCTGGTTCCAGACCCGGAGGTAGCGGAGGTTCGGCAGCGACGCCAGCGGCGCGTAGTCGTCGATCTTCTCGGAGAAGATCTTGACCTCCTCGGCCTGCGGGACCTCCCGCAGCCACTGGATGGACGTCATCTTGGTGAGACCGCCGTGGAACGCCTTCACCTGCTTGAGCGCCCCGAGCGAGCTGTAGCAGTCCTCGCCCGCGACGAGCGGCTTGACGGCGTAGAAGTTGACCTCCTTCAGGCGCGGCGCCGCCGCGAGGGGGGCGAAGCTCTTGACCTTCGACCCGTAGAGGCTGAGCTTCTCCAGCTTCGGCAGCGCGGCGACCGGCGCAAGGTCCTCGAGGTCGCAGTAGCGCAGGCCGACGTCCGAGGCGTCGGGCCAGGCCTTCAGGGCCGCCGCGCACGCCTCGGCGCCGCACTTCTCGACCCACAGCGACGGCGCGCGCGACGCGCCCAGCGCCTTGAACTCCTCGGCCGCCGCCGCGACCTCGGAGGCGTCGGCCGCCTTGAGGACGACGCTGCTCCGCGACACGCGGTGTTCGGCGTAGGACGTGAGGGACAGGAGCGCGCACGCCGCCAGCGCCGCGGCCTTCGCCGCCTTCGCCGCCTTGCGCCGCGCGACGAGCTTCCACACGAGGAACCCGGCGGCCGCCAGCAGGAGGACGCCGAGGACGGGGCGGTAGAAAATCCACGCGACGGCGATCGTGACGAGCGAGCAGACGAGCGAGACGAGCCCGGCGGCGAGCCCCGTCCCCATGGCGACGAGGTTGCCGAAGAACGGCAGGACGTCCGCCAGCACCGACAGCGGCTTCAGGGCCATCGAGAGGCCGACGAACATGAGCAGGAAGCCGCCGATCCGCAGCGCCCACGTGAGGAGCGTGTTCGCGTCGCGCGCGTCCGCGAACATCTGCGCCGCGCTGACGACGCCGTCCGCCAGCAGGTCGACCGTCTTCCCCGTCTTCGCCGTGTACCCGGCGAACGTGTCGCCGCGCTGCAGGGCGACGACCGAGATCTCGTGCGGGTAGATGACCGAGAAGGAGACGCGCATGTCGCCGATGCGCGGCTCGGCCGCCACGTTGCGGACGTTCTTCTCGTTGTCGCGCGTCGCGCGGTTCGGCACGTAGATCACGCCCCCCTCCCCCTGCATCTGGACGCGCGCGACGCGGCAGGAGAAGCCCGCCGGGAAGTCGAACGCCTTGGCGCCGCCGATGCGCGCGATCTGCCGCTCGCTCAGGCGGTGCGCGCCGAAGCTCACGCGCTCGGCGCGCTGCTCGCGGGACGGGAACTCGACCGCGCCGGGGTTCTCGTGCCCCGCCTCCTTGAAGGACTTCGAGTCGATCGGCCGTTCGCTCCAGACCCGCTCGTAGGTGTAGGTCTTCGTCGTCGTGACGCTGCCGCCGGCGTTCTTCTCCTCCTTCGTCTCGCAGTTCTCCCGCCACTGGTACATCTCGGTCTTGCGCTTCAGCGCAAGCGCCGTCGCGGACACGCCGAACACCTCGTCCGTCAGGACGTCCTTGGTGTCGGCCTTGCCCGAGAGATGCACGAGCCGCCCTTCCATTTCGGGGTCGACCCGCTCGTTCGACTCGAGCGAGACGCATGCGCCCTCGCCCTCGTCAAGGGCCTTCGCCGTCCGGACCGAGTTGCCCTCGTTCCAGAAGAGCACCGGGAAGCCCAGGATGAAGAGGCCGAGCCCGACCAGGACGCCCTTGATGGACTTCCCCAGGCGCGTGCCCCACGATTCCGTCGTCGTTTCCGTTACCGCCATTGTCTACCGCCTTTCCTTTGTCCGTTCACGGGATGTTCACTTGACCGTCTGCGCGCCCTTGCCGGGGATCGCGCCGAAGAGCTTCAGCGCCGTCTCCCACGGATAGCGGTTCGCGTACATGTCGCACTGCGTGGTGATCGTGCCCTGCAGCGGCAGCCCCAGCACCGAGCGCAGCGCGTTGCACTTGCCCTCGTCGAGCTTCGTCGTCTCGGAATACTTCATCGACAGGAAGGCGTTGAGGTATTTCGCGTCGATGCGCCCCTCGAACGTCTTCGGGTCCTTGAGGTCGACGTTGCCATCGATGGACTCGATGCCGTCCGTGCCCTCAAGATCCTCGAAACCGTCCACGCGCACCTTCGCGATGGAGGGCGAAATCGTCATCTGGACGTCGCTCTCGCGGTTGAGGAAGAAGACGTTGCCGTCGATCTTGATCTTCTTGTCCTTCGGGTTGCCCATCGTGTTGTCGAGTCCGCTCATCACGTTGAGTCCGATCACGTTGTCCACGACCTCGCTCTCAACCTTCGTGTTCGTGCGCACGCCGTAGCCCATGCCCTGGAGGTCGTTCTTCGTCGTCCAGGTGAAGAGGACGGTGTTGTTCTTGAACTCGAACTTCACGGCCATCTTCGGGTTGGTGCAGTTGACGTTCGCGCCGATGAGGCGGTTGTTGACGAACACGCAGTTCTCGATCTCGACCTCGCCCGAATACCAGTTGAGGTTGACGCCCATGTTCGATCCGTTGATGAACGCGCAGTTCTTGATCTCGATGTCGCCCTCGGCGCGCGAGGCCGTGGCGGAGTAGATGCAGTAGCGGTCGGCGCTGACGCACTTGTCGGCGGGGTTCTTCGCCGGGCCCTGCAGCCACATGCCGGTGTCGAAGCCCTCCGGCTTGCCCTTCGTCGCGTGGTAGCTGGACGCGAAGCCGTCGTCGAAGATGAGGCCGTCGAGCGTCATCTTGAAGCCCTTCGGGGCCTTTGCGGGCGACTTCTCGAACTCGAGGTGGAGGATGCCGCGCCCGGCGCCCTTCTTGTCGTTGTGCTCGTTCGCGGGCTGGAAGAGCGTCCGGTGCGCGAGCGGGTCGCGCGCCGCGAAGTCCGCCGAATAGCCGCCGATGATCGAGACGGGCTTCGTCATCATGAACCAGCCGCACTTCATCTTTCCGGGGTAGCTGCCCTCGGCGACGTGGATGACGTCGCCCGTCTCGGCCGTTTCAAGGGCCTTCCAGAGGTTCTTGAGCGGGGCCTCCTTCGTGCCCGCGTTCTTGTTCTTGCCGGTGGAGAGGGACACGTAGATGTCCGCCGCCGATGCCGTTGCCGCACAGACGGTCGCCACCGCCGCCCACATGATTTTCTGCGTCATGGAGTTCATTCCTTTCTTGGTGCCGAGAGGCGTTTGCGGGAGGCGGCCCATCTGCCGCCCCCGCCACTTCGGGTTCATGATACCACATCCCGCCGCCCCGCGCAACCCCCTCGCGCAAGAGGAAGTATCGGTCGCGACAAGCGCGACCCTCCCGCGTGCCGTCCCAACCGCTCTCGGGCGCCACGCGCCGGGGGCGGCGCGGGTACATTGCGCGCCAGGCCGTCAGGGGGCGGAGAGGTTGGCCGGCTTTTTGTTGCGGAACCAGTCCGAGAGCGTGCGGACGGCGCGCTTCGGGCGGCGGTAGCAGTCGAAGAGGCCCGCGAAGCTCATCGCGACGTGCTTCTTGCCGTCCTGCGTGCATTCGCGCCCGCACGTGCGCGTGTCGAAATACTGCCAGTAGGCGATGCCCGCAAGCCCCGGGTTCGCCCACACCGCCTCGGCGACGATGCCGTTGTGCTCGTCCTGGAAGTCCTCGCTCTCGACGGGCGCGGAGGGGTCGCGGTGGCCGTAGAGGCCCGCCGTGCCCATCTCGGAGATGATGATCGTCTTGCCGGGGTACTTCTTCTGGAAGTGCGCCACCGCCCAGTCGATGCCGTGCCCCTTCATGTTGCGCATCTTCTCGACGAGCTCGTCGTGGAGGCCCGGGTAGCCGTTGATCGTGCCGGGGTAGGTGTTGAACGCGATGAGGTCGGTGTTCTCGTTGCAGATGTCGGAGGCGATCATGTTGCAGGCGAACGTGACGAGGCGGCCGGAATCCTCCTTCCTGATCGCCGCGATCAGCTGGTCCGCCACGGCCTTGCACTCCGGCGTGCCGCTGCTGCACTCGTTCATGAAGGCGAAGATGATGACGGACGGGTGGTTGAAGCTGTTGCGCACCATGAGCGTCGTCTGCTCCAGCTGCCGCGCGACGAAGGCGGGGTCCTTCAGCTCGTTGTTGCCGTCGATGCGCTTGTAGGTGTAGGCCTGCCCGTTGCCCCACCCCAGCGACTCCTCCCACACGAGCACGCCCTGCTCGTCGCAGAGGTCGAGGAAGCGCCGGGCCTGCGGGTAGTGGGCGCCACGGAAGAAGTTGCCGCCCATTGCCTTGAGGTTCTGGATGTCGGCGAGCATCACGCCCTCCGGCGTCGCGGCGCCCTGGAGGAGGAACTGGTCGTGGCGGTTCGCGCCCTTCAGGAAGATCCGCTCGCCGTTGAGGTAGAGGCCGCCGTTCTTCGCCTCGACCGTGCGGATGCCGAAGCGGGTGGAGAGGGCGGGGCCGGCGGCCTCCCGCAGGGCGAGCGTGTGGAGGTTGGGATGCTCCGGCGACCAGAGGCGGAATCCCGGCACCGCGACGGTGGCGCGGCCGCCCCGGAAGGCGGCGGCGAGCGTGTTCGTGCCGTCGAAGACGAGCGTCGCGTCGAAGTCCGCCGACCTGAAATTCACGGCCTCGACCTCGACCGTGCCCGTCCTGTAGTCGCGCGTGCGCACGAAGAGCTTCCGGTTGTCGAACGCGAGGGAGACGCCGTGGAAGAAGCCGCCCCAGCAGTGGAAGTCGTAGTAGGTGCGCACGAGCTTCTGGTAGCTCCAGTCGAAGCGGTTGTCCACGGCGGCGAAGAGCGTGTGCGTGCCGGCGGCGAGGGGGCCGGTGGGGATCTCGACGCGGCTCCAGGGCAGCGCGTCCGTGCCGATCTCGCGCCCGTCGATCCGGAACGTGCCGTAGAGGCCCAGGCCGTCCACGACGAGCCAGGCGTTCTCCACCGGCGCGTCGAGGGTGAACGTGCGGCGGTAGTGGCCCGTGCCGCGCTTCATGAACCACTTCGGCATCGCGTCGAAGCAGCCCGGCACCACGATGCGGTCCGTCGCGGCGAACGCCGGGTCCGCCTCCTTCCAGCTCTTCCCCTCCTCGAAGCGGAACTCCCAGGACCCGTTGAGGTCCAGCGGCCGCGGCGCGGCCGCCAGCCCGACAGCCGCCGCCAGCGCGGCCATGAACACCATCTTCTTCATCCTCTTGCCCTCCTAAACTTAACTACTTAACCACTTAACTACTTAACCACTTAACTACTTAACCACTTAACTACTTAATCACTTAATCTCCCCGAGAGGACCGCGCGGGCGTGGGCCGCGTAGACGCGGCGGGGGTCGGCCGCGTAGGCCTCCAGCGTCTTCCGCGCCGCGCCGGTGGGGTCGCCGAGGCGGAAGAGCGCCCGCGCCACGGAGAGCTCGCGCAGGCAGTCGCTGCGCTCCTGGTCCGCGACGCCGAGGTGCGAGATGTCCTTCTCGTACCCCGCGATCGGCGGCACCGCGCGCGGCGCGAGGGCGTGAGCGCCCACCTTCGGCAGGGCGAGGAGGCGCGCGAGGTCGGGCGCGAGCGCCGGGTCGCCGATCCCCTCCGCCGCCTTCGCGACGGCGCGGAAGTGGGAGTAGCGGCTCTCGCCCGTGAGGAGGGCCGCCTTGCGGCGGACGGCCTCGACCACCGCCGCGTTCCCCTTCAGCGCGCGGCCGCCCGCCCCGAGCGCGATGAGGTAGCTGTCCATCCAGCTCACGCTCCGCCCGAACTGGTGCATCCCCCGGAAGTTCCATCCCGCGTCCCAGGCGGACGCCCCGTCGAGCGCCGCGACGAGCTCCTTCCAGCCCGACGCGCTCCCCACGAGGCCGAGCACGTGCGCGTAGACGCGCTTCGCCCCCGCGTCCGCCGCCGCCGCATACGCCCGCTCCAGGAGCGGACGCGCCCGCGCCCGGTCGGACAGCACCTTCGCGAGGTCCCGGTAGTCCTTTCCGAGCGCGTCCACCGCGGCCGCCAGCTCCTCGTCCGAGAGCGGGAACCCCTCGGGCGCCTTCAGCTCCTCCGCGCGCAGGATCCCCTTCCCGACCAGCGCGCGCTGCAGCGCCTTCACGTCGATCGCGCGCAGGGCCACGCCCGTCCGCACGGCCTGGGCGGCGGCGAGCCCCGCCGCGTAGCCCTGGTTCTGGACGTCGGGCTGCATCCGCAGGATCGGCATCGCGTCGCGGTGCGCGCTCATGCCGAGGCCCGTCACGAGCAGGCCGTCCACCTTCGCCGGCAGCAGCGCGCGGTAGGGCAGGTTCACGCTGCGCCCCTTGTGGCCGGGGTCCTCCACGAAGAACTGCGGATCGACGGTCTGGCCGTGCGTGTCGAAGTTCGAGTGCGTCACGCCGATGAGGTCCGGGTAGTTCCGCCCGCCCATCGCGTCCTGCACCGTCACGTAGTAGGCGCCGTGCATCCGGCGGCGCTCGCGGCTGTTGACGACGGCGGCCTGGTCCCAGACGTGCGGGCCGAAGCTCGTGCGCGCCCGCAGCCATTCATACGAGATGTCGGCCGGGTCCGTGTCGTCCACGAAGAGGGCGTCCGTGTTCTGGTAGCTGCGCCCGAGGAGCCGGGGCGTGGAGCCCGCGCCCTGCACGGAGATCTCGTCCGCCGAGAGGAACTCCGTGCGCTCCCCCGCCGACGCCGCGAGGAGGGCGTAGCCCGTCGCGTCGACGACGGCCTTCGCCCGCACGACGCCGTACGTGCCGTCCGCCATCGCCACGGCCGCGCCCACGACGCGCCCCCCTTCCACCACGGCGCCCGTCGCCTGCGCGCAGAGCCAGATCTCCGCGCCCGCCTTGCGCGCCTCGGCGCGGAACCACTCCGCCTTGCAGACCCCGTAGACGCCGCCCATCGTCCTGAGCGCCGCGTCGAGCTCCGCCGTGAAGCCGCGCCGGAGGCCGAAGCAGTAGAGGCCGATCGCCCCCTCCGTCATCACGCCGCCGAGGCGCCCCGCGTACTCGACGCAGAGCGTCTTCAGGCCCTTGCGCGCGGCGGCGATCGCGGCGGGCGCGCCGGCCGTGCCGCCCCCCACCACGAGCACGTCCACCTCCGCGAGCGTCGGCGGCGCGGGCGGCGCCGCGCGCGGCGGCACGCGCGTGATCCGGTGCGCCCGGCCGCATCCGGCGGGCGGCTGCGCGAAGAAGCAGAAGTCCCCCGCGTCCACCTGGTCGCGCGTCCACGTCGCGTCGCGCATCTCCTGCTCCAGGCGCGCGAAGGCGCGCGCCGAGCCGTCGGCGAGCGTGCAGGCCTTCTCGCAGCGCCACAGGCGCGCGTCGATGACGTCCGGCAGGTCCGGCGCGGGGCGCAGCTGGGGCTGCTTCTCCGTGAGCGGGATCCGCTCGACGTCGCTCGCCGCCGCGGCCGTCAGGCCCTGCGCCTCCGGGCGCGTCCCCGAAATGACGTGGCGCACGACCGTGTACGTGCCGCCCGGAAGCGGCGGCAGCACGCCCGCGCGGCGCGCGAGGCCCGCGAGCGGCGTCGCGTCGACGACGGCCTTCGCCCGCACGAGCCGGCGGCCGTCGCGTCCGGCCACCCACAGGCCCGTCACGGCGCCGTCGTCCCCCGCCGCGATCTCGCACGGCTGCGTCCAGCAGCGGAACGCCACGCCCGCCTCGATGAGCGCCGCGTCGAGCGCCTTCTTGACCTGGAGCGGCGTCGCGCCGCCGAAGGCGTTCCGCGCGGCGGGGTTCGCCGCGTAGAGGCGCGCGCGCAGGTCGGCGGGCAGGGCCGCGCCGTCCGCAGGCTTCAGGCGCAGCGTCCCGGCCAGGTCCTCGCCGAGGGCGGCGCGCGGCGCCACGAGGCAGACGCGCGCGCCGCCCTTCGCGGCCTCCACCGCCGCCGCCACGCCGTAGGACGTGCCGCCCGCCACGACCACGTCGTAGGCCTCGCCGCCCGTCGCGGCCCGCGCCATCCCCGCGCACGCCAGTGCGCAGACGGCGGCCAGCAGCCTCAAAGCCCGTCGTCTCATCGTCGTCGTCCTTTTCATCGTCGTCCTTTCCCCGTCATCCTTCCTTTGGAACGGCCTCCCCCGCCTCCGCGCCGCGCGCGAGCGCGCGCAGGCGCAGCTGCCCGCATGCGGCGGCGACGTCCCGGCCCCGGCTGCGGCGCAGCATCGTCTGGATGCGCGCCTTCATGAGCACGTCGAGGAAGGCGAGCTGCGCCGCCTCGTCCGGCGTCTCGAAGTCGGGCCGGTGCGCCACGGGCGAAAGCGGGATCAGGTTCACCTTGCAGCCCGGGAGGGCCTTCAGGCGGCGCGCCAGGGCCTCGGCGCACGCGCGCGAGTCGTTCAGGCCCTTCACGAGCGTGTACTCGAAGGTGATCACGCGCCCCGTCGCGCGCGTGTAGGCGCGGCACGCCGCCAGCAGCTCGTCGAGCGGCCAGCGGCGGTTGACGGGCATGAGCTGCGAGCGGAGCGCGTCGTCCGGCGCGTGGAGCGAGACGGAGAGCTCGAACTGGAGGCCTTCGGCCGCGAGCTTCGCGAAGCCCGGCACGACGCCGCAGGTGGAGAGCGTGATGTGGCGCGCGCCGAGGTTGGGGCCCTTCCCCGCGTTGAGGAGCTTCAGCGCGCGGAGCGTCGCGTCGTAGTTCGCGAACGGCTCGCCCATGCCCATCACGACGAGGTTCGTGAGGCAGAGGCCCGAGCCCTGGCGGCGGTTCTCGGGCGTCGCGAAGAGGCGCTGGGCCGTCATGACCTGGGCGACGATCTCGTCGGCCGCGAGCGAGCGCACGAGGCCGCGGCTGCCGCTCGCGCAGAACGCGCAGCCCATCGCGCAGCCGACCTGGGTGGAGACGCACTGCGTGAGGCGGCCCTGCGCGGGGATGACGACGGTCTCGACGGCCTGGCCGTCGGCGAGGCCGAGGAGGAGCTTCACCGTGCCGTCGGCGGCGCGGTCCTCCGCGCGCACGGCGGGGACGTGGAGGGGGAACTCGCGCTTGAGCGCGTCGCGGACGTCCTTCGGCAGCGTCGTCGCCGCGTCCCAGTCCTGGATCCAGTCGCGGTAGAGGGCCTGGAGGATCTGGTCGGCGCGGAAGGCGCGCAGGCCGCGCGAGGCGAGGATCGGCCGCCACTCGTCGGGGAGGATGGACCAGGCGGGGGTCATTTCCGCTCCATCCCCTTCAGGATCTCGTCGATGCGGTCGAGGACGTCCGCCTGGACGGCGTCGCCGCTCACGCCGAGGCGCAGGACGGCGCTCTCGAACTGCGCGTAGAGGATGTCCGTCATCACGTCCGTGTTGAGGTCTTCTCGGAACTCCCCGTGGCGCACGCCGAGGGTGAGCAGGGTGTGGATGATGCGCTTGAGGCCGATCGTGAACTGCATGATGCGCCGCGCCATGTCGTGGTTCGCGCGCCGCATGGCCATCACGTAGTCGATGACCACGCAGAGGAAGTCGCGGTTGTCGAAGAGCGTCGCCGTCACGACGGTGCAGATCTGCCGCAGGCGGACGGCGGCGGGGAGCTTCGAGTGGACGATCTCGGCGTGCTTCTGCACGATGCGCCCCAGCACGAGGACGACGGCCCCGTCGAAGACCTGGCGCTTGTTTCGGAAGTAGCGGTAGATGACGGTGCGCGCGACGCCGCACGCCTCCGCGATCTCGCGGAAGGAGACGTCCCGGTAGCCGAGCCGCGCGAAGAGCCGGATGGCGTTCGCGATGATCTCCTGCTTGCGCGCGCGGTGGTCGACGGTCGGCTTCACGCCCGTTCCCGCTCCTTCCGCTCGAGCGTCACCAGCGTCTCGAAGCGCGCCGTGCGCGGGAACATGTCGAAGAGCCGCACGTCGCGCACCGCGTAGGCTTTCGCGAGCGCCGCGAGGTCGCGCGCGAGGGTCGCCGGGTCGCAGCTCACGTAGAGGATGCGCCGCGCCGGGCGGTTCGCGAGCCAGCCCGGCACGTTCGGCTCCATGCCGCCGCGCGGCGGGTCGGCGATCACGGTGTGCCGCGGCCCCGCCTTGATCCGCCCGAGGCTCGCGCCCACCCGCTCGCAGAAGAAGTTCGCCGGCACGCGCAGGGCCTCGGCGTTGCGCTTCGCGCTCGCGACGGCGGCCCGGTCGCTCTCCACGCCGACGAGGCGCGGCGGCTCGGCGGCGGCGGCCGCGCCGCCCGCGAGGCAGCAGAGGCCGAGCACGCCCACGCCGCTGTAGAGGTCGAGGACGTGGGGGGCCTCGGCGGCGCCCGCCGCATACGCCTCCCGCACGGCCTTCGCGAGCAGGTCCGCGACGGGCGGGTTGACCTGGTAGAAGCCGCCGGCCGCCACGCGGAAGCGCCGCCCGTCCGTCGTCTCGTGGAGCTCGAGGCCGCGCGGCGGCTCGCCGAGCCACCACGTCACGCCGTCGATGGGCGTCCAGCGCACCGTCACGTTGTCGGCGGCCCGCGCGCTCTGGCGCGCGGCCTTCGCCCCCTGCGTGAGGAGCGCGAGGACGCCCGCGCGGATGTTCGGCAGCTCGGCGTTGATCTCCGGGCACGCGAGCGGGTCCTGCGGCACGTCGACGACGCGGTGCTCCGGCTCCGTCCGGTAGCCGATCGCCCACGCCCCGTTCCGCCGTTCCGTGTGGTAGACGGCCTTGCTGCGGTAGCGGAGCGGCTGCGGCGCGGGGACGGCGACGGGCGGCGGCGCGCCGGGCGCCGCCTTCTGGAGGAAGTTCGCGAGCTGGTCGCGCTTCATCCGCACCTCGGCCTCGTAGGAGACGGCCGCGTAGACCATGCCCGGCACGGCCGCGCCCGGGTCCCGCCGGTCGGGCGAGGGCTCCACGACCTCCGCGAGGCGGGCCTTCACGTAGCGCTTCTTCTGCTCCACGATCTCGGCCAGCACGGTCTCGCCCTCGAACGCGCCCGGCACGAAGCAGACGCGCCCGTCGCCGAGGCGGCCGAGGCCGTCCCCGCCGTAGACGTTCTTCTCGACCTTCAGCGTGACGGTCATTTCGCGCCCGCCCCTTCCGCGCCCCAGCGGCGGGCGTACATGGTCGCGCCGATGTCGCGCGCGGCCTCGACGAGCTCCGGGTAGGGCGTGTCGGTGACGGTGACGAAGCCGATCTGGTAGTTCTCGCCGTCCGAGCGGCCGGTGAGCGCCTGGTCCTGCCACTGGAACCAGTGCGTGCCGACGAAGCGCGGGTGGTCGAGGCAGGCGTTCAGGAAGTCGCGGTAGCACTGCGCGCGCTCGGCCTGGTCGCGCGTGCCCACGAGGCCCGTGTGGAACATGCCCCGGTCGAGGGCGCCGAAGTGGAACTCGCCGTTGATGAGCGGCTTGTCGATGGCGGTCGCGGGCAGGTCCTTCACGGGGCGGCGGTTGTAGATGTTGACGCTCACGACGTCGCAGAAGCGCGCGCTCTCCTCGTAGATCACGTCCGCGCCCCAGGCGATGCGCGTGCCGAGGTAGAGGCGGTCCGGGGCCGCCGCCTTGATCGCGTCGCGGATGACGCGGAAGTACTGCGCCACGACGCGGCGGTGCAGGTCCTCGAGGTCGGCGCCGGCCTTTGCCTCGTCGAGGGCGTTCGTGCAGGCGAGGAAGCCGTCCCAGGAGCCGTAGGACGTGCCCCAGGCGGCGTCGAGCTGCGCGGCCGTGCCGTACTTCTCCCGGAGGGCGTCCCGGAAGGCCTGCTTCGCGGGCTGCGCGGCGGGGGAGCGCAGCACGGCGCGCGCGAGGTCGCGGTTGTCGTGGCCCCAGCTCAGCTCGTTGTCCACGAACCAGCCGATGCACCAGGGGTCCGTCCCCGTGCGCTTCGCCTCGTCGGCGGCCGACTGGCGGGCGTTCGCGACGAAGGCGGGCGCGAAGGGGTCGCGCAGCTTGCCCCACCAGCCCGAGGAGCCCTCGATGACGGGGCCGCGCGTCGAGAACGTCGCCGTGTAGGGCGTCTTCGCCATGCGGTAGACGGCCGGGTCGCTCCAGTTCGCGACCGTGTTGAGGCCCCAGGCGCGGATGCGGTCGTGCGCGCGCGCCCGCACGAAGGCGGCCCAGCCGGGCCCGTACTTCCGCCGGGCGTTCGCGCGGCCGAAGCTGAACGTCGCGTAGGGCACGTGCTCGGGCTGCTTGTAGAAGCCGTGCGCCGCCGGCCACGTCGCCGTGCCGAGGAAGCCGCCGAAGACGGGGTCCGCCTTTTCGGGGATCCACTCGAAGTACGATTCGCGGAAGCCGACGCCCGTCTCGGCGCCGACGCGCACGCAGTCCACGCCGTGCGAGAAGAAGAGGCGCCCGGCGGGATCGACGAGCCACCACTTGCCGTTCACCTTCTCGGTGCGGAAGAAGCCGGTCGCGCGCAGCTGCGGGCCGGCCGCCCAGCCGCCGTACTGGTCGCAGGCGGGGATGGGGCTCTCGGGGTGCGCCGCGAGCCAGGCGTCCTCGGCCTCCTTCGCGGCCTTCAGCTCGGCCTCGTCGTGGATCTTGCCCGGCCAGTCGTCGTGCCTGAACTGGCCGAACCGGTCGACGAACGGCAGGAACGTCGCCGCCGGGAGGGTCTTCTGCTCCTTCCCCCCGCCCGAGACGGCGACGCGCCGCACGCTGAAGCCGCTCGCGACGCCGTCGCGGTTGTAGAAGATGTGGAAGGAGTGCGTCTGGCGCAGGTCGAACGTGGTGCCGCCCTTCATGGACGGCTTGCCGTTCATGCCCTCCAGGGCGAGCGGCGCGTCGAGCGTCCACGGCATGTTGCGCAGGTCCACCGCCAGCTCGCCCGCCTCGTGCGGCTTGAGCGTGAGGCTGCCGCCCGGGCTCTGCCCCTGGTGGGTCTTCCCCTTCACGCTCAGGTTGACGGTGCGCGTGCGGTCCGTCGTGTTGCTCAGGGCGACCGTGAGGCGGCCGTAGGCGGAGAGGTCCATCGTGCCGGACCTGAAGTCCATGCGCATCCCCGGCCAGCTCGCCTTCGTGCCCGTCTGCACGACGGCCGCCCCGTCGGGGGCGAAGGCGAGCGTCGAATCGCTCTGGGCCTTCATCTCCGCCAGCGGCGAGGGCCACAGCACGGTTTCGCCCGCGCCGGCCGCGAGCCCGCAGGCGGCCACGGCCGCCAGAACCAGCTTCATCTTCTTTTCCTTCATCTCCAGACTCCCTTCAGCTTGACAACTTAGCCACTTAGCCACTTAGCCACTTAGCCACTTAACCACTTAACCACTTAACCACTTAACCACTTAACCACTTAACTACTTAACTACTTAACTACTTAACTACTTAATTCCCGCCCCGCTCCCCCAGCAGGAGGTCCATCAGCTCGCCGCCCTTCAGGAGGCCGAGCGCACCCGTCGCGCACGCCGCCTCGTCGTAGGCCTGCACGGCGTCCGGCGCCACGCCGGGCTGGTAGACGGCCACGGGGACGGGCGTGCGGGTGTGCTTGCCGAGTCGGATCGGCACGGGGTGGTCCGGCAGGACGCAGTAGCCCGCCGCGTCGCCGAGCGCGGCGCGCACGCGGCCGATGAGCCGCCCGTCGAAGTCCTCCAGCGCCTGGATCTTCAGCCTGAGGTCCTGCGCGTGGCTCACCTCGTCCGTCGCCTCGATGTGGACGTAGACGAAGTCGTAGCCGTCGCGGATCGCCTTGATCGCCGCGTCGGCCTTTCCCTCGTAGTTCGTGTCGATGTAGCCCGTCGCGCCGGGGACGGGGATGACGTCGAGCCCCATCGTGCGGCCGAGGCCGTTGATCACGTCCACCGCCGCGACGATCGCGCAGCGCGCGCCGTAGCGCGCCGAGACGGAGTGGATCGCGCCGGCCTTGCCGCCGCTCCACGGCCAGACGCCGTTCGCGCCGCGCCCCTTCAGCGCCGCCGCCGCGCGGGCGACGATGTCGCGCAGGACCTGCGCGGTGTATTCGCCCGCCGGGGCCTTCGCGCGCGGCAGGTGCTCCGCCACGGGGCTGCCGGCGTTGTCGTCCGGCTTGTCGTACGCCACGTCCGCGCCGCTGAACGCGGGGCCGTGCAGCAGCACGAGGTTGCGGTAGCTCACGCCGGGGTAGAAGCGGATCCATTCGCCCGCATGGCCCTTCCAGCCGTCGGCGACCTGCGCGTTCAGGAGCGCGACCGCCTCCTTCTGCTCGGCCTCGCCGACGTGCCCGCCGGCGAAGTCCTTCAGCGTGCCGTCGGGGGCCACCGTGACGAGGTTGAGGCGGAAGACGACGTCGTCGGGGCCCATCGCGATGCCCTGGCTCGCGGCCTCCAGGGGGCCGCGCCCGCAGAGCTCCGTCGCGAGGTCGCCGCCCAGGACGCTCATGTTCGCCACGTCGCTCGAGGTCGGGAAGCCGTCGGGAAGCGTGAGCATCCGGCCGCAGCGCCCGTGCGCGGCGATCCAGTCCATGTTGGGGGTCCGTGCGGCCTGGAGCGGCGTGCGGCCGCCCAGTTCGGCGAGGGGCTCGTCGGCCATGCCGTCGCCGAGGAAGAGAACTGTCTGTGCGTGTTTCATTGCGTCCTGTGCGTGTTGCGTCGGTCCGGATAGTATAGCACAAGATGCCCGCCCTGCGTCCTTCCCGCAAATGTGGTAGAATACGCGGCATGGACTACAATCGCCTGATGGACCAGAAGAGCGCGGCGGCGCACCTGCACATGCCGGAGAACGAGCTGCGCCATTTCGCGCAGCGCGGCGAGGTCGGGAGCGTCAAGCGCGGCGACCTCTACTTCTTCGAGCACCGCGTGCTGGACGAGTGGGCCCAGCGCCGCCTCATCGCGCTGAACGACAAGGCCCTGACGGCCGAGCACACGGCCGCGATGACGGAGCGCCGCCGCGCCGACGGCCACGACCTCCGCGTCGCCGACCTGCTCCGCCCCGGAACGATCGCCCCCGCCCTCACCGCCAAGGGCCGCGCCGGCGTGCTGCGCGACATGACGGACTTCGCGGACTCCACCGGCCTCCTCTACGACCCCGAGACCCTCTTCGCCGAGCTCAGCGCCCGCGAGGAGGTCGCCTCCACCGCCGCCGGCGGCGGCGTCGCCTTCCTGCACCCCCGCTACCACGACCCCTACCTCTTCCAGGAGACCTTCCTCGCCCTCGGCCGCGCCGTGCGCCCCGTCTTCTTCGGCTCGCAGGACGGCACGGGCACCGACCTCTTCTTCCTCATCTGCTGCACGGACCACGCCCTCCACCTCCACATCCTCGCCCGCCTCTGCCTGCTCGCCCACGGCACCGCCCTCCTCACGGACCTGCGCGACGCCCCCGACGCCGAGGCCATGCACGCCGCCCTCAAGCGGGCCGAGGACGACTTCCTCGGCCATCTGCGCCCGTAAAATGTGATATACTCTCCCCCGTTTTTTCCTGAGCAAGGACCTGCACACCATGTGGAACTATTCCGACAAGATGATGGACCACTTCCGCAACCCGCGGAACGTCGGCGCCATCGACAAGCCCGACGGCTCCGCCACCGTCGGCTCGCTCGCCTGCGGCGACGCCCTCACCTTCCAGTTCAAGCTCGGCCCCGACGGGCGCATCGCCGACGCCAAGTTCCAGACCTTCGGCTGCGCGAGCGCCATCGCCTCCTCCTCCGCCCTCACCGAGATGGTGATCGGCAAGACGCTCGAAGAGGCCTCCAAAATCACGAACAAGGAGATCGCCGACTACCTCGGCGGCCTGCCGCCCCAGAAGATGCACTGCTCCGTCATGGGCCGCGAAGCCCTCGAGGCCGCCATCAAGAACTTCAGGACGGGCGCGAACGCCGACCGCAACCTGGAGGACACGACGCTCTGCACGTGCTACAGCGTCTCGGAGAACGAGGTGCGCCGCGTCATCGCCGAGAACGCCCTCACGACCGTCGAGGAGGTGACGAACTTCACGAAGGCGGGCGGCGGCTGCGGGCGGTGCAGGGAGAAGATCGCCGCCATCCTCAAGGAAATCAACGGCTGAGGGGGAACAGACGGGAACGGGCGCGCGATGAAACTTGGCTTTGACAACGAGAAGTACCTGGCCGAACAGTCCGAGGAGATCCGCCGCCGCGCGGCGCGCTTCGGCAAGCTCTACCTGGAGTTCGGCGGCAAGCTGATGAACGACCTGCACGCCGCGCGCTGCCTGCCCGGCTACGACCCGAACGTCAAGCTGCGCCTCCTCCAGTCCCTCGGCGACCAGGCCGAGATCCTGCTCTGCATCTACTCGGGCGACATCGAGCACAAGAAGATGCGCGCGGACTTCGGCATCTCCTACGCCGACGACGCGATGAAGCTGATCGACGACCTCAAGGGCCTCGGCCTCCTCGTGCGCGGCATCGTCATCACCCGCTACGCCGGGCAGCCCGCCGCCCTCCAGTTCCGCCAGCGCCTCGAGAACCGCGGCGTGAGCGTGTGGTTCCACTACGTCACGCAGGGCTACCCCGCCGACGTCGCGACGATCGTCTCCGACGCCGGCTACGGCAAGAACGACGCCGTGCCCACCGAGCGCCCCATCGTCGTCGTCACGGCGCCCGGGCCCGGCTCGGGCAAGTTCGCCACCTGCCTCTCCCAGATCTACCACGAGTCCCGCCAGGGCCGCAAGGCCGGCTACTCGAAGTTCGAGTCGTTCCCCGTCTGGAACATGCCCCTCGAGCACCCCCTCAACGTCGCCTACGAGGCCGCCACGATCGACCTCAAGGACTTCAACATGATCGACCCGTACCACCTCCAGGCGTACGGGAAGACGGCCGTCAACTACAACCGCGACGTCGAGGCCTACCCCCTTCTCCGCGCCATCTGGGAGAAGATGACGGGCGGCGAGTGCCCCTACAGGTCCCCCACCGACATGGGCGTGAACCGCATCGGCTTCGGCATCGTCGACGACGCCGTCGTGCAGGAGGCCTCCCGCCAGGAGGTCGTCCGCCGCAACCTCCGCTACCTCTGCGACTTCGCGATGGGCCTGACGGACCGCGAGTCCGTCGCCCGCGTGGACGCCCTCATGCACAAGCTCGACCTGCGCAACGAGGACCGCATCCCCGTCGAGGCCGCCCGCCAGGCCGCGCAGGACGCCCGCGAGGCCAGCAAGGGCAAGGCCGGCGGCTCCGTCGTCTCCGGCGCGGCCATCCTGCTGCGGGACGGGCGCATCGTCACCGGCCACAACTCGGACGAGCTGCACGCGACCGCCGCCATGGTCCTCAACGCCGTCAAGCTCCTCGCCGGCATCCCCAGGCAGATCCACCTCATCGCCCCGAACATCATCCAGTCCATCGCGCACATGAAGCGCGACATCCTCAAGGGCGGCTTCACCTCGCTCAACCTGGACGAGGCGCTGATCGGCCTCGCGGTCTCCTGCACCACGAACCCCGCCGCCGCCATCGCCACCGAGAAGCTCGCCGAGCTGCGCGGCTGCGAGGTCCACCTCACCCACATCGCGCCGCCCGGCGACCAGGCCGGCCTCCGCCGCCTCGGCTGCCGCTTCACGAGCGACCCCTTCTTCGCGAGCAACGCGCTCTCGATGGCCGGGCAGTGACGGCGGGCCGCGCGGGCGCTACAGCATGGCCTTGTACTCCGCGCGGATGACGTCGTCCGCGCGGGCGAGGACGTCGTTGAGCGTGCCGGTCTTGACGCGGTGCCAGAGCTTGAGGTCGTCGAGGTCGGCGACGTTCACGCCGTGCCCCCAGTCGTCGTAGAAGGGGTCGACGTTGCGCGGCACGCCGAGGTCCACGAAGAGGACGTTGCGGCCCGCCACCGCCGCGCACATCTCCCGCGTCACGACGGGGCGCGAGGCGTCGACGGCGGAGAGGACGATGTCCGCCTCCTTCAAGACCTCGCCGAGCCGCGCGAGCTGCACCACGTCCACCGCCTTCGCGAGGCCCGCCGTCTGCGGCTCGTGGACGTGGTAGACCCACGTGACCTGCGCCTCCGTGCGCGCGAGCGCCTCCACCGCGCCGCGCCCCACCATGCCGGCGCCGACCACGGCGACGCGCGTCTTCGCGTCGAGGCCGCCGTGGACGCTCAGGTAGCGCACGGCGACCTGGTCGATCTCCGCGACGCGCAGCATCCCCTCCACGGCGCGGCGCACGGCCTTCGAGACGCGCAGCACCTCCGCGCCGGTGAAGCGGACCGCGCCCGCGCTCCAGGCGTTCGCCTCCGCCTCCGCCAGCGCGTCCTTCATCTGGGAGACGATGTGGAACTCGCCGAGGAGCGACGACTCGAGCCCGCTCGCCACGCGCGCCAGGTGCTTGAACGCCTCGAAGCCGCGCAGCTCGAAGCGCTCCTCCGGCAGCAGGCGGTCGAAGCCCGCGAGGCGCCGCAGCACGGCCGCGACGCCCGGGTCGTGGGAGGCGACGGCGACAATCTCCACGCGGCTGCAGGTGTTGAGGATGAAGAACTCGCGCACGCCCCGCACGCGCGTGAGGAGCGCGCCGAGCGCCGCGCGCTCGGCGGAGGGGAGGTGGTAGGGGGCGCGCTTGCGGCTGGGGAGGAGCGCGTCGCTCGTCCCCAGCACGAGCAGCTCGAGGTCGCGCCGCTCGCCCAGGGCCGCGACGATCTCGTTCCGGGCGTCGCGCGCGCCCCGGCAGTTCTGCCCGCTCGTGGAGACGGCGACGACGAGGTCGCCGAGGCGCGCCGTCGCGGGGGTCGTGAAGTCGCCGTCGCTCCAGTTCAGGTCCGCGCAGCAGCAGGGCACGCGCGCGAGGCGCGCCTCGTCGAGGATCGCGCGGTTGGCGTGCTTGTCGTCCGTGCAGGCGAAGACGAGGAGATGCCCGGCGACGTCGCCGGGGCGGAAGGCGCGCCGCGTCCAGAGGAGGCGCCCCGCGTCCGCGAGCGCGCGCAGCTCCTCCACCGCCTCGGGGCAGACGAGCTCGACCTGCGCGCCCGCCTCCAGGAGGGCCCGCGCCTTGCGCCGCCCGACCTGCCCGCCGCCGACCACGAGCGCCCGGCGCCCGTCGATGATCAGGTTCAGCGGAACCGTGCGCCGAACCGGCCGTCCTTCCCGGTGCATCAGTCCCGCACCCCTTTCCACGCCTCGAAGCGCCTCCGCGCAAGCGCACGGTACTTCGCGCCCGCGCCGCCGTTCACGAACGGGTCGATGGAGATGCCGCCGCGCGCGGCGAACTTCCCGTACACCTCCAGGTACCTGGGCTTCAGGAGGCGCACGAGGTCGTCGTAGACGACGTTCACCACGTCCTCGTGGAAGTCGCCGTGGCTGCGGAAGCCGAAGAGGTAGAGCTTGAGGGACTTCGACTCGACGAGGCGCTTCGCGGGGATGTAGCGGATCGTGAGCGTCGCGAAGTCGGGCTGCCCCGTCTTCGGGCAGAGCGTCGTGAACTCCGGGCACGTGAACGTCACCCAGTAGTCGCGCTCCGGGTGCCGGTTCGCGAAGGCGTCCAGCATCGACGGATCGTAGTCCGCCGTCGCCGCCACGCTCTTCCCAAGCGCCTTCAATTCTTCCAAATCGTCTCGCATCCTCTTCGCTCCAATCCCTCAATTCTCGAAATAGACGGCCTTCGACAGGTCCGGCACGAGCCGGACCCGCTCGCCGTGCCGCAGCGGCGGCGCGTCGCCCGCCACGCGCGCGGCCATCGGCACGTTCATCTGGTCCAGGACCGCATGCACGACCGTCTCCGCGCCCAGCGGCTCGACGAGGTCGACCGTCGCGGGCAGCCCCCCCTTCCCGGCCTCCCCGCCCGCCTCCATCCGCTCCACCCGCACCGCCTCCGGCCGCACGCCGACGGTGCGGCCGAGGTCGAGGACGCCGGGCGGCACGAGGTTCATCGGGGGCGTGCCGATGAACGAGGCGACGAAGCGGTTCGCCGGGCGGTGGTAGACCTCCAGCGGCGCGGCGGCCTGCTGGATGCGCCCGCCGCTCATCACGACGATGCGCTCGCCCATCGTCATCGCCTCCACCTGGTCGTGCGTGACGTAGACCATCGTCGCGCCGAGGCGGTGGTGGAGGCGCACGATCTCGGCGCGCATCTCGACGCGCATCTTCGCGTCGAGGTTGGAGAGGGGCTCGTCGAAGAGGAAGACCGCCGGCTCGCGCACGATCGCGCGGCCGAGCGCCACGCGCTGGCGCTGCCCGCCCGAGAGCGCCTTCGGCAGGCGGTCCAGGTAGGGGACGAGCCCCAGCGTCTCGGCGGCGGCGGCGACGCGGCGCGCGATCTCGTCCTTCGGCACGTGGCGGAGGCGCAGCGCGAACCCCATGTTCGCGCGCACCGTCATGTGCGGGTAGAGGGCGTAGTTCTGGAAGACCATCGCGATGTCGCGGTCCCGGGGCGGCAGGTACGTGACGTCGCGCCCGCCGATCGCGATCGACCCGCCCGTGGGCAGCTCCAGGCCGGCCACCATGCGCAGCGTCGTCGACTTGCCGCAGCCGGACGGCCCCACCAGCACGAGGAACTCGCCGGGCCTCACGTCGAGGGTGAAGTCGTCCACCGCCGGCGGCTGCCCCGCGGCGTAGGCCTTCTCGACGTGGCGGAACGAGACGCCCGCCGGCTCCTTTCCTGTCGCCATGCCGGTTTCCCTACTGGATCTTCTCGACGTCGGCGTCCACGAGCTGGCGCGTCTTCGCGTCGAACGCGAGGCCGACGGCCCAGAAGAAATACGAACGCGACGGGTCGGTGATCAGGCGGTGCAGGTGCGCCGTCTTGTCGACGTAGATCTGGCCCGCCCTGCGCAGGGTCTCGAAGTCGGCATTGTTGGTGGCGATCGGCTTCATGCGCACAGTATACCACATTCCGCGGCGCGGCCGCGCGCAGGGGACAAAGACGGCCGGCCGCCCCAGGGCGGCCGGCCGTCTGCGCCACGCGCGGCGGCGGGCTTACTTCTTCACCTTCGGCGGAACGAGCGCGTCCTTCGCGGCCTTCGCGAGGCGGAACTTCGCGACCTTGCACGCGGGCTTCTTGATCTCCTCGCCCGTCTGCGGGTTGCGGACCTTGCGCGCGCCCTGCTTCTTGATCAGGAGCTTGCCGAGGCCGGGGATGACCCAGCCCTTCTCGTTCTGGCGGGCGCCCTCGTACGCAAGCTCGATGAGCTTGTCGTAGATCGCGACGGCCTGCGCCTTCTTGACCTCGCCAGCGGCGGCGAGCGCGACCATCAGGCCGCTCTTTGTAGTCGGGACCGGTTCTTTCTTAGCCATGTTGTTCGTTCCTTTTCAGTAGGCGAGACGGACTTTCGCTCGCAACGCCAATAGAATAACGGTTTTTCCGCGCGCGCGCAAGGGGGAAATGCCGAAAAACCAGGAAAATCGCGCGCGCCGTCTTAATCCTGCCCCTCACGGTCCGTGTCGAGGCGGATGTCGTCGAGGTACCAGACGGAGGACGTCGCGCCGTAGCAGATGAAGCCGATCCACGTGAGCGCCTTGAAGCGCGCGTCGCGGAAGGACGCGAACGACGTCCGCACGGGCGTCCCGCCCCGGGGCGTGACGGTGAGCGACCACCGGCCTCTCCGGGGGCCCGAAAGCGGCAGGGCGAGCGCCACGTCGTGCCAGACGCCCGGCCGCGCGGCGCAGACGTCGCGTCCGTTCGCCGTGAACCGACCCTTCTGGACGCCGAGGAGCGCCCCGACCGTGTACGGCCCGTCCCCCGAATAGTCGCGCAGCTCGACGGTCGGCGTCGCCCCGTCCTCGACCTTGACGGCGAACGCGAGCTTCGCGACGCCCGCCTCCACGCCGCACTTCGCCGTGACGATGGGCGCCCAGTCCGGCTTCAGGTCCGGCGCGTCGGCGAAGCGGAGCGCCCGCCGCCCCTGCGCGGGGTCGGCGTCCACGATCGTCACCTGCCCCGGACGGCCGGGGTTGCAGTCGAGCGGCGCGAACGCCCCCATCGTGTGGGGGACGTTTCCGACCGGGAAGCGCTCGAAGTCCACCCGCAGCCGCTCGCGCCGGTACTTCGGCGCCTTCGGGGCGTCCTCGAAGTCGTCCCAGCACCGCTCCTCCGCGCACGCCCGCCACGCCGCGTCCGTGCCGTAGACGCCCGCCGCGCGCCAGTCGAACGGACGGAACCCGGCCGCGCGCGCGGGCGAGCCGGGGCGCAGGCGCCAGTCGCCCCGCGCGGGGTCGACGAAGAGCGGGTCGGCGACGGCGCCCCGCGCGTCGTGGCCCTGCGCGCGCCACCGCGCCCAGTCCGCCCCCTTGAACGCCGTCCCCTTCACGGCGCCCGCCGCGCACCAGTAGACGTTGCCGTCCGCCACGACGTCGCGCATCGACTCGAAGCTGCCGCCGCCGCGATAGGCCGCGCCCTCGGGGTCCGTCCACCAGAAGACGTTGTTCAGCACGCGGACGGTAACGTGGCCCTCGGCGCGCGAGCGCCACGCGCCGGCCTTCGAGAAGGCGAGGAAGAGGTTGTTGGAGTAGACGTTCTCGCGGCCGTAGTGCTGGTGGATCGCGCCGTCGCGGCAGCGCTCGACGAGGTTGTCGCGGAAGACGAGCCCCTGCGAGCCCTCGTCCGTGTAGAGCCCCCACGCGGGCGCCCCGTTGTCCGCGTAGCCGTTCACCTCCCAGATCCAGTTGTTCGCCACCTCGCTGCCCGCGTTGTCGCCGAGCGTGTAGACGCCGCCCATGTCGGAGAGCGCGCCCTGCCCGATGTGGTGGATGCGGTTGAAGGCGATGCGGTTGGCGCGGTTGACCGTCGGCGCGTAGCCCCACGTCCAGCCCAGCGACACGCCCGTGTAGAAGAAGTCGCAGATCTCGTTGTGGACGACGGCGCAGTCGTGGGCGTGGCCGATCCACACGCCGATGCCCGCCTGCAGCTCGCGCCCCCCGCGGCGGACGATCGAGTCCTCCACGACGAGGTGCGAGGAGACGCCGGCCGCCTTCGCCGGGTCCCGGGGGTTGTCGCCGCCGAAGTAGATGCCGCCCGCGCCCAGGTCCTCCACCCGCGTGTGCCGCACGGCGACGCGGCGGCAGCCGGCGCGGAGGTAGAGCCCGTGCGCGCCCGTGTGGGCGATGCGGCAGTTCGTGAAGGCGAGGTCCTCCACGCCCGTCCCCGTCACCGCCCCCTCCTGCACGTTCGCCGCCGCCTGGCTGTTGAAGACGCCCTTCGGGCCGATCCGGAACGCGGTGTGCTCGAAGCCGACGCCCTCGAAGGCGACGTCGCGCACGACCTCCCCGCGCGCGCGGTCGCCCGCGAAGACGACGAGCGACGCCGCGGCCGGCACGTAGGCACGGGTCCGTTCGACGCTCTCCCCTTCGCGCGGGACGTAGAGGACCTTCCGCGCCTTCACGTCGTGGAACCATTCGCCCGGCGCGTCGAGCGCGGCGCGGAAGTTCTCGAGCACGTAGCGGGGGCGCGTCGCGCACCAGAAGAAGAGCGGGCGCTTCATGCCCTGCTTCAGGACGACGCGGCCCGTCGCCGCGTCCAGCGACTCGACGCGCCCGTAGCCCATGTCCCAGCTCTGCCAGACGGCGACGAGGACGCGCCCAAGCTCGTCCGGCGGCAGCTGCGCGAGCGGCGCGACGTCGGCCGCGTCGGCGAAGAACGCGCGGGTCGCGCACGCCTCGTCGTCCTCCCGCATGTAGTGGTAGAAGCGGTTCGGCGAGCGGGCGCGCGTGGCGCGGCGGTCCCCCACCCAGAGCTGGTCGAAGGCGAGGCCGTCCGGCGCCGCCGTCTCCCAGACGCCGTCCGCGCCCACCGTGAACGGCGGCAATGCGCGGCCGCCGTCGAAGACCGTCGTCAGCGGCGAGGCGCCCCGGAAGCGCACGGCGGAGTCCGCCGCCGTGAACGTGAGCGGCTTTTCGAGGTGGTAGCGCCCAGGCGCCACCCGGATCTCCACGGGCCGCCCCGCCACGGCGCCCGAGGCGCGCAGGGCGCGCGCCCGCGCGAGCGCGGCGGCGGGCGTGCGGACCTCGCCGTCCGGCGCCAGCGCCACGTCCGCCGCCGGCAGCGCGTCCGATGCCGGCGCCACGTCCGCCGCCAACAGCGCGCAGGCCACGGACAGCGCGCATGCCAAGAGAGCGTTTCGTTCCATCATTTTAGGTTCTCGGTTTCAGGTTTCAGGTTTTAGGTTTTAGGTTTTAGCAGACGAGAGGTTGGGGTGGGGATAGGGGCCGGCACACACGGTCCCCACGCGGCCCAGCGCGCGAAGTACCCGCGCCGCCCTCGGCGCGTGGCGCTGAAATGTGGCCGTTGTACGAGACACGGGGGGAGGGGGAATCTTTTCAGCGCCACGCGCCGAGGGCGGCGCGGGTACATCGCGCGCCAACCCGACTGCGGGCCGCCACACGAAATCGCCCACGGGACGCCTCGTGTACGCGGGCCGCCGAGGACGTCGGCCCCTACCACGTGTCGGCCCCGACCGCACCCATGGTAGGGCGCGACGTCCCCGGCGCGCCGCCCCATGGTAGGGCGCGACGTCCCCGGCGCGCCGCGCCCACGAAATCGCCCACGGGACGTCCTCGGCGCGCCACTAGCGCTGGACACGGGCGTTGCCGGCGTAGACGTCCCACACCTGCCTTTCGTCGGCGGGTTCGGCGTAGTCGTTCAGCGACGAGGCCGCGAGCACGCCCGCCGCCCAGCCGAACTGGGCGCACTTCGCGCCGTCCCAGCCCTGGAGGACGCCGTAGAGAAGCCCGCCCGTGAAGCCGTCGCCGCCGCCGATGCGGTCCAGCACGTCGATCTCGCGCGGCTCCTCGACGTGCCACGCCCCGTCGGCGCGCACGATGGCGCCCCAGAGATGGCGGCCGGCCGAGACGACCTGGCGGAGCGTCGTCGCGTAGAGCTTCGCGTTCGGGTACTTCCCGGCGACCTGGCCGATCATCTCCTTGAAGCTCGCGATCTTGCCGGAAAGGTCCTTCCCGCCCGCCTCGGGGCCCTTGAAGCCGAGGCAGAGCTGGAAGTCCTCCTCGTTGCCGACGAGGATGTCGGCGACGGACGCGATCCGGTGGAAGGCGTCCGCAAGCTCGTCCTCGCGCCCCTTCCAGAACGTCGCGCGGTAGTTGAGGTCGAAGCTCACGAGCGTGCCGTGCTTCTTCGCGGCCTGGGCGAGCGCGAGGCAGGCCTTCGTCGTCTCGGGGCTCATCGCGGCGATGAGGCCGGAGAGGTGGAGGATGCCCACGCCCTCCGCGCCGAAGATCCGCTCCACGTCGTAGTCCGCCGCGTCCAGCGTGCGCCCCACCTCGCCCGCGCGGTCGTTCCAGACGCGCGGCGCGCGCAGGCCGAAGCCGGAGTCGGCGATGTTGAACTGGTGGCGGTAGCCCCACGGGCCGCCCTGCGGCACGTCCGGGCCCTCGAAGGCGATGTTGCGCGCGCGCAGCTGCGCCTTGATGAACGCCGCCATCGGGCTGCCCGCCACGAAGCGCGTCATCACGAGGCACGCGGGCCCGAGCGCGCTCGTCACGTTGAGGACGTTCGTCTCGGCGCTCGTCGCCTGGAGGACGAATCGGCTGGAGTTGTGGACCGCCATGCGGTTCTCGGGCGTGATGCGCAGCCCCATGCTCGACAGGCAGGCCACGGCGTACTTGACATTCTTGCGGACGTTCATCGTCAATCCTTTCCTTGTTCAATCGGGTTCAAGCTGGGAACGATTATACCACACAATGAGGCGCCGCTGTGCGGCTTTAAGCGGGCGTTTTCGCGGGCGTTTTCGTGGGCGCGGCGCGCCGAGGACGTCGCGCCCTACCAGGGTGCGCGGTCGAGGCCGATACGCGGTCGGGGCCGATACATGGTCGGGGCCGACGCATGGTAGGGGCCGACGTCCTCGGCGGCCCGCGTACACGAGGCGTCCCGTGGGCGTTTTCGTGGGGGCGGCGCGCCGAGGACGTCGCGCCCTACCATGTGCGCGGTAACGGACGCGCGACAAGCGCGACCCTCCCGGAAGAGGCCGCCGCTGCGCAATTTCAAGCCGCGAAGCGGCGACTTAACCACTTCAAGCCGCGAAGCGGCGACTTAACCAAATCGCCCTACCGGAAGATCAGGACGGTGCCGGCGTTGGAGACGAGGAGCGCGAGCTCGCCCCCCTCGCAGCGCAGCACGTAGGACCGGTGCGGCGTCTGCGGCGCCTGGACCGTCCAGCCGCCCGCGTCGCCCGCGAGCGTGCCGCACGCCGCCAGCACGTGCCGGCCGAGCGGCAGGCGCGCCACGTCGCCCGTCACGCGGAGCGTCGCCGCGCGCGGCAGCGCGAGCGTCCCCTCCACCGTCAAGGTCGGCAGGGCGCCTGCCTCGATCGCCGCCGTGAAGACGCCCTCCTCCGCCAGCGTCAGCGCGCCGCACACGGCGCCGCCGCCGCCCAGCCCGGAGACCGCCAGCGCGCCCGCGCCCAGCTCGTAGGCGCCGGCGCCCCGGGCCGCCGCCCAGTCGCCCACCGCCACGCGCGCGCCCGCCGCCACGTGGAGCGCCCCGCACGTCGCCCGGCGGAAGCCCGCCGTGTCGGCGTCGAACCACTTCTTGCGCAGATACGCCTCCACCTTCGGCAGCGTCGCCGCGTCGAGCCGGTTCGAGTAGACGAGCACCTCGCCGTAGGAGAGGCCGCCCGCGTACGTGGTCCCCTGCCCGAACGTCGCGAGCGTGTCGCTCCTGCGCCCGAAGTCCGCGCTCACGGTGATCTGGTCGAACGCGCCCGAGAACGGCGTCGTGAACGGGTCGAAGGGCGCGCCGTTGAGCCGCGCCGCGTACGTGCCGTTCGAGAAGGCCGCCCGTTCGTTGTCGTTCCAGGCCTTGTAGTTGTTCGCCGTGACCGTGGCGGTGAAGATGGGCAGGCCTTTCGCGCTCGGGCAGTGCGCCAGGCCCTGGTACGGGTAGCCGTTGTCGTAGCAGCCGAGCAGCGAGTTGCCGCCGCCCTGCGAGCCGTAGACGATGAACACGCTCTTGAAGGCGGGCGCGCCGGGGATGAAGCCATTGGAGCCGTTGTTGTCGTGCTGGACGGGCGCGCCCGCCGCCGTGTAGAGCCGCAGCGCCGCCTTGTCCGCGCCGTTCATCGTGCCGCAGTCCACGACGGGGAGGCCGTTCAGGGCGTCCGCGACGCGCGTCGGGGCGCCCACGAGCGGACGGTACGTCTGCCCGTCGCCCGTCAGGTTGCGCCACTTCTCCACCGTCCTGCCGTCCGCCGCCAGCTCCAGCGTCGACGCGTCCGATGCGTCCACATGGACCCAGGCGCCCGCCGGCGCCGACGTGTTGGCGAGCGAGAGGGACTTCACGCACAGCTCGCCGCCGCGCACCGTCACGTCGCCCGCCGCCAGCGACTCGACCACCAGGCGCCCCGCGCCCGTCTTCTCCAGCGCCTCGCCGCCCTCGACGCGCCGCACGCCCCAGGCCAGGCCCGCCGCCACGTCCACCGCCGGCGCAGCCCCGTCGACGGGCGTCAGCTCCTCGGCGAACGCCGCCGCGTCGATGTCGTCGTAGACGATGTCCTTCCCCAGCCACTTGCGGGAGAGGTAGAGCGCCGTCCGCACGCGCTCGGCGTGCGTCAGCGAGTTCGTGTAGACGAGGCATTCGGCGATGCGCTGGCGTCCGTTGGCGTTGTTATGCTCATGGCCGTCCAGGTAGCCGCCCGTGCCGAACGCGTCGCACGCCAGCTCGCGGTACGCCGCGCTCGCCGCCTCGTTCGTGTTCGCGTGGTGCTCCACGAGCTGGAGGAACTTCCCCAGATAGCCCTTCTCGTACCCCCGCACCTCCTCGCCGTTGCGGAAGAAGCGGCCGAACTTGACGCGCGCCGTCGCGTAGCCCGGGTTGACGAAGGGCGCCGCGCAGTCGCCGCCCGCCGTGCGGTAGTAGGGGCCGCCCTGCGAGCCGTAGCGGTTGTTGCCCAGGCGGGAGGTCCGCCCCAGGATCTCGCCGCCGCCGTCCGTCGGGTCCTGCACGAGGAAGACGGCGCGGATGCCGTCGATCGGCTGCGACCACACGAGGCCCTCCGTGTTCGTGTACCAGTGCGTGCTGACGTAGGCGATCTTCACGTACTTCGCCGCCCCCGTCTCCGCGTCCAGGACGAGCTGCGGCCGCCGCACGACGTTCGTGCAGAACATCGGCTCGCCCGCGCGCCAGTCGTTCCAGCGCGTCACGTACTTCACGCCGCCCTCCTCCTCGCAGACGAGCGAATCGGCCTTCGAGGCGTCCACCCAGAACGCGGGATGCCCCGCCACCTGCGCCTCGGCGTCCTGGACGCCGTGGGCGTAGGCGTCCGCCGCGCCCAGCTCCCAGACGACCTGCGCGCCGTCGCGGCACGTCACGCGCCCGCCCGCCGCGCCGCCCTGCACGCGGAGGACGCCGGGCCCGCACACCGTCACGCCGTCCCCGAACGTCGCCGCGGCGACGCGCATGCCCGCCTCCGGCACCTGCAGCGTCGTGCCCGCCGCCATCGTCAGCGCGGCGAACGACACGCCGTCCGTCCCCGCCGTGGCGCGCGCCGTCAGCGCGAGCGTGCCGCCCTCCACGACGATCGCGCCCGCGTTGGCCGCGTCGGCAAGGCCGATCCGCAGCGTGCCCGCGCCGTCCTTCACGAGCGTGCCGACGAAGTTCGTGAAGTTCGCCACCGCGCCCACGCCGTTCGTCACGGTGAGGCGCGCCGTGTAGGCCGCCTTCTCGAAGGACATGATCCGGTTCTCGCCGAAGGCCGTGCCGCCGCCCGCCGCCGTGCCCGCGAAGAGCAGATGGCAGTTCCGCAGCACGTCGCTCGGCCGCTGCCGATGCCCGCCCGTGACATCGTGCAGCACGAGGGCGCCCGGCTGCCACGCCGCCGCGTCCCCTTCCGCGATGCCCAGCAGCCAGAACTGTCCGCCGCCCGCGTTCTCGAAGACGTCGATCTCCAGCGCAAGGCCGTCGGCGGCGTGGCGCCGGTGGAGGCGCAGCTGGGACCCGCCTGTGCCCTGGCACTTGTAGCGCGGCACGTGGAGGCGCGCGTCGGGGTGGAACGCGGCGAAGGAGAGGACGTTGGAGGCCAGCGTCTCCGTGGCCGGCTGCGAGAGCTCGAGCAGCTTCTCCGTGAACCGCCGCCGCACCCACGTCCCCTTCGGGATGCCCTCGCCCGTCACCGCCGCGCCTGCGGCCACCGTCGCCGCCGCGGCGTCGGCCAGCGCGAGGTAGGGCGAGCCTGCGGTCTGGGCCCAGGCGCTCGACGACGCCTCCGCGCCCTCCACGTAGGCGGCGAAGGAGGCGTTGCCGGGATGGAAGCCGTAGGCGGCCCCCACCTGGAGGTCGTCCGTCCGCAGCGGGTCGGGCGAGGTCGCATAGCGGTCCAGGCGGTGGTAGACCGTGTTGCTTGCCGGCATGACCCAGCCGTAGGGCGAGAGGAGGCGCCCGCAGATCTGGTTGTCGCCGAGCCAGGGGGACGTGGAGCCGTCGGCCGCCTGCAGCGTGAGGTCGGCGAAGAGCCAGCCGTTGTAGACCTTTGGCGTGCTGCCGTCCATCATGAACGCAAGCTGTTCGCCGATCAGGTACCTGTTGTTGTTCGCGCACTTCAGGTCGCCCACCGTCACCGCGTCCGGCAGGCGGATGAACTGCGCGCCGTCGATCAAATTGAACCATGCGCTGTCGCCCGCTGCCGGCGCATGGCCGAGCGACCAGTTCGCGCCCGCCGTCCAGTCCAGCGCCGTCGCCGGCGCGTTGTTCTTCGTCGTGGCCACCCACGTGTTCGTCTCATACGCCGCCAGCGGCACGGCAAGGGCGGAGCACAGCCCCGCCAGGCCCCGCACCGCACCGCATATCGCACGTCTCGTCTTCATTCCGACCTCGCTTCCTTTTTTGCCTAATGATACGACGTGCGATAGTTTAACATTGCGCCCCCCCCCCTGTCAATTGTTAGTTTTGAAAAATTTTTGGGAAAAAAGAGGGCGCGCGGGAGGGACGCGCTTGTCGCGTCCGCCGCCCCCTGGTCGCGACAAGCGCGACCCTCCCGGAACGGCACGAAGCGCAACTTAAAGCCGCGCAGCGGCGATTTAACTACTTAAAGCCGCGCAGCGGCGACTTAACATTAACAGACCTGTTCCAGGACGTTCGCCACGCGCGCGGCGGCGTCCGGCACGGCGAAGGCCCTCATCGCCATCGCCTTCTTCGCGAGGTCGCTCGGATGCTCGGCGCGGTAGAGGATGTAGTTCGCGACCGTGCGCGGCACAAGCGCGTCCTGCGCGCCCTCGTCCGCCGCGCCCCGCTTCACGAGGGCCTGGGCGTTGAAGTGCTGGTGGTTGCGCACCGCGCCCGGGAGCGGGATGAGGAACGCGGGCCTGCCGACGCGCGCGAGCTCGAAGAGCGTCGAGGCGCCCGCGCGGCACACGACGAGGTCCGCCGACGCATAGGCGCGCCCCATCTCGTCCTCGAACGCCCGCACGCGCGCGGGGATGCCCGCCGCCGCGTAGCACGCCGCCAGGGCGGCCTCGTCCGCCGCGCCCGTCTGGTGGATGACGAAGAGCGGACGCGGGTAGCCGCGCTTCTCCAGCTCGCCCTTCAGGAGGACGAGCGCCTGGCCCAGGAGCTCGTTCACCCGGTGCGCGCCCTGGCTGCCCCCCGTCACGAAGACGCAGAACGCATCGGCCGGCACCTCGTCCAGGCGCGGCCGGCCCGCGATCTCCGCCCGCACGGGCAGGCCGGTGAGGACCGTCCTGCGCCCCCGCAGGCGCTCCGCCGTCTCCTCGAAGGAGATCGCCACCTTCCG
The DNA here is from genome assembly GCA_963618935.1 of Clostridiales bacterium CCNA10. GTDB lineage: Bacteria > Verrucomicrobiota > Kiritimatiellia > RFP12 > UBA1067 > RUG572. Next base: position 4,876 of record CAVEVC010000106.1, on the reverse strand, counting down.
CGCGTACCGCGCCAGGAACTCCACCGCGCGCCCCGGCACGGTGTTCGCCTCGTGGAGGACGACGGGGACGCCGTGCGCGCGCGCGGCGAGGACCGGCGGCAGGCTCGAATAGGCCCCCATCGCAAGCAGGGCGTCCGGCGCGCAGCGCTTCATCTCGGCCCGGCACCGCAGGATGGCGTAGAGGTTCGCGAGCGCATGCCGGGCGCGCAGCTGCCGCGCGCCCGTCGAGAAGACCGCGCCGTCCCACGCCTTCATCACCGTGCCCTCGATGGCGCGCCCGGACGCCCACACCACGACCTCGTGGCCGCGCGCGCGCAGCTCGCGCGCGACGGCCAGCCCCGGAAACGTGTGCCCGCCGGTACCTCCGCAGGCGACGATGAACTTCTTTGACATGGAGCGCAGAATGGTATCGGAATCCGCGCGGGCTGTCAACCCGGGAGCATGGTTTTAGGTTTTAGCATGTCCTAACGGCCCGGCGCGCAATGTACCCGCGCCGCCCTCGGCGCGTGGCGCTGTGGGGCGGCCCGTTCGGACGCCACGCGCCGAGGGCGGCGCGGGTACATTGCGCGCCGGGCCACGCCGGCGGCCCGCGCGGCCCGCCCGCCGCCTAGCGCAGGAGGAGGAGCGTGCCGCCGCCGACGACCACCGAGCCGGAGGCGACCCACGGCGCCGTGGCGGACGGATAGGCGCCGTCCTTCAGCTTCTCGCCGTCCACGAAGACGTGCGCGAACGAAACGACGCGCCCCTGCGGCACGGCAATCCGCGCGCCGTTCGACAGCACGAGGTCCGTGCGGCGGAGGCCGCGCGCCGCCACCAGCGCCTCGGGCAGGACGAGCGTCGCGCCGTCGAGCGACAGCGTGTCGAGCGCGCCCGCCAGCGCGTCCGGGCGGAGCGTCGTCGCGGCGTCGCCCTTCAGGACGCTGCCCGCGCCGAGCGCCAGCGTCCCCATCGCCAGCGTCGCGGGCGCCTCCAGCGAGGACGCCGCGAGCGTCACGCCGTCCGCGAGCGCCACGTCGTCCGCCAGGCGGAACGTCCCCGCCTCCTTCGCCGTGTCGAGCCGCACCGCCGCGTCGGCCGCGACCTCGACCGAGGCGAGGTAGCGGGACGCGGGCGCGGCCTCGGGCGCATCCAGCCGCGCGAAGCGGAAGTCGGTGATGCGCGGCGTCGCCTGGCAGCCGCCGCATCCGACGCCGAAGCCGAGCCAGGCGAGGTCGCCCTTCACGGACCCCGCCACGTCGACGTCCGCGAACGTGTTCGTCACGCTCGTCGCGCCCTGCGTCAGCACGCTCGTGAGCGTCTTCTCCGCCGCGCGGTACGTCAGCTCCACCGCCGTCGTCTGCCCGGGCAGCGCAAGGGGCGTGTGCTTCTGGGCGTCGCCCAGGTTCCCGCCGTTCCGGGCCACCATGACCGTCTCGCGCCGGGTGGCGTTGTTCGGGTAGAAGTACCAGCCCACGGCGACGCTGTTCTTGATGCCGTCGAACCCGGCGCCGCCCGTGGTGCCGCCCACGCATGCGTTGCCGCGCGGGTCGTTGTGCAGGAAGAAGGAGACGGCGTCCGCCGGGAGGGGCGTGGCGTTCACCCACAGCGAGAACGTGCAGCGCCAGTCGCCCGCCACGCACACGCGGTGGCGCGTCTGGGCGGTGGAGCGGTGGGGGTCCTCCTTCAGCATGCCGATCTGGAGGCCGTTCGGGTGGATGTAGCGCCCGCTGGGGTGCGAGAAGGTCCAGCCGGACGCCGTGCGCAGGACGGCGTCCTCGAACGGCTCGCGCCGAAGGCGCAGCCCGCCGCCCGCGAGGCGCAGGGCCACGTCCGCGTTCGCGTCGTCGACGAGCCCGAGGTCGCCCGCGCCCGTCTTGACGAGCGTGCCGGACCCGGCCATCCGCTCGAAGCCGAAGAAGCCCGGCAGCGCCGCGCGCGCCCGGCGCGCGTCGTCCGCGTCCGAGCGGAAGGCGAAGCCCTTCACCACGTTCTCGGCGTAGTAGCCGCCCACGACGCCCTGGAAGCGGATCTGCGCCGTCGTGTTGGTCGCGAGCAGCGCCGCCATGTCGACGTCCGTGAAGACGACGTCCTTCACGTCCGCCCCGTCCCGCTGCGACATCGAGACGGCGAGCGTCTTCGCCGCGGCGTCGTAGGCGAGGGAGACCTGCGCCGGGCCGTTCCGCACGAAGTCGATGGGCGTGCAGTCGGCGACGGACTGCTCCTTGTCGTAGCTGCCGCGGCGGTAGAGCTTCACCTGCGTCTTGCGCGTGTTGTACCGGTTCGTCACGCTGCCGTTCACCTCCACGACGTCCTCGTAGTAGCGCCACGCGAGGACGAGCCCGCGGGAGGACGCGTCCAGGAACCCCAGCTCGATCGCGTCCGCCGGCGAATTGTCGTGCGCGCCGAGGTCGTAGGTGAAGGACGCCTCCCAGTTCCCGCCCACGGGATAGCGGGCGGCCGAGAGCGCGGCGCCGCGCACCTTCTTGCCGTCGAGGAGGCGCGAGGTCGCGAGCGAACCGTCGGCGCGCCAGTACGCGCCGCCCGAAAGCGTCCAGAGCGCCGGGTCCGCCGTCGTGAGCGGCGCGGGCACGGCGACGGACCCGTCGTCCGCCACGTCCACCACCGCGCCGTCCGCGTAGGCGAGGCGGTTCATGAGGAAGCCGGCCAGGTTCGCGTTCGGCCGGAGGCGCGCCGCGAACGTCTCGCCCGCGCCCAGCGTCTTCACGCCGCCCACGCGCACGAGGTCCGCCGCCCCGCCCCGTTCCTCGAAGCGGATGTTGGAGAAGCAGAACGCGGCGTTCGAGCCGCCCGTCCCGCCGCCGAAGGTGAGGTACGCCGCGTCGGCGCCCACGGCGGACGCGAGGTCCACCTCGTAGTCCCAGGCAGCCTCCGCGCCGTCGGGCGTGCGGATCGAGAACGTGACGCGCCCCGCCGCCGCGTCGTAGGCGAGGCGGCACCGGCGGCGGGCCGCCCACGCGCCGTGCGTCGTCAGGACGCCCCGCGTCGGGTGGGTCTGCGTGTAGGCGCCGTTCTCGCCGAAGCGGACCCGCTCGTTGTATACGTCCACGGTCACGCCGAACGAGTCCGCCACGCCGAGATAGCCCGTGTTGCCGCCGCCGCAGGCGCCGGCGCCGGCCTTCTGGAAGAAGAGCGTCCAGCCGTCGGCCGGCTGCGCGCTCGTGGTGTAGAGGAACGCGTCGAACGCGAGCTCGAAGGAGCGGTCCACGCGCACCGGCGCGTCCAGCACCGCCGTCGAGCCGCCGTCGCCGTTGGCGGCCTCGGTCGCCGACACGGTGCCGTCGGCGCGCCACCGCGCGTAGCGGTTGCACGCCCAGGAGCGGAGGCGCTCGAGGCCGAACGCCTCGAAGGTCGCCGCGTCCGCCCGCACGTCCATCGCGCCGAGCACGCCGTCGCCGGAGACCTCCAGCGCCGCGCCGGGCGCGCACGCGAGCGTGCCCGTCAGGCCGTCGCCCCAGCCGTTCGGCGCCACGCTCATGCGCAGGACCCCCGCCTGCGCCGTCACGTCCACCGCCGAGGGCGCGAGCGTCAGCACGCCCGCGCCCGTCTTCGCGATCGCCGCGCCGGCGGCGAGGTTCGTCGGCTGCAGGCCGAGGTGCGCGTAGCGCGGCGCGTCGAGCGTCACGCCGCCCGCGCCGACGCCGAAGCGCCCCGACGAGAGGCGGAACCAGTCCGTCGGCGCGCGGTTCGCCTTGCAGGGCGCCAGCGTCGCGCCGTCCAGGACGACGCTGCCGTTCGCGTAGTCGTTCGTCGCCGCGTGCAGCAGCGTGTCGTCCGTCTTCAGCGTGCCGCCGTTCGTGACGACGAGGCTGTTCCCCGTGCGGACGTAGCCCACCGGGAAGGCGAGCGTGCCGCCGTCCACCACGACCTCGGCCTTCACCGCGTTGTTGCGCCCGATCTGGAAGCCCATGGCGTCGTTCGCCTGGCTCGTCTGCGTGGCCGTCAGCGTCGCGCCCGGCCCCACGCGGATGCGCGCCTCGCCCGCCCCCTCGCCCACGTAGACATCGCCGTAGACCGTGAGCGATGCGTTCTCGACGTCGAGGCGGGAGCGGCCGTAGTAGCCCGAGACGCCGTTCGAGTTGTTCAGGCAGAGCCGCGCCAGGGTCACGTCGGCGCCGCCCGATATGGAGAGGCTCGACGTCACGTCGTTGTCCGTCCGGCCCGCGCCGCGCGAGATGCAGAACCAGTTGTTCGCGTGCTTGACGACGCCGCCCAAGATGTCGAGCCGCGTCGATTTCTGCGTGCGCGACCCCACCCAGCAGATGCCGGCCAGGGCGTTCGTCTGGCCGGGCGCGCCCATCGCCACGCGCCCGTCGTTGACGGTGAAGACGGCGTAGCCCTTGTCGCCGACGGTCCCCGTCTCCTCGTCCCACACGAGGTCGTAGCCGTCCTTGTTCTCATAGGCGCGCGAGACGCCGAGGTTGTTGTTGCCCGGCGCGGCCAGGACGAGCGTGCCCGGGCCGTCCTTGATGAAGGCGCCCGCCGTCTGGCGGACCGTCCCCGCCAGCGTGAGCGTCGCCTCCGGGTCCACGACCCGCAGGGTCGCCGGCAGGCCGTCCGGCACCGTGAAGGTCAGCCCCTTCTCCAGCGTGGCCGTCGGCCCCGTGTAGTTCAGGAGCCCGCTTCCGAGGACGAACGGCACTCCGGCCTCGCCGAAGTCCGCCACCGTCGCGGCCGTGAACACGCCGTCGCCCGGCCACGGATCCGTGTCGGTCTGGCCCCAGAGGGCCGCCGGCACGATGCACCCCGCGGCGCATAGGATTCCGCCCATGCGCGCCCAACCAGATCTGCCTTGCAGCTTGTCCATATGCCACCTCGTTCTGATGCGTTCACGATACGGTCTTCCACGGCGCGGGCGTCCACGGGCGGGCGTCCACGG
>CAVEVC010000105.1:0-12560 GCA_963618935.1 Clostridiales bacterium CCNA10 | reverse complement strand
CGTTCGAGCCGCAGCTGAACCGCTGGCCGCAGATCGGCCACGCCGCGCTCGTGGAATTGAAGTACCTGAAGAAGGGCGTGGGGGCCTCCGTGCCGTCCGCGGACGCGACAAGCGCGTCCCTCCCCGTTGCGGATGCGGCAGGCGCGTCCCTCCCCGTTGTGGACGCGCGGGAGCGCGTCCCTTCCGGGACGCTGGACAAGATCCGGGCCGAGGCCGTCGCCCAGCTGGAGCGCTACGCGGCCGACCACGACCTCGCGCGCGCGTGGAACCTGCGCGAGCAGGGCGGCACGGTGACGCTCCACCGCATCGTCCTCGTCTTCCACGGCGGCGACGTCGCCCTCTGCGAGGAGATTTGACGGCATGGAATGTGCTCTAATGGGTTCTTGATATGAAGCGTACCGACATCCACAAGATCCTCCTGATCGGCGCCGGGCCGATCGTCATCGGCCAGGGCTGCGAGTTCGACTATTCGGGCGTGCAGGCCCTCAAGGCCCTCGCGCACGAGGGCTACGAGGTCGTCCTCGTCAACTCGAACCCCGCGACGGTGATGACCGACCCGGAGATGGCGCCGCACACCTACATCGAGCCGATCACGCCCGAGTCGATCCACGAGATCATCCGCCGCGAGCGCCCCGACGCGCTGCTGCCGACGCTGGGCGGGCAGACCGCCCTCAACGTCGCGATGGAGGTCGCGCGCCAGGGCATCCTCCGCCGCTACAAGGTGGAGATGATCGGCGCGAATGCGGACGCCATTGCGCGCGCCGAGGACCGCGAACTCTTCAAGGAGGCCATGCTGTCGCTCGGCCTCGACATGCCGGTCTCGGTCTCGTGCCACACGCTCGACGAGGCGAAGGCCGCCGCGCGGAAGATCGGCGCCTGGCCGCTCGTCATCCGCCCCGGCTTCACGCTCGGCGGCACGGGCGGCGGCATCGCGCACGACGCGGCGGAGTTCGAGACGATCGTGCAGCGCGGCCTCGACGCCTCGCTCAACTCGGAGGTGCTGGTCGAGGAATCGCTTCTCGGCTGGAAGGAATACGAGATGGAGGTGATGCGCGACCGCAAGGGCAACGGCGTCATCGTCTGCTCCATCGAGAACCTCGACCCGATGGGCATCCACACGGGCGACTCGATCACCGTTGCGCCGATCCAGACGCTCACCGACCGCGAATACCAGGCGATGCGCGACGACTCGCTCGCCGTCCTCGACGCGATCGGCATCTCGACGGGCGGCTCCAACGTGCAGTGGGCCGTCAACCCGGAGACGGGGCGGCGCATCATCATCGAGATGAACCCGCGCGTCTCGCGCTCCTCCGCGCTCGCGTCGAAGGCGACGGGCTTCCCGATCGCGAAGATCGCCGCGCTCCTCGCCGTCGGCTACACGCTCGACGAGCTGCGCAACGACATCACGCGCGAGACGCCGAGCTGCTTCGAGCCCGCGCTCGACTACGTGGTCGTGAAGGCGCCGCGCTTCACGTTCGAGAAGTTCCCCGCCGCCGACCCCCACCTCGGCACGCAGATGAAGTCCGTCGGCGAGGCGATGGCCATCGGCCGCACGTTCAAGGAGGCCTTCCAGAAGGCGCTCCGCTCGCTGGAGACAAAGCACGCGGGCTTCGGCGCGGACGAGAAGAGCGAGATGTTCTTCCCCGCGCCGGACCATGCAACATGGGATGCCGTCCGCACGCAGGAGTGGAACGACGCCGAGCTCGCCGACGCGCTCGCCCATCCGGGCGCGGACCGCATCTTCCAGCTCCACGAGGCCCTGCGCCGCGGCTGGACGGTCGAGCGCCTGTTCGAGCTGACGAAGATCGACCGCTGGTTCCTGCGCCACCTCGACGAGCTCCAGAAGTACGAGTCGTTCATCGCCGGCCACCGCACCCTCGCGGCCTTCGCCGCCGACCGCGCCGCCTTCGCCCAGGCGAAGGCGATGGGCTTCAGCGACGCCCAGATCGCCTATCTCCTCAAGGTTCCCGAAACGGACGTGCGCGCCGCCCGCCTCGCGCAGGACCTGCGCCCGGCCTTCGGCGCGGTCGATACCTGCGCCGGCGAGTTCAAGGCCATCACGCCCTACTTCTACTCGACGCACGCCGCCTCCGCCCGCCGCGCCGCCCTGCCGCCGGACGCGGCGCCCCAGGACGCCGTGCAGCGCAAGCGGAAGATCATGGTGCTCGGCGGCGGACCCAACCGCATCGGCCAGGGCATCGAGTTCGACTACTGCTGCTGCCACGCCGCCTTCGCCCTGCGGCGGCGGGGCTTCGAGGTCATCATGGTGAACTCGAACCCGGAGACGGTCTCGACGGACTACGATACCTCCGACCGCCTCTACTTCGAGCCCCTCACCCTCGAGGACGTGATGGAGGTCTACGACCGCGAGCGCTGCGACGGCGTGATCGTGCAGTTCGGCGGCCAGACCCCCCTCAACCTCGCGCAGAAGCTCCGCGCGGCCGGCGCGCACGTCATCGGCACGTCCCCGGACGACATCGACCGCGCCGAGGACCGCGACGACTTCAAGCGGCTCGTCGCCGAGGTCGGCATGCTCCAGCCGCCAAGCGGCATCGCCCACACGGTCGCCGAGGCCGTGCAGGTGGCGAACGAAATCGGCTACCCCGTCCTCGTGCGGCCGAGCTTCGTCCTGGGCGGACGCGGCATGGCGATCGTCTACAAGGAGAAGTATCTCGTCAAGTACGTGGAGGAGGCGGTGCGCGCCGCAGAGGGCAAGCCCATCCTCATCGACAAGTTCCTCGAACACGCGATCGAGCTGGACGTCGACTGCGTCGCGGACGGCGAGACGACGGTCGTCGGCGCCATCCTCGAACACGTCGAGCCGGCCGGCTGCCACTCGGGCGACTCCGCCTCCGTGACGCCGCCCATGTCGCTCGCGCCGAAGACGCTCGCCGAGGTGCGCCGCCTCGCCCACGAGTTCGCGAAGCGCCTGCACGTCGTGGGGCTCATGAACCTGCAGCTCGCCGTCACGCAGGCGCCGGACGGCGGCCAGACGATCTGGATGATCGAGGTCAACCCGCGCGCCTCGCGCACGATCCCGTTCGTCTCGAAGGCGATCGGCGCGCCGCTCGCGGACTACGCCGCGCGCTGCATGGCGGGCGAGAAGCTGGCGGACATCGGCTTCACGCAGGAGGTCGCGCTGCCCTACACCTGCGTGAAGGAGGCCGTCTTCCCGTTCGTGAAGTTCCCCGGCGTCGACGTCACCCTCACGCCTGAGATGAAGTCCACCGGCGAGGTGATGGCCATCGACGCCGACTCCAGCATCGCCTTCTTCAAGAGCCAGCTCGCATCCGGCAGCCGCATCCCTGCGAAGGGAAGCCTCTTCCTCGCCGTCAAGGACGAGGACAAGGACGCCGTCGTGCCGCTCGCGCAGAAGCTCGACAAGATGGGCTACGCGATCTACGCAACGCGCGGCACCTCGACGAAGCTCTGGGAGAACGGCGTCAAGGCGCGCGCGATCTACCGCATCAGCCGAGGCCGCCCGAACGTCCTCGACCTCATCCGCGACAAGGCCGTGCAGTGGATCGTCTCCACCTCCGAGCCCGGCGCCGAGGCGATGGTGGACGACATCCGCATGCGCGCGGCCGCGATCGTCCACGGCGTCCCGATCTCGACGACGGTCGCGGGCTTCGCGGCCTCCGTCCACGGCCTTGAGGACTTCACGCGCTTCGGCGAGTTCTCCGTGTGTACCCTTCAGGAGTACCACGGAAAACTGAAGCGGTAGCCCGCCGCTCCTGCGGCGGACCGCTACTTGGAGAGGTAGGCGTTGATGCCGGCGGCGGCGCGGCGTCCCTCGCCCATCGCGAGGATCACGGTGGCGGCGCCGAGCACGATGTCGCCGCCCGCGAAGACGCCGGGAATGGAAGTCATGTTCGTCTCGGGATCGACCACGATGTTGCCGCGCCTGTTGATCTCCAGCCCCTCCGTCGTCGCGGGGATGAGAGGGTTGGAGGCGTTGCCGACGGCGACGACGACCGTATCGACGTCAAGCGTGAACTCGCTGCCCGGAATCGCGACCGGGCTGCGGCGTCCAGAGGCGTCCGGCTCGCCCAGCTCGTATTTGAGGCATTCGATGCCCGCGACGAAGCCCCTCTCGTCGCCGAGGATGCGCTTCGCGTTCTCAAGGAGATGGAATGCGACGCCCTCCTCCTTCGCGTGGTGGACCTCCTCGCGGCGGGCGGGCATCTCGGCCTCGCTGCGGCGGTAGATGAGGTAGACCTTCTCCGCGCCGAGCCGCAGGGCCATGCGCGCGGCGTCCATCGCGACGTTGCCGCCGCCGAGGACGGCGACCTTCTTGCCGTGCCAGAACGGCGTGTCCGCCTCGCCCTCGCGATACGCCTTCATCAGGTTCGCGCGCGTCAGGTATTCGTTCGCGGAGAAGACGCCGTTCAGGTTCTCGCCCTCGATGCCCATGAACTTCGGAAGCCCCGCGCCCGTGCCGACGAAGACGGCGTCGAAGCCGTCCTTCTCCATCAGGTCCCGAAGCTTGCGCGTGTGGCCGACGACGTAGTTCGTCTCGATGTCCACGCCGATCTTTTCAAGCCCTTCGACCTCGTGCTGGACGATGGCCTTGGGAAGGCGGAATTCCGGGATGCCGTAGACGAGCACGCCGCCGCACTTGTGGAACGCCTCGAACAGCGTGACGGCGTGCCCCGCCTTCGCGCAGTCCGCTGCGCAGGTGATGGACGCCGGGCCCGAGCCGATGACGGCGACGCGCTTCCCGGTCTTCGGGGCGCAGACGGGCGGCTCCTCGGCCTTCGTCTCGCGCGCAAGGTCGGCGCAGAAGCGCTCGACGCGGCCGATGGAGACGGCCTTGTCCACGCTCTTGAGGAGCTTGCCCATCGTGCAGAACTTCTGGCACTGCTTCTCCTGAGGGCAGACACGTCCGCACACCGCCGGGAGGAGGGACGTTTCCTTGATGGTCTTGAGCGCGCCCGCGAAGTCCCCGGCGGCCGCCTCCGCGAGGAAGCCGGGGATGTCGATCGCAACGGGGCAGCCCTGCATGCAGGGCTTGGCGGGGCACTGGAGGCAGCGCGTCGCCTCGCGCTGCGCCATCTCGGCCGTGTAGCCGAGGGCGACTTCGTTCATGTTGTGGGCGCGGACCGCCGGATCCTGCTGGGGCATCTCCTGCGGGGACAGGGCCATTCTCTCTTTGGGTGTCATGGCGTTTGGGTTGTGGGGTTAAAGGTTCTTGAAGAGGTTGCACACGTGGTCCATCGCCGCGCGTTCCTGGGGCTTGAAGGCGCCCATGCGCTTGAGCATGAGGGCCCAGTCGACCTGGTGGGCGTCGAATTCGGGGCCGTCGACGCAGACGAACTTCGTCTTGCCGCCGACGGAGACGCGGCAGCCGCCGCACATGCCCGTGCCGTCGATCATGATCGTGTTGAGGGAGGCGACCGTCTTCACGCCGAAGGGCTGCGTCGTGAGCGCGCAGAACTTCATCATGACGGGCGGGCCGATGGCGATGACCTCGTCGACTTCGCCGCGCTCGCAGAGTTCCTTCAGGGGTTCGGTGACGAGGCCCTTGCGACCGGACGATCCGTCGTCCGTCATGAGGATGAGGTCGTCCCCCGCGATCGCCCGCATCTCGTCCTCCATCACGAAGAGGCCCTTGCTGCGCGCGCCCATGATGATCGTCACCTTGTTGCCGGCGGCCTTGAGCGCCTGGGCGATGGGATGCATCGGCGCGACGCCGATGCCGCCGCCCACGCAGACGACGTGGCCGGACGGTTCGCCGTTCGCGCCGCGGATGGACGTGGGCTTGCCGAGCGGACCGAGTACCGCCGGGAGGTCGTCGCCGACATCCAGCTTGGAGAGCTTCAGCGTCGTCGCGCCCACGGTCTGGAAGATGAGCGTAATCGTGCCCCTGCCCGGGTCCGCGTCGGCGATGGTGAGGGGAATGCGTTCGCCGAACTGGTCGTCCACCATGAGGATGATGAACTGGCCGGGCTTGCGCTCTCGGGCGATGAGCGGCGCTTCCACGTCCATTCGGAAGACGTTTTCGGAAAGCTGCCGTTTTGCGATGATGCGGTTCATGGTTGCCTCGATTCTACAAATGACGCTTTGAAAAGGCTGTCAAATCTCAATGCAAATGGTGATTTGTAAAGTCTATCAAATCTTATGCCGTTCCGCAAGAAGATAAGGCTTCGCGCATCGATTTGGGCGTTCCTTGCACGAAGACCTGCCGGGGATCGACCCATCTCTTCACGCTCTCCTCAACAAATGAGAATGTTGTGCGGAAATCTTCTAGCAGTTCTCGCACGACTTGGTGGTGCGGCTCGTTGAGAAGGGCGGAGGTGGGTGTCGGATCCTGCGTCCCGGTTGCCTGCCGAAGCTTGATCGCCATCGCCTTGTACCGCATGAGCGTCTTGTACTTGGGCGAGAGTTCTGGGAGGAATTCCCGCAGCCAGCCTCGGATGCCGCCGTTCCGACCGACGACGTTTCCGTTCCCGTCGAAGCGGAGGGCGTTATCGACATAGCATTCAAGATCCTGCAACATGCCGCCGAGCAGGATCATCCGTTCTTTCGATTCCTTCCGTCGTCTCCAGGCATCGAGAAGGGCTGCAGGCGTCGGCATGGGGGCCGTCGTCGTACGGCGCGTGACCTTGCGCCGTTCGGCGGCGAGTTGACGTCGTCGTGCGGTTTCCCGTGCGTAGTAGAACGGACGCCGGACAATCCGCAGGTCACGGAGAAGTTCACGCCGCATATGGTCGCGCTTGACGGGATCGGTGAAGGTTTCCGACACCTTGCGGACGGCGACGCCGATATCGGCGGAAAGGTAGGTGGCGAAGATCAGGGGATTGAATACGGGTGCAGGATCGTAGATGCTGCGTCCGTTTCCGAACCTGTAGGAACAGTCGATGAAGTCGAGATAGCGCCCCGTGTAGGTCGTCTTGTCGCTGTGCGTCCAACCATACTTCTTCGCATACCAGTATGCCGAGTGCGTGTAGGTTCTCTGTGCCATCTTGCGTTTCCTTTCCCTTCCCGTTTACTGGTTATGCAGTTGACGCAACCAAGTACAAGTGCTTGTGGTACGAGGCGGCATCATTCGCAAGCTGTTGTTGCAGATTGCGTCAACGGCATAACCAGTTCCCGTTTTTTCTCGCTTTTATTCAACGTCAAGTTCTTCGGTCAAACGACCACAGATTATCAAAGCAATGCTTGAGTCAAGGTCTTCTTCTTCCTCTAGGTCACGTTCATCAGCCACATGGTTGCAGCCTTTGGCTCGAATCCGTGCTCGAAGTTCCTCTGCATGATTTACGCCTAATCCTTCCGAACGCGGACATTATACCATAGATGAGAATTCAATGCGGAAAAATCTCGATGAAATTCTTGACGTCTGTTCTTGATGTGTTCTTCACGCACATGAGGTCGCTCGTCCAGTCCCCGTGCGTGAGAGGGAAAGGCAGATTGAGGGGGAAAAGTTGTGTATGTGTCGTGTGTATTGGGGTGGATGGGAGCCTCTGTGCTCGGCTGCGTCACTGTACGGCGGAATTCATGGTGATACAAAACGGGGTGGGCGCGCTTTTGCGCGCCCACCCCGTTTCCCTGTTCTCTATCCGCGTAATATTGCTTCGACAATCAAATATTGTGAGCCACAAAGGCCGCAAAGCCCTTGTGGACTTTGCGGCCTTTGCGTTCTTTATGGCAGAGAATCACCTTATTTCGTTGCCGTATCTATACGAGGAGGTCTCCACGCACTAAGAGGAACAAGGCACGATTGCTTCGGCAATTAATTGTGTTGATTCCGTTGGGAGGGCGGCTGTCCCCAGCCGCCGTATGTGCGGCGCGTGAGGACACGCGCCCTCCCGCACAATCAATCCATTTTGCTGCCGCTTCTATAAGAGGAACAAGGCCCTCTTATAGGCGGCAGGCACCCTTAGACGATGCCCTGCGCGAGCATCGCGTCGGCGACCTTCGTGAAGCCGGCGATGTTGGCGCCCATCATGTAGTTGCCCTTGTGGCCGTACTTCTCGGCGGCGGACCAGGCGTTGTCGTGGATCGCCTTCATGATGCCTTTGAGCTTCGCGTCGACTTCCTCGGCGGTCCAGCTGAGGCGGCCCGAGTTCTGCGACATTTCAAGGCCCGAGGTCGCGACGCCGCCGGCGTTCGACGCCTTGCCCGGAGAGTACATGATCTTCGCGTTGACGAACGCCTCGATGGCGTCCGGCGTGGACGGCATGTTTGCGCCTTCGCCGACGAGCGTGCAGCCGTGCTTGAGGAGGTAGGCGGCGTCGTCGCCGTCGAGTTCGTTCTGGCGGGCGCAGGGGAAGGCGCAGTCGATCTGCTCGGCGATCTGCCAGCTGTTCGCGCCCTTGTAGAACGCGACGCCCGCCTTGTCCTTCGCGAAGTCGGCGAGTTCGCCGCGCGTGACGTTCTTGAGGACCATGATTTCCTGCAGCATCTCCTCCGTGAGGCCGTCCTTGCAGTAGATGGCGCCCGAACGGTCGGAGAGGGTGAGCACCTTCGCGCCGAGCTGCATGAGCTTCTGGGCGGCGAAGGAGGCGACGTTGCCGGCGCCGGAGAGGACGCACTTCTTGCCCTCGAACGTCTCGCCGCGCATGGCGAGCATGTTCTCGGCGAAGTAGATGTCGCCGTAGCCGGTCGCTTCGGGACGGATGAGCGAGCCGCCGTAGGAGAGACCCTTGCCCGTGAGGACGCCCGTCCACTCGTTGACGAGGCGCTTGTACTGCCCGAAGAGGTAGCCGATCTCGCGGCCGCCCACGTTCATGTCGCCGGCGGGGACGTCGGTGTCGGGTCCGACATGGCGGTAGAGTTCCGTCATGAAGCTCTGGCAGAAGCGCATGACCTCTCGGTCGCTGCAGCGCTTGCCGGGGGTGTGGGGGCTCTGCTTCGGATTGAAGTCGCTGCCGCCCTTGCCGCCGCCCATCGGAAGGGTCGTAAGGGAGTTCTTGAAGACCTGCTCGAAGGCGAGGAACTTGAGCACCGAGAGGTTCACCGACGGGTCGAAGCGGAGACCGCCCTTGTACGGACCGATCGCCGAGTTCATCTGGATGCGGTAGCCGCGGTTCACGCGCACGGCGCCCGTGTCGTCCACCCACGGCACGCGGAACATGATCACGCGCTCCGGCTCCACCATCCGTTCCAGGATGGCCTCGTCCTGATAGGCCTTGTTCGCGTCGATGACGGGGGAGAGGGTGGTCAGCACCTCGTCAACGGCCTGGAGGAATTCCGGCTCGTTGGCGTTCTTCGCCTTGACGTCTTTGAGAACCGCTTCGATGTATGCGTTCATGCGTATCCTTTTTAAGGTGGCTGCCCGGCTTTCATGCGGACAGACCATGAGTGAAAGAATGAAAGTCCTAAACAAAACAATTCTCACAGCAAATGTCATGCCATGTGCGTGTTTTTACAGAACGTGTCGGCCTGTGGAGGGTTGGCTTACATGAAATGTAATATTCTTGGGCGCGAATTACAGAATTTGTAAAACTGGCGTGGGTGTGGCGTAAGATGGTTTGACGTAGAGGCGTAGTGGGTGTAAGGGGGTGGAGTAAGAGGAGGGGGTAAGGAGTAGGTGACGAAAGGAGGGAGAGGGAGGAAGCAGAGGGCTGGTCTCCGGCCGGTTAACACGGAGTACGCAGAGACACGAACACACGGAGATTTCTATTGCCTCGGCAATCGAATGTTATGAGCCTCAAAGTAAAAAAAGCCTTTGAGTTCTTTGCGTACTTTGCGGCGAAAATCACTATATTTTGTTGCCGCATCTATAATGGAGATTCGGATTCGTATAGATTATGGTCTACGGTGATTCTTTGCCACAAAGATCTCAAAGGACGCAAGGACTTTGTGATCTTGGCGGCTCGCAATATTTGATTGCAGAAGCAATGTGTAGAATATTGAGGTCGCTTGATTTGTTCGGAACACATTCGGGCGCCACGCGCCGCCCCTTCTTTTCATGTTGTTTGTGGATGATTTTGAAAAATCTGGTGAATGAAGCGTCAGGACGGAGGGGTGGGGCGCGGAGGTTTGCTTTGGGAATGCCGTCGGCGGTTCGGGGCGCTCGCCTGCGAGCGTCCCGAACCGCCAGACGAAGGGGCCCAAAGCGAAGCCTTCGGCCCCACCCCACATCATTCTTCCGCCCACTCACCCACCCATCCTGCTCAATTCATCCTCCTATCCACTTTCCCCCTTCTTTCCTCCGTTTATCATATTCATTTTCACTCGCCTCTCTCATCCTTGTTACTGGGCGGCTGATTAACTACACCTATTGCTTCGGCAATCAAATATTGTGAGCCGCAAAGAACACAGGGGCCACAAAGCCCTTGTGTTCTTTGCGTTCTTTGTGGCAGAGAATCACCATATTTCGTTGCCGTATCTATAGATCTAGATCCATTAGGGGTTTTCATGATAGGGGTTCTCATGATTTTCGGTACTCAAAAAGTTGTTTTCGTCACCGCGACTCATTCCAAGAGAGAAAAATCTCAAATTTCTTATTGCATATGCAATTAATTGTGTTGATTCCGTTGGGAGGGCGGCTGTCCCCAGCCGCCGTATGTGCGGCGCGTGAGGACACGCGCCCTCCCGCACAATCAATCCATTTGGTTGCCGCTTCTATAACGATTTTGGGTGCAGTCAATCAGCCATCTGGTATCTTGTTTGGCATGTAATTTGCTTTGCTATGCGGGATTTGTCTGATGACAGGAGAAGGAGCGATTTGCTACACTATGCACGCAATGGACGCATTGAGCCGCTTGACATCCGAAATCTCCGTGTTGCGCGAAATCGCCTCCGCCGTCGCGCGCGAGCGCAACGTGCGCAAGCTCCTGGAGGAGGTCATCGTCATCCTTGAGCGCAGCATGGGCATGCTGCGCGGCACGTTCACGCTGCTGGAGGGGGACGAGCTGCGGATCGTCGCCTCGTCGCGGAAGCTCAACGCGGAGGAACGGGCGCTGGGGCGCTACCACATCGGCGAGGGCATCACGGGGCTCGTCGCGAAGACGGGGCGGGCGGAGGTCGTGTGCGACGTGCGCAAGGACCGCCGCTTCCTGAACCGCACGCAGAGCCGCACGATCAACGAGGCGCTGTCGTTCGTGTGCGTGCCGCTTCTCCATCGGGGGCAGATCATCGGAACGATGTCGGCGGACCGCGAGATGACGGGCGACACGGGGTCGCTCGCGCGGGACGTGGCGCTGCTGGAGATCATCGCGAACCTCGTCGCCGAGGCCGCGTTCGTCTGCCGGGCGGAGGATGCCGAGCAGGCGGCCCTCGTGCGGGAGAACCAGCGCCTTCGGGACATCATCGCGGAGACGCCGGGGCGGCTGATCGGGAACTGCCCTGAGATGCGCGGCGTCTACGAGCAGATCCGCCAGGTGGCGCCGAGCGGGGCGACCGTGCTCATCCGGGGCGAGAGCGGCACGGGCAAGGAGCTCGTCGCGCAGGCGATCCAGGGCCTGTCGCAGCGCAAGGGGCGTCCGTTCGTCGTCCTCAACTGCGCGGCGCTCCCCGAGGCGCTGGTCGAGTCGGAGCTCTTCGGGCACGAGAAGGGGGCGTTCACGGACGCGCGCGAGCGCCGGATCGGCCGCGCGGAGGCGGCGAACGGCGGCACGCTCTTCCTCGACGAGATCGGCGACCTCTCGATCCCCGTGCAGGTGAAGCTGCTGCGCTTCCTCCAGGAGCGCACCTTCTCCCGCGTCGGCTCGAACGAGACGCTGACGAGCGATGTGCGCTTCATCGCGGCGACGAGCCGCAACCTCGAGGACCTCATGGCGCGCAAGCTTTTCCGCGAAGACCTCTACTACCGCCTCTCCGTCTTCCCGATCTCCCTGCCGCGCCTTGCGGACCGCGCGGACGACGTGATCCTCCTCGCGCAGCACTTCCTCACGAAGATGTGCGTGAAGTACGAGAAGAACGTCACGCAGTTCTCGGTGCCCGCGATGAACATGCTGCAGGCGTATGCGTGGCCGGGGAACGTGCGCGAGCTGGAGAACTGCATCGAGCGCGCCGTCCTCACGGCGAAGGACGACTGCATCCACAGCTACAACCTGCCGGCGGCGCTCCAGGCCGAGGAGTTCGCCGAGGACCCCTTCCGGGGCAACACGACGCTCACGCTCGACGAGCAGCTGGAGGCGTTCGAGCGGCGCGTGCTGGAGGAGGCGCTGCGCCGCAACGGCGGCAACCACGGCGCGGCGGCGCGGGAACTGGGGATTTCGCCCCGGATGATGAGCTACCGGCTCGGACGGGTCGGCTCGGCGTCCTTCAAGAACCGGGGCCGGGGCGCGGCGGCGTCCGCCTGAGCGCGCCCTGTCCGCAAACCCGCGCCCGCGCGCCGTTTCGGCTTGTTTTCCGCCACGTTTTGGCGTATACTACCCGCCGCCTTTCGTCCAGAAGAGGGCCGAATGCGCTTCGGCCCGTCCATCCGACCCGGTTTGACGTCTCAAAAAAGAAGGAACACAACATGGTATACTCGACCGAAGTGGAGCACCAGTGCCCGTTGGCCAAGGGGTGCAATCACGGTCCTGCCCCGATCCCGGAAGAGGGTAAGTGGGTCCAGGCGAAGCAGATCAAGGACATCAGCGGCTACACGCACGGCGTGGGCTGGTGCG
>CAVEVC010000104.1:0-5846 GCA_963618935.1 Clostridiales bacterium CCNA10 | reverse complement strand
AGGCGTTCGGCATCGAGCTCAAGGAGCAGCTCTACACCCGCGGGGAGATCCGGGGGATGAAGGCGGCCGTGAACCCGTTCTAGGATGGTATCACCAAATTATTATGAGGGCGATGCGCGCCAGACCCGCATCGCCATTGGGCGAAATCGCATTTTTCGCGAAATCAAAGTGGCAAACTCGGGAGGTCGGCTACAACTACCGCCTGAGCAACCTGCTCGCCGCCGTCGGCTGCGCCCAGCTCGGCCGCCTCCCCGAGATCGTCCGCCGCAAGCGCCGCATCTTCGAGTTCTACCGCGCCCTCCTTTCCCGTGGCGACAATCCCGCAGTTCCCTTTCCCTGCGGGGCCTTTACCGCGTCCACGAGCTGGCTGAGCGTCTTCCTCTTCCCGACGGAGGCGGCGCGGGACGGCTTGGCGGCGCGCCTGGCGGCGGCGGACGTCGAGACGCGCCCCGTCTGGAAGCCGATGCACCTCCAGCCGGCCTTCCGGGGCTGCCGCGTCTACGGCGGCGCCGTCGCCGAGGACTTCTTCCGGCGCGGCCTCTGCCTCCCCTCCGGCGCCGGCCTCACGAAGCGCCAGCTCGGTTTCATCGCCGAGGTGGCCGGCGGCGTCTAGCCGTCCGGCCTCCTGGTCTTCCGCGCGGGCCGGACCGGCGGCGCGCGCCGTCATTTTATGGTAGACTATCCAAAATCATTTCAACGAAAGGCCGCCGTTCGGACTATGAAACAGGACATGATCGTACTCCTTGACCTTGGGTCGACGCAAAACACCGTGCTGGCCCGCGCCATCCGCGCGCTGGGCGTCTATTCGGAGATCCACCCCCACGACATCACGCCCGCGCAGCTCGGGGCGCTGCCGAACGTGAAGGGCGTCGTCCTCTTCGGCGGCGAGAACCGCCGCGTGGACGGCGTGGACGTGGACGTCGATCCGGCGCTCTACGGCCTCGGCCTCCCCGTCTTCGCGATCGACCATCCAACGGCGAAGTGCGAGAGCCTGCCGGCGATGCCGGACGAGGCGTGGCTGCGGAAATGGCTGTTCGAGACCTGCCGGGCCGAGGCCAACTGGAACATGAAGAACTTCGTCGCCGACCAGGTCGAGCGCGTCCGGGCGCAGGTCGGGGGCGGCAAGGTGCTGCTCGCGCTCTCCGGCGGCGTCGATTCGTCCGTCGTCGCGGCGCTCCTCGTCAAGGCCATCGGGAAGCAGCTCACGTGCGTCCACGTCAACCACGGCCTCATGCGGAAGAACGAGAGCGAGCTGGTCTGCAGGGTCTTCGGCGAACACCTGGGCGCGAACCTCGTCTACCGCGACTGCACGGAGCGCTTCCTCGGCAGGCTCGCGGGCGTGGCGGACCCCGAGGCGAAGCGCAAGATCATCGGAAGCGAGTTCATCCGCGTCTTCGAGGAGGAGGCGCGCAAGCTCGACGGCATCGAATTCCTCGGCCAGGGCACGATCTACCCCGACATCGTGGAGAGCGGCACGAAGACCGCGAAGATGGTGAAGAGCCACCACAACGTGGGCGGCCTGCCGCCGGACCTCCAGTTCAAGCTCGTGGAGCCGCTGCTGCAGCTCTTCAAGGACGAGGTGCGCGCGTGCGGCGTGGAGCTGGGGCTGCCGCCGGAGATGGTCTACCGCCAGCCGTTCCCGGGCCCGGGCCTCGGCGTGCGCTGCCTCGGCGCGATCACGCGCGACCGCCTCGCGGCCCTGCGCGAATCCGACGCGATCCTCCGCGAGGAGATCGAGAAGGCGGGGCTCAGGATCTGGCAGTACTTCACGGTGATCCCCGATACGCGCGCGACGGGCGTGAAGCACAGCGCGCGCGCCTGGGACTGGCCCGTCGTCATCCGCTGCGTGGACACGGTGGACGCGATGACGGCCGAGGTGCCGGAGGTGCCCTGGCCCGTCCTGCGGCGGATCACGGACCGCATCCTCGCCGAGGTGCCGGGCGTCTGCCGCGTGTGCTACGAGCTGAGCCCGAAGCCCTGCGCCACCATCGAGTGGGAATGAGGCGGGGCGCAGCGCATCGGCGATCTGCGTTTCAAAAGATGAACATGAGAATCGAGGACTGAAGAATGGGATGGTTTGAGAAGACGGCCGAGAAGGCGAAGATTCCGCCGACGAAGGCGCTGTGGCAGGTCTGCCCGCGCTGCCGGGCCTACATCGCGAAGGAGGCCTGGAAGGCGAATGACTGCATCTGCCCGGAATGCAACTACCACGGGCGTCTCGGCGCGCGCGCGCGCATCGCGCAGCTCGCGGACGCGGGCTCGTTCGCCGAGGCGTTCCGCGAGGTGAGCTATTCGGACCACCTCGACTTCCACGACGCGACGGGGCCCTACAAGGCGAAGATCGACGCGGCGATCGCCAGGAGCGGCGAGACGGAGGCGGTCGTGATGGGCACGGCGACGCTGGACGGCATTCCCGTGATGCTCGGCGTGATGGACTTCTCGTTCATGGGCGGCTCGCTCGGGACGGGCACGGGCGAGCGCATCGCCCGCGCGTGCGAGCAGGCGGTCGCCGGGCGGCGCCCGCTCGTCATCTGCTCCGCCTCAGGCGGCGCGCGCATGCACGAGGGCATCCTCTCGCTCATGCAGATGGCGAAGACCTCGGCGGCGATCGCCCGCGTGAAGGAGGCGGGCCTGCCGTTCATCAGCGTCCTGACCGACCCGACGACGGGCGGCGTCTCGGCGTCCTTCGCGATGCTCGGCGACCTCAACGTCACCGAGCCGAAGGCGCTCATCGGCTTCGCCGGGCGGCGCGTGATCGAGAACACGATCCACCAGAAGCTGCCGCCGGACTTCCAGACGGCCGAGTACCTGCTCGCCCACGGCTTCATCGACAAGATCGTCGAGCGCCGGGACCTCAAGCCGTTCATCGCCAAGATGCTGCGGCTCTTCGGGTTCGCCGGACACGCGCGTTGAAAGGGGAGGACATGGCTATGGCTACTGCGAAAAAGACCACGGCGAAGACCATGACGGCAATGGACCGCGTGAAGCTGGCGCGCGACCCGAGGCGCCCGCACATCTTCGACTTCATCTCGGCGATCTGCGGCGACTTCGAGGAACTGCACGGCGACCGCCTCGTGAACGACGACCGCGGCCTCGTGTGCGGGTTCGGGACGATCGACGCCTTCCGCTGCCTCGTGATGGGCCACCACAAGGGCGCGACCGTCGAGGAGAACATGGAGGCCAACTTCGGCATGGCCAATCCGGACGGCTACCGCAAGGCGATGCGCCTTGCGCGGCTCGCGGAACGCTTCCACCTGCCGGTCGTCTCGTTCGTCGACACGCCCGGCGCCTATCCGGGCAAGGAGGCGGAGGAGCGCGGCCAGGCCGAGGCGATCGCGAAGTCCCTGGAGTTCTTCTCCCGCCTGAAGACGCCGATCGTCGTCGTCGTGACCGGCGAGGGCGGTTCGGGCGGCGCCTTGGCGATCGCCGTCGGCGACCGCATCCTCATGCTGGAGAACGCCGTCTACTCGGTCATCTCCCCCGAAGGCTGCGCGGGCATCCTGTGGCGCGACGGCGCGAAGGCGCCCGAGGCGGCGGCGGCCCTCAAGATCACGGCGGGCGACCTGAAGCGGCTGGGCGCCGTCGACGAGATCGTGAAGGAGCCGGCGGGCGGGGCGCAGAAGGACCACGCCGCGACGGCGCGGGCGGTGAAGAAGGCCGTCGTCGCCGCGCTGAAGGCGCTTGTGGACGTGCCGGTGGACGAACTCGTCGAGCGGCGCTACGCGAAGCTGCGCGCGATGGGGAACTTCTACCGATGAACCGGCGCACCTTCGTGAAGGGCGCGGCGCTCGCCGCGCTCACCGCGCCGCTCGCTCGCTCCGCCTCCGCCTCCGCGGCTCCGTCCGTCGGGGGCGTCGTCTATTCCCGCACCCTGCCCGTGAAGCACGAGGTGGACGTCTTCGTGGCGGGGGGCGGCCCCGCCGGCGTGGCGGCGGCCGTGAGCGCGGCGCGCCACGGCGCGAAGGTCTTCCTCGCCGAGGGGCACACCTGCCTCGGCGGCATGTCCACCGCCGGGCGCGTGATGGTGTTCATGCCCTGGAGCGACGGCGTGCGCACGCTCGACGCGGGCTTCGGGGCGCGGGTGCGCGCGCGCCTGAAGAAGGAGGCGCGCGTCAAGGGGCAGGCGAACGACCTGGAGGCCTTCAAGCGCGTCTACGACGCGGAGATGGCGGAGGCGGGCGCGGGGTTCAGCTTCTATACGCGCGTGGCGGATGTCGTCGCCGAGGGCGGCGTGGTCCAGTACGTCGTCTGCGCTTCGCCGAGCGGCATGTGGGCCGTAAAGGCGAAGGTCTACATCGACTGCACGGGCAACGGCGACCTCGCCGCATGGGCCGGGGCGGACTGGAAGAAGGGCGATGCGAAGGGGCGCATGATGCCCGGCACGCTCGTCTCCTACTGGAGCGGCCTCGACTGGGCGACGTGGGACAAGGACCGCCCCACGCCGTTCCCCGGCTCCGGACAGCCCTTCGGCGCCTATCTGCCCGAGGCGAACCGCGACGGCGTCCTCTCCGTCCCCGACCTCCACTTCTCCGGCATCTTCCGCCAGGACGGCGGCCTCGGCCTCGCGAACATGGGCCACTGCTTCGACGTGGACGGCACGGACGAGGCGTCGCTCACGAAGGCGCTCGTGGAAGGACGCCGCAGCATGGTCGAGTACGAACGCTACCTCCACGACTACCTCAAGCACGGCATGGAGAGGGCGCGGCTCCTCGCGACGGGCGAACTGCTCGGCATCCGCGAGACGCGCCGCATCACGGGCGACTACGTGCTGTCGCTCGCCGACTACTGCGCGCGGGCGTCGTTCCCGGACGAAATCGGCCGCTATGCCTATCCGATCGACATCCATCCCTCCAGCGCCGACCTCAAGGCGATGGCGGAGCACGTGAAGCAGTTCAACGCGCAGTACCGCTACAGGCGCGGCGAAAGCTACGGCATCCCCTACCGCATCCTCACGCCGAAGGGCATCGCGAACCTGCTCGTCGCGGGGCGCTGCGTGTCGTCGGACGAGATGGTGCAGGCGTCGATCCGCGTGATCCCCGCGTGCTACATCACGGGACAGGCCGCCGGCGTGGCGGCGGCGCTCGCCGCCGACCGGTCGCTCTCCGTCCATGACGTCCCCGTGAAGGAACTCCAGGCGAAGCTGCGCGCATACGGGGCCTATCTGCCGCAGGCGTAGCGCCGTCGGGCTCGTGGGGATCGTCTACGCGCCGCTCGTCGTCGCGTGCGCGGCGGTGTCTGCGTGGATCCTCTCGGCGCTCGTCGAGGACGGCTCCGGCTTTTACAAATCAGGCACTTGATGCCGGATTGGTAAAATGGTACAATCTTGTCCGTGATGATTGAGCGAGAGATTACGGATGTATTCAGACAAGCGGTGGCGACGCATCCAGTTGTCACGGTTTTCGGTCCGCGCCAAAGCGGCAAGACGACGCTGGTGCGCCACGTCCTGCCGCACTACAACTACGTCAATCTGGAAAACCCGCGCGAGCGGAAGCTTGCGGAAGAGGATCCGGAGGCGTTCTTCGACCTTCATCCGGCGCCCTTGATCGTTGACGAGGTCCAGCGTGTCCCGGAATTGCTGAGCTGGATTCAGGTGCGTGTGGACGAGTCGGGCAAAAAGGGCGAGTATGTCCTGACCGGTTCGCACCAGCCGCTTTTGAAGGAGAAGGTGTCACAGTCGCTTGCGGGGCGCACGGCGCTGATTACGCTCCTGATGTTCTCGCTGTCCGAGCTTCGGTCGGCGGGTTGTCGAATCTCTCGTGACGAGGCCCTTTACCGGGGGTTTCTGCCGCGTGTCTATTCGGACGGCCTTGACCCGACGACGGCGAACGAGGAGTATTACCGCACGT
>CAVEVC010000103.1:0-4584 GCA_963618935.1 Clostridiales bacterium CCNA10 | reverse complement strand
TGGAGAAAGCGTGCCACGCGCGTAGTGTAGCACATCCCGGCGCGTGGCATCCGCGGGGTCGTCGTTTTCCGCCTCTTCGCTCGTCCCTGCGTTTTTTTGTGGTATACTTGTCCGCATGAGCCAGCCGTGCCGCCATCTTCTCGACGACCCGTATCTCGCGCCGTATGCGGACGCGATTCGCGGGCGTGCGGCGCATGCCGAGGCCCGCGCGGCCGAACTGACGGGGGGCGCGGGGACGCTGGCGGACTGGGCGAGCGCGCACGAGTACTTCGGCCTCCACCGCACGGCGGCGGGCTGGGTCTTCCGCGAATGGGCGCCGAACGCGACGGAGATGTGGCTTGTCGGCGACTTCTCGAAGTGGCGGCTTGTGCCGCGCTTCAGGCTCAGGCGGCTGCCCGGAACGGACGTGTGGGAGCGCGCCTTCCCCGCGCGCCTCATCCGCCACCGGCAGTTCTACCGGCTGGAGGTGCGCTGGGACGGCGGGCGCGGCGAGCGCATCCCCGCCTACGCGCGCCGCGTGGTGCAGGACGCCGCGACGCACCTCTTCTGCGCGCAGGTCTGGCAGCCGAAGGAGCCTTACGCATGGCGGCACCGGGCGCCCGGCGGGCGGGCGATGCCGCCCCGCATCTACGAGGCCCACGTCGGCATGGCGGGCGAGGGGCGGGAGGTGGCGACCTACGCGGCGTTCCGCGACCGCGTGCTGCCGCGCATCGAGGCGGCCGGATACAACGTCGTGCAGCTGATGGCCGTGATGGAGCATCCGTACTACGGCAGCTTCGGCTACCACGTCTCCAGCTTCTTCGCGGCGAGCTCGCGCTTCGGGACGCCCGAGGACCTGAAGAGCCTCGTCGACGCGGCGCACGGGATGGGGCTGCGGGTCGTCATGGACATCGTCCACTCGCACGCCGTGAAGAACGAGCGGGACGGCCTCTCGCTCTTCGACGGCACGCCCTGGCAGTATTTCCACGACGGGCCCCGGGGCTGGCACCGCGCGTGGGACTCGCGCTGCTTCGACTACGGCAAGACGGAGGTGCTGCACTTCCTCCTCTCGAACTGCCGCTACTGGCTCGACGAGTTCCGCTTCGACGGCTACCGCTTCGACGGCGTGACCTCGATGCTCTACCGGGACCACGGCCTCGGCGAGGCCTTCACGAACTACGCCCAGTACTTCGACGGCTCGGTGGACGACGACGCCTGGTGCTACCTCGCGCTCGCGAACCGCGTCGTCCACGAGGTGAAGCCCGCCGCGATCACGATCGCCGAGGACGTGAGCGGCATGCCCGGGTGCGCCGCGCCGCGCGCGGACGGCGGGATGGGCTTCGACTACCGCATGGCGATGGGCGTGCCGGACATGTGGTTCCATCTCGCGGAGAAGGTGCGCGACGAGGACTGGAACATGCACGCCCTCTACCACGGCCTCACGGACAAGCGCGCCGAGGAGAAGGTCGTCTCCTACGTGGAGAGCCACGACCAGGCGCTCGTGGGCGGCAAGACGTTCTTCTTCCAACTCGTCGACGCGGCCGTCTACGACGGCATGGGCGTGGACCAGCACGGGCTCGTGATCGAGCGCGGCCTTGCGCTCCACAAGATGGCGCGCCTCGCGACGTGCGCGCTCGCGCAGGACGGCTACCTCAACTTCATGGGCAACGAGTTCGGGCATCCCGAGTGGATCGACTTCCCGCGCGCGGAGAACGGCTGGAGCTACGAGCACGCGCGGCGGCAGTGGAGCCTGCGCGACGACCCGGGGCTGCGCTTCAAGGCGCTGGGGGACTTCGACGCGGCGATGCTCCGCACGGTGCGCCCGGGCGGCGCGCCCGTGCCGCTCTGCGTCCACGACGGGGACAAGGTGCTCGCGTTCTGGCGGGACGGGCGCGTCTACGCGTTCAACTTCAACGCGGCGGCCTCCTTCACGGACTACGGCGTCCTCGTGCCGCCGGGGCGGCGCTTCCGGCTCGTCCTCGACACGGACGAGGTGCGCTTCGGCGGGCAGGGGCGCATTGCGCCGCGCCAGGTCCTCACGCCCGAGCCCGTCGTGAAGGGCCGCGAGCGGGCCGATGTCGTCAAGCTGTACCTCCCGGCGCGCACGGCGCTGGTCCTGGAGAGAATGAACTGAAAGGAAATGGGAAGATGGGCATGAAGAGAAGGTCGTTTCTGAAGTCCGCCCTGTTCGCGGCGCCGTTCCTCGGCGGCTGCGGCACGTTCGGCGGCGGGTACGCGGCGCCGCGCCGTCCGCCGGCGAGCGGGCGCCTCAACCTCGCGGTGATCGGCTGCGGCACGATGGGCGCGGGCAACATGCAGGGCTTCCTCGCCGACCCGCGCGTGCGCGTGGCGGTGGTGTGCGACCCCGTGCTCGCCTGCCCCACCTACGGCTACGACGCGAAGGCGCCAGGCGGGCGCAGGCCGTTCAAGGAGACCGTCGACAGGCGCTACGGGAACGCGGACTGCCGCATGGTGGCGGACTGGCGGGAGGTCGTCGCCGACCCGTCCATCGACGCGGTGCTCGTCTCGACGACCGACCACTGGCACGCGCTCATCTCCGTCGCCGCGATGAAGGCCGGCAAGCACGTCTACTGCCAGAAGCCGATGACGCTCGGCGTCTCGGAGGGCAAGGTCATGGTGGAGGCGGCGAAGCGGAGCGGCGTCGTCTTCCAGGTCGGCTCCCAGCAGCGCAGCGCGAGCGAGTTCCGCGTGGCGTGCGAGCTCTTCATGAACGGCTACCTCGGCGCCTGCACCGCCTGCACGATCGGGCTCACCTACCCGCACAACGACTCGCGCGGCAACCACCACGCGCGCAACGCGGCGCGCACGGCGGCGCCGGCCTACTTCGACCCGAAGGGGATGTGGGACCTGTGGCAGGGCCCGGCGGAGCACTGGGAGGGCAATGCGTTCATCCCCGGCATCCACGAGCCGCTCGCCTGGCGCTGGAACTGGCGCACGGGCTCGGGCACGATCGCGGACTGGGGGGCGCACCACCTCGACATCCTCCAGTGGGCGCTCGGCAAGGACCGTTCGGGGCCGGTCGCGATCGAGAACTTCAGCTGCGACTTCCAGCCGCCGGACGCGACGGTCGCGCCGGACGTCTTCTCCACGCCCTACCACTTCCAGTTCGACGTCGTCTACGACAACGGCTTCCGCGCCCGCGTCTGCGACACCACGAAGGCGAAGCAGGGCCTCCTCTTCCACGCCGCGAAGGGCGACCTCTTCGTGACGCGCGGCAAGCTGGAGCGCCCCGCGCACCTGCGCAAGTGGAACGAGCGGCGCGACCTGAAGGACGGCGACGTGCGCCTCTACCGGAACGCCCAGGCGCATTCCCACGAGATGGACTTCGTCGACGGCATCTTCAACGGCACGCCCACGGCGACGGACTGCGAGATCGGCCACCGCTCCATCACGGTCGCGCACCTCGCGAACGCCTGCGCCCGCCTGGGCCTCAAGGACCTCAGGTGGGACCCGGCGGCCGAGCGCGTCCTCGGGCCGAACGCGGCGGAGGTCGAGAAGGCCCTCGTGGTGCCGTACCACAACGGCTGGACGCTCGAAGCCTGACGGCGGCGCGTTTGCATCAGCAAGCCGAACAAGATCCCGTTCGTGACGCAGAACGGACGCCCGACGACGTTCCTCGCCAATGTCCGCGACTGGGACGCATTCGTCGAGTTCTGCGAGCAGCGCGAACTGCGGGAGGACGTCGCCGCCGCCGAATCCGAGCTCGACGCAGGGCTTGGCATCCCGCATGAGCAGCTCAAGCGAGAAGTTGCCGCCGAGATCGACGTCATCGTCACGAACCCGCCGTTCTCGCTGTTCAAGGAGTTCCTGGCGTGGATATTGGAGGGAGATTCTTGCAGCCGTGGAGATCGGGAGCGGGAGAACGTGGAGAAAGGGTGATGGTCAATGGCCATGGAGAACGTGAAGAACAGGGAGAAGTCGGGGCGGGGAGGTCGTGCGAAGCGTTCTCCATGTTCTACACGTTCTCCACGGCTAAAAGTTTATTCAAACCTATCCCCGCATCCTCATCCGCCGCCGCAATCCGTGAAATCCGTGTAATCCGTGGACAAAACATCCGCAGACAAGACAACCGCCCGTCCAATCCTGTCAATCCTGTGAATCCTGTCGAAAAGTGCAGCGCAGCGACGGATCGGGCAACCCTCTCCCTCGCCGCCGGAGCGGCTTCTTTTTGGTATAATGCCGCTATGTCAAAGAACAAGACGCTGGCCGACGCGAAGAGCGCGAAGAACGACGAGTTCTACACGCAGTACGCCGACATCCAGAAGGAGGTCAACGCCTACCTCGACTACGACCCCGACGCCTTCCGGGGGAAGAGCGTGCTGCTGCCGTGCGACGACCCGGAGTGGAGCAAGTTCACCCGCTTCTTCGCCGAGAACTTCGAGCGCCTCGGACTGAAGAAGCTCGTCTCCACGAGCTACGCCGCCGCGAGCAAGAAGTTCAAGATCCCCTACCAGCCGTCGCTCTTCGAGTCGGAGTCGCCGCAGTTCGACGCCGCGAAGACGAAGGTGCGCGGCAAGATCTTCGTCCTCGACGAGGACACGAACAGGAGCGGGCGCATCGACATCGAGGACTTGAAGTGGGAGT
>CAVEVC010000102.1:0-15869 GCA_963618935.1 Clostridiales bacterium CCNA10 | reverse complement strand
CGTTCGAGCCGCAGCTGAACCGCTGGCCGCAGATCGGCCACGCCGCGCTCGTGGAATTGAAGTACCTGAAGAAGGGCGGGGCGGCGGCGGACGCGCGGGAGCGCGTCCCTTCCGGGACGCTGGACAAGATCCGGGCCGAGGCCGTCGCCCAGCTGGAGCGCTACGCGGCCGACCACGACCTCGCGCGCGCGTGGAACCTGCGCGGGCAGGGCGGCACGGTCACGCTCCACCGCATCGTCCTCGTCTTCCACGGCGGCGACGTGGCGCTCTGCGAAGAGGTCTGACGTGGCGCTCTGCGAGGAAATCGGAACGGCTGAATCGTGAAAAGGAGAACGAAGAAGATGAAGAGACGTGCATTCCTGGAACTTGCGGCGGGGGCGGCGGCGCTGTCCCTCTTTTCCATCGGCGCGGCGGCGCGGGCCGGCGACGTGGAGTGGAAGCTCGGAAAATACACGACGCGGACGGGCGACATCGTGACGGTGGACATCCCGGCGGGGAAGCCGGATTCCGGCGCGGCGACGTGTGCCTACGACTTCCCGCGCCTCGACGGGAAGGTCCTGCGGGCGTCGATCCGGGCGCGCGGCTTCGGCGTCTCGCGTCCCGAGCCGCGCTACCTCGGCTTCAAGTTCATGGCGACGTTCCGGGACGGCGCGACGGGCGCGCTGACCTATCCCGGCGCGCCGCAGGTCGGCGGCGACTTCCCCTGGCAGACCGTCTCGCTCGTCGACGCCGGCGTGGACCTCCGGCGCGCGCCGGGCTCGTTCACGCTCGGCCTCCAGTCGGCGACCGGGCGCGTCGAGTTCGACCTCTCGACCTTCAAGGTGGAGGCGCTGCCCCCGCTCTGGCCTGAGACGAACGCGACCCACCGCTGCGTCTACACGCCGCGCGTGAAGGACGCGCCCGTGCGGCGCGGCGTGATGCTGGGGCACGGCCTTTCGGAGGAGGACTTCAAGGCGCTCCACCGCTGGGGCGCCACGCTCGCCCGCTTCCAGATGACGCGCCAGTGGAACACCGTGGGCGGCAACCGCGACCTCGCCGACTACGGCCGCTACATCGACGGCGAGCTCGACGTGCTGGAGAGGCAGCTCGCGTGGGCGAAGAAGTACGGCATCCAGGTCGTCGTCGACCTCCACGCCGCCCCGGGCGCGCGCGACGAGCGGCATGACCTCTACATGTGCCACGACGCGAGATACGCGGAGGCCTTCATCGCGACGTGGCGGAAGATCGCGACGCGCTTCAGGGGACGGCCGGAGATCTTCGGCTTCGACCTCATCAACGAGCCCCAGCAGCTCGCGCCCGCGCAGCCAGGCTGCGACTACTGGTCCATCCAGAGCCGCGCCGCCGAGGCGATCCGCGCGATCGACCCCGAGACGCCCGTCATCGTCGAGTCGAACTGCTACGACGGCCCGGCGACGTTCAGCTACCTGAAGCCGCTTGCGCTCACGAACATCATCTACCAGGTCCACATGTACGTGCCCCACGCCTTCACGCACCAGGGCGTCGGCGGCCCGGCGTGGACGCGCACGAAGTACCCCGACGCCGCGAAGGGCTGGGACCGCGACTTCCTGCGGCGGACCCTGAAGCCGGTGCGCGACTTCCAGGAGCGCCACGGCGCGCGGATCTACGTGGGCGAGTTCTCGGCCATCGCCTGGGCCGAGGGCGCGGCGGACTACCTGCGCGACTGCATCGGCATCTTCGAGGAGGAGGGGTGGGACTGGACCTACCATGCGTTCCGCGAGTGGCGGGGCTGGAGCGTCGAGCACGAGGCGGAGCGGCCGGACGCCGCGCTGAGGCCGTCCGCCGACAACCCGCGCCGGCGCGCGCTGCTGGACGGCTTCCGGCGCGGCGCGGCGCCGGCGGCCGACGCGCCCCGCCCCTAGGGGAAGTGTGCTATACTATCCGCCGTCTTTTCAAGAAAGAAAGGTTCGTTCAAGATGAAACTGGCTGATCTCAAAGGCAAAACCGTCGGCGTGTGCGTGTCGGGCGGGCTCGACTCGAAGACCATCTGCTGCGTGCTGCAGGACGCGGGCGTGAAGGTGAAGGCGTTCTCCGCGAACGTCGGCCAGCCCGACGAGAAGGACATCAACGACATCAAGAAGAAGATGGCCCCCACCGGCGTCGACACGACGATCGTCGACGTGACGGAGGACATGGCCGAGATCTGCTTCGAGACGGCCAAGTGCCAGGCCATGTACGACGGCGGCTACTGGAACTCGACTGGCATCGCGCGCGCCGTCACCGTGAAGAACCTGCTGCCGGCGATGAAGAAGGCCGGCTGCACGGCGCTCGTCCACGGCGCGACGGGCCGCGGCAACGACCAGATGCGCTTCGAGCGCTACGTGAACGTGCTCGATCCGAAGTTCGGCGTGTACTCGCCCTGGCGCGACGCGGACCTCCTCAAGAAGTTCCCCGGCCGCACGCAGATGGTGGAGTTCCTCGCCGCGCGCGGCATCACGGCGTTCGTCGGCACGAAGAAGAAGTATTCCACCGACGCGAACCTCGCCGGCCTCTCGCACGAGGCCGAGGACCTGGAGTCGATGGAGACCTCGATGCGCATCGTCAAGCCCACGATGGGCGTGTGGCCCGACAAGGCGCCGAACAAGGTCGAGAAGGTCGCGCTGAAGTTCGAGAAGGGCCGCTGCGTCGCCGTGAACGGCAAGAAGCTGGCGCCCTACGACGTGATGCTGGCGCTGAACGCGATCGGCGGCCGCAACGGCGTCGGCATGAAGCACGCGCTTGAGAACCGCATCATCGGCACGAAGAGCCGTGGCGTCTACGAGGCGCCCGGCATGGAGGTGCTGGGCTGGGGCCTCAAGTACATCTACGAGGGCGTCATGGACCGCCGCTCGACGCTCCTCTTCCAGCAGCTCTCGAAGCTCGTCGCCGACCAGATCTACGACGGCCGCTGGTTCGACCCCGCCACCCGCGCGGCGCGCGCGGCCATCCAGGTGTGGGCCGACAAGGCGACGGCGGAGGTCACGCTTGGCCTCTACAAGGGCAACATCTTCTTCGAGAGCCTCACGGGCCTCAAGGCGACGATCTACAACGAGGCCGACAGCTCGATGGAGGCCTCCAACGGCCTGAACCCGCACAGCTCGCAGGGCTTCGCGGAGATCCAGAGCGTCGAGGCGAAGATGCTCGCCAAGGCGGGCCAGATCGTCGCGAAGTAGGGCGCCGATGCGGCGACGAGGGGGCGGCCGACGGTTCCGGGTGAACCTTTCGGCCGTCTTCTTCGTTTGACGAAGCATGAACGACGCCTTTCAATGGTTTCTGGACGGCGGGCCGGTGATGTGGCCCATCCTCGTCCTTTCGGTGGTGGGGCTTGCGCTCGTCGTGGAGCGCCTGCTTGCGTTCCGGGCGTTCGCCCGCGAGGCGGGCCCGTTCGACAACCCGCAGGGCCGCCTCAACCGCCTCCAGCGCGGCTTCGGGCTGCTCTCCACGATCATCACGGCCGAGCCGATGCTCGGCATCCTCGGCACGGTGACGGGCATCATCAAGACGTTCGGCGCCTTCAAGCTCGCCGGGAACGCCTCGCCCCTTGCGGCGACGGCGGGCATCGGCGAGGCGCTGATCACGACGGCGGCGGGCATCGTCGCCGCCCTTGCGCTCCTCTTCCCCTACAACGCCCTGCTGGGGCTGCTCACGAAGGCGGCGGCGCGGCTGGAGCGGGAGGGCGGGCGGCGGAGCGACGGGCCGTGAAGCTCTCCTCGCCCTTCCTCGCGCGCGAGGCGCGCCTCGAGCTCGTCTCGCTGATGGACGTGATGTTCCTCGTCCTCGTGTTCTTCGTCTATGCCGTCTTCGACATGGCGGTGCACCGGGGCGCGAAGGTGGACCTGCCCCATGCGGCGGGCGTCCACGAGCGGGGGGAGCGGATCGTGGTGACGCTCGACGCGCACGACGCGCTCGAGCTCAACGGGCGCGCGCTGGAGCGGGAGGCGCTGGTGGCGGAGGTGCAGCGCCTCGTGAAGGTGCAGCCCGGCCTGCCTGTCCTGATCTCGGGCGACCGGAAGGCGTCGCTCGGCGCGGGCATCGAGCTGCTGGCGCAGCTGAAGGCCTCCGGCGTCGAGAAGGCGAGCTTCCAGGTGCGGGGGAGCCGGGAGTGACGGACCTTTCGGGATTCGCGGTCGGCTTCGCCGCGTCGCTTGCGCTGCACGCCGCGCTCATGGCGGGCGCGGGGGCGCTGCGGGGGGCGTCGCCGGCGGATCCGGAGCAGGACGCCGAGGAGGACGAGCGGGTGGCGCTGGACCTTGCGGGCGTCGACCTCTCCTTCTCCGAGGACGAGCGCGACGAGGCGCCCGTGCGCCCCGTGCCGGCGGCGGCCCCCGCGCCGCCCGAGGCCGTCCCGCCGCCCCCGGCGGCGCGCCTGCCGGAGCCGCCGCCGCTCGTCGTGCCGCCCGCGCCCGACACGGTGGCCGTGGCGAAGGCGGACGACGTGCGCCCGACGGAACTGCGTCCGCAGGAACTCGACGCGCCCGACGCGCCGCCCGCGCCCGCCGCCGAGGAGCCGCCGCCCGAGCTGCCCAAGGCCGAGCCGCCTCCGAAGCCCGCGCCGGCGCCGGTCGCGCCGCCCCAGGCCGTGGAACAGGCCGCCGCGCCGGCGCCCGTGCAGGCGCGCGTGGACGCGCCGCCCGCGCCGCGCCGCGCCATCCGGCCGAAGTACCCGGAGGAGGCGCGGCGGCGGCGGGAGCAGGGCGACGTGACCGTGGAGCTTGCGGTCGACGCCCTCGGCAAGGTGACGGACGTCAAGGTGGTGGCGAGCTGCGGGTTTGCGGACCTTGAGCGGGCGGCGGTCGACGCCGCGCGCAGCGCGTCGTTCCGCCCCGCGAAGCGCGGCCGAACGGCGGTCCCTTCGACCGCCCGCCTCACGCTGAACTTCCGCCTGCGCGACGGCCAGTGACCGGCCGCGCTTGTCGCGGCCACCGTACGTGCAACGTCCTCATCCGTCCCAATCCCTCCACCCTGAATAAAATCCATTTCCCGCTGAACCGCCGCGGGGCAGCCGGCGTTTACAGAGGCATGACAAAGCCTATCTTCCTGACCGTCCTGGCCGGCTGCTCCGCGTGCCTGGCCGAGAGCGTCCCGTCCACAAACGCCCTGGAGGTCGTCGACCTCGGGAACATCGTCGTCGAGGGCTCGGCGCTGTCGCGCTACCGCCCCGAACGGGTCAGCGGCGCGACGTTCACGGACGTGCCGCCGGAGGAGCTGCCGACGGTGGTGGACACGATCACGGAGGACTTCATCCGCGAGCACAACCCGACGGACCTCCACGACCTCATGCGCTTCGTGCCGGGCATCGAGACGGGCGGCAAGTCGCTCCTCATCCGCCAGCCGGGCACGTTCTCGATCCGCGGCATGGGCGGCACCGAGCCGACCTTCGACGGCGTGATGCCGATCGGGCGCGGCGCGGGGCTCTTCATCGACCCGTTCCTCCTCGACCGCGTGGAGGTCGTGAAGGGACCGATCGGCGCGCTCGGCGGCGGCGCGGGCGCCTCCCAGAACGCCTCGGGCGCGGGCGGGTCCGTGAACCTGCACCTCAAGAGCGCCACGCTCGCGAAGGACGAGATCCAGGTGCAGGAGAACACCACCGTCGGCAAGCACACCTTCCGCCAGCGCGGGATGGTGGACGCGAACGAGGTGGTGGTGGACGACAAGGCGGCCGTGCGCGTCCTCGCGACGGCGGACTACTACGAGCCGACCTACATCAACGAGGGCATCCAGAAGGGGGCGCGCCCGCGCGAGTCGTTCACCGTCTCGCCCTCCTTCGTCGCGAAGCCGACCGACGCGGTGACGTTCGGCCTCAAGACGCTCTTCCAGTACACGGACCAGCCCGGCTACATCGGCGTGCCCGTGTGGCGGGGGCGCCCGGCGGCGGGCTACTCGTGGTACGAGTCGTCCTGCCGGCGCGGCGACCGCGCGACCTACGAGAGCTTCATGATCAACCCCTGGCTCGACTGGCAGGTCACGGACGACTGGCTGCTCAAGTTCGGCGCGGGCATGATGGTCTCCAGCTGGGAGTTCACGATGCAGGAGCCCTATTCCGGGAAGGGGGCCGAGCTGACGGAGTTCTTCGAGACGGGCCGGTGGACGTCCGGCAGCCGCTACATGACCTCGTCCTTCAGCGAGGGCAATTCGCTCAACCGCAACTACAACGTCTTCACGCGCTCCGTCTACACGAAGGAGCTGTTCGGGGCCGTCACCAATGCGTTCGTCGTGCAGCCAGACTACGTCTACCGCGAAAGTTCGGGCGGGTTCGGCACGCCGACCTCGCGCTACGGGCTCCTCGCGCAGGATGCGGTCACGTGGCGCTGGTTCACCCTCCTGGGCGGCATCCGCTACGACCACTTCGAGCAGGAGGCCTACACGGCCTCGAACGTGCGCTACTTCCACCAGGCGGCGGACGCCGTGTCGCCGCGCGGCGGCCTGACGATCCGCCCCCTCGACTGGCTCGTCTTCTTCGGCAACCTCTCCCAGACGCGCACGCCGATGCTCGGCCTGCGGAACGCGGACGGCTCGACGCCCACCTCCCCCTGGCGCGCCACGCAGTACGAGGGCGGCGTGCGCGTGCGCCCCGGCGACAAGCTCTGGTTCTCGCTCTCCGCCTACCGCATCGAGCAGGAGAACGTGCCCGAGGCCGACACGGAGACGGGCTTCTACACGTATGACGGGCGCAACACGTCGCGCGGCGTGGAGCTCTCCGTCTCGGGCGACGTGACGCGGAACTGGACCATCCTCGGCATGTACGGCTTCAACAGCTACACGGACCGCAACGTCTCCCCGGGCACGAAGGGCCGCGACTTCGAGCGCTACCCCGCCCACACGCTCTCGCTCAACACCTCCTACCGCTTCACCTGGGGCGCGCTGGAGGACGTCGTGGTGGGCGCCGGCTACCGCTTCCGCTCGATGAACTACGCGACGATGCGCGGCGCCTACGTCCACAAGAACCTGCGCTTCGACCCCTCGCACGTCTTCGACCTCAACGTGTCGATGCCGCTCTCGAAGTTCGGCGGCGGCGAGAACTGGATCCTCTCCTTCGGCGTGCGGAACCTCTTCGGCGAGAAGTACTTCGAGAGCGCCCGCCACTACTACGAGTGCCTGGTGGGCGAGCCGCGCACGTTCGAGCTCGGCCTGCGCGCGACGTTCTAGGCGCGGCGGACAGATGCGGCGTGCGGACCGGGGCGCGATATGCTATCATGTCCCCGCGATGAAGAAGACGCTGCTTTCCGCCATCATGGGTCTCTTCGCCGCCCTGCCGTTTTCGGCCCGGGCGGCGGAGGGGCTTGGCACGAACCTGACGGTCGTCGTCACCGCGACGCCGATCACGCACGAGGAGGCCGTCGCGAAGGACGGCGCGGAGACCGTGACGATCGGGCGCGGGCAGCTCGCGGCGCTGAACGCGCAGGACCTGCAGACGGCCCTCCGGCAGGTGCCGGGCGTGACGATCTCCCGTTACGCGCCGGTGGGGAGCTACGGCGGCGGGCAGGGCGGCAGCGTCTACGTGCGCGGCGTCGGCACGGGGCGCCCCGGCGGCGAGGTGCGGATGTACGTGGACGGCGCGCCGCGTGAGTCCGGCGTGTGGGGGCATCCGCTCATGGACGCGGTGCCCGTCGACTTCGCCGAGGCGGTGGCCGTCCACAAGAACCCCCAGCCCGGGCGCTACCCCGGCACGTTCGCCGCCGTGGACGTGGCGACCCGCCGCCGCGAGACGCCGGGCGAGGAGGCCGAGGTCGACCTCGCCTACGGGCGCTTCAGCACGCTCGTCGGCGCGGCGTCGGCCGGGGCGAAGGAGGGCGCGGTGGACGCCTACGCCGGCATGGCCTACAAGTATTCCGAAGGGGCGCGCCCGCACGGGTCCGCCGAGATGAAGAACGCCTACGGGCGCGTGGGGGCGGACCTTTCGGAGACGGAGCGCCTGGCCTTCATCTACCAGCGCACGGACAGCTGGGTGGAGGATCCCGGCGAGAAGCACGGCACGCGCCCCCTCCACGACCGCTTCGACCTCGCGACGGACCTCTACACCGTGCGCTTCGACACGGACCGCGACGCCCTCAAGGGCTTTTCGCTCCTCTACTTCGAGCACGGCGCGATCGAGTGGAAGAAGGACCACCTTGCGGACGGCAATCCCCTCTCCCCCGCCGGCTTTGCGGACACCACCTGGCTCAACTGGGGCTTCCGCAGCCGCTACGACTGGAACGTGTGGCACGACCTGTGGCTCACGGGGGCCTTCGACGTCGCCGACGAGGGCGGCCATACCGCGAACACGCGCCTCGTGGACAACCGCCGCGTCTTCGGCTTCAAGGGCCGCTTCGTGACGGTCTCGCCCTATCTGGGCGCGCGCTACGACGTCCACCTCGGCGAGGACTGGACGCTGACGCCCGCCGCCGGCGCGCGCTATTCCTTCCACGACCTCTACGACGACGCCTGGGCGCCGAACGCGGCGCTCACCCTCGACTGGCGCGAGACGGTCTCGTTCTTCGTGAACGGCTCGCGCGGCGTCCACTACCCCGGCATCTACACGCGCGCCGTCGCGGACGACTTCGCGAAGGGGACGCTCGGCGCGGAGGTGATGGACTACGTCTCCGGCGGCACGAAGCTCAGGCTGGACGACGAGCTGGACCTGCTCCTCTCGCTCTTCCACAGCGAAGTCTCGGACCGCATCGACAAGACGGCGGCCGGCTACGTCAATTCCGGCAGCCTGCGGGCGACCGGCGTCGAGCTCTCCTCGCACTGGCGCCCGGCCGACGGCCTCGCCTTCTTCGGCGGCGGCACGTGGACGAACCCCGAGACGCATCCCGTCTCGCGCCTCCCGCGCTGGACCTTCACGGCGGGCGGCACGTGGGCGGTCTGCGACTGGCTGAAGTGGACGCTCGACGGGCAGTACATCGGCTCGATGAACGCCTACTCCGTGCGGGCGGAGGCGGACCGGGCCAACCTGCGCCGGCTGGACGACGCCTTCGTCTTCAACACGCGCCTCGCCGTGCCGCTGGCGTCCTTCCTCCCCGTGAAGGGCGAGTGGTACGTCTCCGTCGAGAACTTCACGAACCAGCACTACTGCTACTATCCTGGCTACCCGATGGCGGGGGCGATGGTCTGGACGGGCGTGAAGCTGACGTTCTAGTGTGCTATACTTGTCCGCCATGGAAGACTGGCTAGACTTGAACCCCGACCCCGCGCACGTCCGGCGGGAGCGCGAGAAGGCGCGCGAGCTGCGCCGGACGCCCTGGTGGCGCGCGCAGGTCGCGAAGGGCGTCTGCCACTACTGCGGGCAGCGCGTGGGGGCCGAAAACCTGACGCTCGACCACGTGGTGCCCGTCGCGCGCGGCGGCACGTCGACGCGCGGGAACTGCGTGCCGTGCTGCCGGGACTGCAACGCGAAGAAGAAGGCCTACACGCCCGCCGAGCAGATCCTCGCCCGCCTCTTCCCCGACGGCGCGCCGGATGGAAGTGAACCGCCCGACGCCCCCGCGCGTTGAATAGCGCAGTGACTGGGTTCTCGCAAAAGGAAACGGCTATGGAAGCTTTGAAGGCGACGGGCGTCTGCCATGCCTATGGCAGGGGCGGGGCGCGTGTTGAGGTGTTGAAGGACTTTGCGCTGGACCTGGCGCCGGGCGCGTTCGAGGTCCTGATGGGCCCGAGCGGCAGCGGCAAGTCGACGTTCCTCCATCTGGCGGCGGGCCTGCTGACGTGCGGCGCGGGCACGATCGCCATCGGGGGGACGGACGTCACGGCGCTCTCCGACAGCGCGGCGGCGAAGTTCCGCCGCCGCCACGTGGGCGTCGTCTTCCAGAGCTTCAACCTCATCGACACGCTCACGGTCGCCGAGAACGTCATGCTGCCCGTGCGGCTCGACCGCGGCACGCCGGACCGCGCCCGCCTGGACGCCCTTCTCGCGAAGCTGGGCCTTGCGGGCAAGGCGGCGCGCCGCCCCGCCGAGCTCTCCGGCGGCGAACGCCAGCGCGTGGCCATCGCCCGCGCGCTCTTCGCGGAGCCGGACGTGATCCTCGCGGACGAGCCGACGGGCAACCTCGACGTCGTCGCCGCGAAGGGGATCTGCGAACTCCTCCGCACGCTCAACGCGGACGAGCGGAGCGCCATCCTCCTCGTCACGCACGACCCCGTCGTGGCGGCGGCGGCGACGCGCGTCCATTTCCTCCGGGACGGCGCGGTCGCCGCCTCGGTCGAGACGCAGCACGACCCGGCCCTCGTCTCCCGGCGCTATCTGGAGACGTATCGATGACCGTCCGGCTCATGCTGCGGGGGCTGGCGCGCGGCAAGGCGCGCTTTGCGTGCGCGGCGGCCGGCATCGCCGCCGCGTGCGGGGCGCTCGTCTTCACGTTCTCGCTCGCGGCGACGAACGCGGCGCAGGCGCCCGCGCTTGCGAAGCGGGCGACGGCGCCGTGGGCGGCGTGGAGCCAGAAGG
This sequence comes from Clostridiales bacterium CCNA10, assembly GCA_963618935.1. Taxonomy (GTDB): domain Bacteria; phylum Verrucomicrobiota; class Kiritimatiellia; order RFP12; family UBA1067; genus RUG572. The sequence continues at coordinate 5,452 of CAVEVC010000102.1, read as the reverse complement.
GGCCGCGCCCCGACCTCGCGCTGTCCCTCGTGGACTGCACGATCGACTACCGTCCCGGCGGGCGCGTCCTGCAGGGGCCGCCGATGCGGGCGACGATCGCCGCCGCGCCGGCGGCGAATCCGTACGGCTGCACGAAGCTCGTGGAAGGGCGCTGGGTCGACGACGGCGCGGCGGCGTGCGAGATCGTCTGCACGCAGGGGACGCTGCGGCGCTTCGGGCGCGGGACGCCGCCGCCCGTGGGCACGGCGATCACGTTCGTGGGGCGCCAGGGGACGCTGACGGCGATGATCGTCGGCTACCTGGCCGACGCGAAGCTGCCGCCGGGCTGGCCGGGCGTCTTCGCGAACAAGGTGGCGTTCAACGTCTTCAAGGACGAGGACCACGGTTCGCTCGCGCTCTGGCGGCAGATGCCGCCCAATCCCCCGCCGCAGCTGCTGACGGCGGAATCGGAGCAGGTCGTCGCGGGGTTCACGGGCGACGAACAGCGGCGCATGGGCTATGCGCGCCCGCTGATGCTGGCGGCCGCCGTGCTGACGGCGCTCTGCCTGCTCGTCAACTCGCTGCTCCTCTCGGTGGAGGCGAACCGGCGGCAGCTCGCGACGCTGCGCACGGTGGGGCTGACGCGCGGGGGCGTCGTGGGGCTCGTGACGGCGGAGGCGTTCCTGGCGACGGCGGCGGGGTATCTCGTCGGCTGCCTGGGCGCGATGGGGGGGCTGGCCCTCTACGTGGCGGCGGATCCGGCGGCGTTCCCGACGGGGGCGGCCTTCGCGTGGGGCGTGATGGGCGTGGCGTTCGCGTGCGCGCTCGCGGTGGCGTTTGCCGCCGTGCTGTTCGCGCTGCGCCCCGCGCTCGCGGTGCGTCCGCTCGACGCGCTGGAGGAGCGCCCGCACCGCCGCCGGCGCGGCATGGCGGCGGCCTTCGCGTGCGGGTTCGCGGCGTTCGTCGCGGTGGAGGTGTGGGGGGCCTCCCTGATGCGGGGGTTCGTGCCGAGCGCGGAGTGGCCGGACGCGATCGTCTCGATCCTGCCCGAGGGCGTGAGCGCGTTCGACGTCGAGAAGCTGCGCGCGCTGCCGGGCGTGAAGCGGATTTCCGAGCTGTGTCCGCTCCAGCTCGACTTCGACCCCGAGGAGGCGCTGCCGATGCGGGGCGGGCGCGGCGGCGGGCCGGCGGGCGGCGGCCCGAGGCGGAAGGCCTGCCGGAACGCGCTCTTCCTCGCGGCGGAGTGGCTGCCGCACTTCCGGTTCGTGGAAGGGACGTGGGAGGCGGCCGAGAGGGCGCTCCGCTCCTCCGACGCCTGCGTGGTCGTGGAGATGATCGCCCGCGCGCGGAACCTGCACGTGGGGGACACGCTGCGCGTGGTGCTGCCGGGGCGCGGGCCCAAAACCGTGGCCGAGCTGCCGATCGCCGGCGTCGTCGACCTCAACTGGCACATGGTGACGAGCCGCGGCCTCGTGCGGGGGCGCAACGGCGCGCCGGTCATGACGGACGGCGCGGTCTTCGTCTCGTTCGACACGCTTGAATCGCTCGATCCGCGCCCGGCGGCGGCGGTGAAGATGACGCACCTCTGGGTCGAATACGAGCCCGCGTTCCTGAAGGAGAAGGGCGTGTTCCCGGCCGGCCGCGCCGTCGAGGCCGAAATCGCGAAGGCCCTCGGCCTCGCGGGAGACCAGCCCGCCTCCACCGTCCGCCTGCACGCCCGCGACGAGATCGCGGACGGGACGCTCGCGCACGGGTCCGACCTGATCGGGCAGATTGCGCGCGTCCCCTTCGTCTTCCTCGCCATCCTCGCGCTCGGGTTCATTGCGATGCTCGTGGCGGACGTCGACGCCGCGAAGCGCGAGTTCGCCGTCCTGCGCGCGGTGGGCGCCACGCGCGGCCAGCTCGCGGCGCGCCTCGTGCGGGGTGCGCTGCGGACGGCGTTCTGGGGCATTCTGTTCGGCCTCCCCTTCGGCGCGGCGGCCGGCTGGCTCACGTCGATCAAGACGGGAAGCGTCTGGCCCGGCATGCCGCACTACTTCGCCGTGCCGTGGGCGGTCGTCGCCGAGGGGACGGCCGGCGCGCTCGTCTTCGTGCTGCTCGTCGCCCTCCCCACCTCGCTCGTCCTGATTGCCCGCGAAAGCCGCCGCATCTGACGTTCCGCAGAAAATCGTTTTCGGGCTTCCCATCGCGGCGGAAGGATGGTATACTTCCGAACGACATGGAAACGGAAGGATATCGAACGGTCGTCGAGGTTGCGGAAGGATGGGGCGTCACGCCCCGTCGGGTTCGGGACTTCTGTTCCGCCGGAAGGATTCCCGGCGCGAAGACGGCCGGCCGGTCCTGGCTGATTCCAGTGGATGCCATGAAGCCGGTGGACGGGCGGTCCGTCCGCGGCGGCGGCATGGCGAAGCAAGGCCCGGAGACGACGGAAATGCAGAATCGGAACATGATGAACTACTGTCCTGACATCAAGGTCTTCGACGCGACGATGCGCGACGGCGGCCTCGTGAACAATTTCGCCTTCACGGACGAGTTCGTGCGCGACCTCTACCGGGCGAACCTCGCGGCGGGCGTGGACTACATGGAGTTCGGCTACCGGGCCTCCAGGAACATCTTCAAGACCTCGGACTTTGGCAAGTGGAAGTTCTCGGACGAAGAGGACATCCGCGCCGTCGTGGGCGAGAACAAGACGCCGCTCAAGATCGCGGTCATGGCGGACGCCGGGCGCTGCGACTACAGGACGGACATCCTGCCGAAGAAGGACAGCGTGGTGGACGTGATCCGCGTCGCGTGCTACATCCACCAGATTCCGCTCGCCATCGACATGATCGAGGACGCGAAGGCCAAGGGCTACGAGGTGACGTGCAACCTCATGGCCGTCTCGAAGGTGCCCGGCGAAGACCTCGAGAAGGGCATCAGGATGATCGCCGCCTCGCCGGTGGACGTGCTCTACCTCGTCGATTCGTTCGGCTACTTCTGCCCCGAGCAGATCGCCGGCCTCGCGAAGAGATACGTCGAGGCCATGCAGGGCAGGCAGGCGGGCTTCCACGGCCACAACAACCAGCAGCTCGCCTTCGCGAACACGATCGAGTGCTGCCGCCACGGCGTGAACTACCTCGACGTGACCGTCAACGGCATGGGGCGCGGCGCGGGCAACTGCTTCTCGGAGCAGCTGCTGACCTTCCTCAAGAACCCGAAGTACAGCGCGCTGCCGATCCTCGAATTCGTGCAGAAGCACATGCTCAAGATGAAGGCCGACGGGTGGAAGTGGGGCTACGACATCCCCTACCTGCTGACGGGCGTGATGAACGGCCACCCGCGCTCGGCCATCAAGTTCATCGCCGACGGCCGCACGGACTACGTCGCCTTCGCGCACGAGCTGACGGAGATGGACTGAGCGGGCGACGAGGGCGCGGCGGTGACGAGCTGCGCCATCTCCGCCGGGAGCAGGCGGGCGGCGCCGAGGTCCGCGAGGTCGCGCCATTCGAACGCGATCCAGTCCTCCCGCGCGACGGCGGCGGCGCCTTCGGGGATGTCCAGTCGGTAGACGAGGTTGATTTCGGCGTGGGGCCTGCCATGCTGCCGGAACTGGTTCTCGACGACGCCGAGGAAGGCGCCCGCCGTCGCGTCGACGCCCATCTCCTCCTTCAGCTCGCGCACAAGGGCCTGCCGGCCCGTTTCGCCGAACTCGATGTGCCCGCCGGGAAGATAGGTCGTCGCGCCGCCCTTTGCGCGGCAGAGGAGCACCTTGCCGTTCTGGATGCAGACGCCGCGGGCGATCGTCTCGATCCCCGCCAGTTCGTATTCGGGAAAGTCCATGACGGGTGAGAGTATAGCACACTTGCCCCCGGCGGGAGGGACGCGCTTGTCGCGTCCGCGGCCCCGTCCGCATTTGGTATAATACGCATCGCACAAGGAGGTTTCATGCCGACAACCAGTTATCCGGCCAATCTGATGGATCGGTTCGAGTTTTTCGATTATGGTCACGCAATGGACATATTGCGCGACTCGTTTCCGCTGCACCTGCGGGAAATCGAGACGGCTCTGGATAAGTTTGCCATAACAACGGACGATCTGAAGAGAGCGGGAGGGAACGAGACGGAGATTCCCAAGAGGTTTGACGCCATCCTTTCTCCGCTTGGCTGGAAGGAGATCAAGATCACGGGTGACCTTTTGGTCAAGCTGTATCCGCGCAAGGGGAAGAAAGGAAGGTTTGACGACAGCCCGAACGAAGAGCGGATAATCAAGGGCTGGATCGACGGGCACAACATTGATTTCGTGAAAGACAAAGTCGCGTTCGACCTTGAATGGAACAGCAAAGACCAGACGTTTGACCGAGATCTTCTCGCGATGCGCACGTATTTCGACTGCGGCATCATAGACGTCGGCGTGATAGTGACAAGATCGGAAGAACTCAATGTCGTGTTTAAGAGGCTGTCTCTGATTTCAAAGTATGGAGCATCGACGACATGGATGGGGAAACTTTTGCCGCGCCTCGAAAGCCGGAGGAACGGAGGGTGTCCGATACTTGCGGTCGGAATCAAGAGGAAATGCGTGATTGACTGGAATGAGGAAGACGAGGTCAAGCATGATTGAAGAGACGATCTCCAACTTCCTGCGGTTTACGGCCGGGAAGAGCTATGGCACGATTTATGCAGACCCTCCCTGGCGATTCGCCAACCGTACGGGGAAGGTTGCCCCGGAACACAAGCGACTTAACCGTTATCCGACGATGGATCTTGCCGACATTATGGCCCTGCCCGTTGCCAGCGTTGCCGCCGAGAAGGCGCATCTCTATCTTTGGGTTCCGAATGCGTTGCTGCCGGATGGCCTTGCGGTCATGAAGGCCTGGGGCTTTGAGTACAAGTCTAATCTCGTCTGGGAGAAAGTTCGTAAGGATGGAATGCCGGACGGGCGGGGAGTCGGCTTTTATTTTCGGAATGTGACCGAGCTTCTGTTGTTTGGAATCCGGGGGAACAAGAATCGAACGCTTCAGGCGGGTCGTTCGCAAGTCAACTTGCTTCGCACGGAGAAGCGTGAGCACTCGCGCAAGCCAGACGAGTTTGTCGAACTGATCGACGCGTGCTCTTCAGGTCCCAAACTCGAGATGTTTGCCCGAGGTGATCGTCTCGGCTGGGACATGTGGGGCAATCAGGCCGATGGGTCGTATGAACCGACGTGGAATACCTACGCGAATCACACTGTTGCGCGGACGGCGAGACCCTGCCCTTGATGTTCGGCTGCCGTTGCAATAGATTCGGAGGCAGAGGCTGTCCTGGACGATGGGCGGGCGCTCGGCCGCGCGTCTACGCGCTCGGCTTCCTCAATCCCGACGTGGACTACTTCAAGTGACGCCGCGCGCGCGGGCGGTCACGCGGGACGCGTGACCCTACCGGGGGGGGGGGGGCGCATGGGTTTGCGCGGGAGGGCGCGTGTCCTCACGCGCCGCAAATACGGCGGCTGGGGACAGCCG
>CAVEVC010000101.1:0-17500 GCA_963618935.1 Clostridiales bacterium CCNA10 | reverse complement strand
GCGGACGGCGACCCGATCCTGAACGTCCTCAAAGAGCTCCACTTCCTCACGGACAAGCCGGTCATCTACTGCGCGAACGTGGCGGACGACGACGTGACGGGCTCTGCGAATCCGCGCGTCGCGGCTTTGAAGGCCTACGCCGAGAAGCAGGGGTGCGCCTGCGTCGTCGTCTGCGCCCAGATGGAGGCCGACCTCGCGGGGCTGACGGACGCCGAGGCGAAGGAGTTCCTGCAGAGCTACGGACTTGAGGAAAGCTCGCTCGACCGGACGATCAAGCTCGCCTACGGGACGCTCGGCCTCGCGAGCTTCCTCACGGCCGGCCCGAAGGAGTCGCGCGCGTGGACGTTCCGCAAGGGCTGGAAGGCCCCGAAGTGCGCGGGCGTCATCCACACCGACTTCGAGAAGGGCTTCATCCGCGCCCAGGTCATCGCCTTCGACGACTACGTCAAGCACAACGGCGAGGCCGGCGCCCGCGCCGCCGGCGCGCTGCGCCCCGAGGGCAGGGACTACGAGATGCAGGACGGCGACGTCGTCGAGTTCATGTTCGGCAAGTGACCCGCCCGCCTCACCGGCCTCCGCGCGCCGGGCCCGGCGCGCGAAGTACCCGACGCGCGAGAGTCCGGCGCGCGAAGTACCCGCGCCGCCCTCGGCGCGTGGCGTCCGACAGCGGTCCGCACGCACCGTCCGACCCACCGTAGAGCCTACGCCCCACAACGCCACGCGCCGAGGGCGGCGCGGGTACTTCGCGCGCCATGCCCTCGCGTACTGCCCTTCGCTGACCCTTCGCGCACCGCCGGGACGGCCCTCGTGCTGCGCTCGCGCTTCAGCGTGCCGACGAAGAGGCGGTTCGTGTCGAAGCGGCTCCAGCACATCGACTGGAGCCGACCGTCGCCGCCCGGCCCGGCGCGCGGAAGTCGAACAGGTGGCCGAGGACCGACCGGAACCCGCGGTAGTAGAACCCGAAGTCGAAGAGCGTCCGGAACGAGAAGAGCCGCCGCAGCAGCGCCTCGGGCTGGAAGAACCCGGCGTAGACGCGCCGCACGGCGGCCTTGATCTCCTCCTCCGTCGCCTTCGGCGTCTTCGTGACCGGTCGGCGCATGTCGTACTCGTCCCAGTCGAGCGTCGTGAGGCCGTCCTGCGCCTGCAGCGCGCGGAAGAGCGGCGTGCCGGGATAGGGGACCGTCATCGTACACTGGAGCGTGGAGGCCCAGCCCTTCGCGAGCATCCGGCGCGCGAGGCGCACGGTGTTCGCGATCTCGGCGGGGCCCTCCCAGGCGTGGCCGAACATGAAGGTGAGGTGGACGTCGAGCCCCGCCCGGTGCGCCCAGGCGGCGCCCTGTTCGACGTCCTCCACCCTGAGCGCCTTCACGAAGCGGTCGAGCGTCTCCTGGTTCGCCGACTCCACGCCGAAGAGGACAAGGCGGAAGCCCGCGCGGCGCATGAGCCTGTAGTCCTCGAACGTGAGGCGCCCGAAGCGCATGTTGCAGTCGATGCGCACCTTCTTCGGGTAGCCGCGCCGGATCATCTCGTGGCAGAACGCGTGCAGCCAGCTCCCCACGGGGAAGGAGCCGGAGTCGTCCATGATCTCCTTCACGCCGTAGCGCGCGATGAGGTCGCCGATCTCGTCCACCACGTCGATCGGGTCGCGCGTGCGGTAGGTAGGGTAGAGCGTCGTCCAGCTGCAGAAGGTGCATTTCGCGTGCCAGCAGTCGCGCCCCGCCATGAGGTAGGTGCCGGGCGTCTTGCGGAAGTTGCCGTTCTTGTAGGCGTAGAGCCGCCAGCGGCAGAGGTCGCGGTCGATCCACGGCGCGGCGTTGAGGTCGTGGTCGAGCCGGAAGCGCCCCGTGTTGCCGCCCCGGTGCCAGATGCCGGGCTCGAAGCGGGCGGGGTCGAAGCCCGAGGAGACGAGGTTGAGGAGGAGGAAGTCCCAGTCGCCGCCAGTAAGGACGTAGTCAACGGGGCAGTTTTCCATCGTCTCGTCGGGGAGCGCGGTCACGTGGTCGCCCACGAGGACGACCTTCGCGGCGCGCGCCGGATGGGCGGCCTTGAAGGCGGCGATCCACGCCCAGTGGCGCTTGACGACGGGGGTCTTCGTCTCCAGCACCACGACGTCCGGCGCGAAGGCCGCGAGGCGGCCGTCGAACGCCTCGGGCGTCCATTCCTCGGCGATGCCGTCCAGCCACGCGACATCGTGCCCGGCCTTCTTCAGCATCGTCGCGGCGGTGGCGGGGACGACGGGGAAGATGTAGGTGGGGCGGGAGAACCACTGGAACTGGCGGTTCTGCGAGAGGAGCGGCACGCCCTTCTCGCTCGGCAGGGGCGGATAGCAGATCGCGATGCGCATGGCGACGGGGGCCGCCTACCACTTGTAGCCGAGGCCGAGCATGTAGCGGAAGTCGCTCGACTTCGTGCCGGGACCGGGGTCCGAGTTGTAGTCCCAGTCGATCTTGCCCATCAGCTGCCAGGCGGCCGACAGGGCGTAGGTGAAGCCCACGTCCGCGTCGATCAGGTAGGCCTCCGCCCAGTCGCCCACGTCGGGCAGGTATTCGAGGTTGTGGGTGAAGGCGAGGCCGCCGACCCAGCGCGGGCTCCACGAGAGGTGGTGGGCGTAGCGCACCGTGCAGCGGTCGTCGTCCTTCGCGTGCTCGTACTTCTCCTTGATGTAGGTGAGGCCGGCCTCCTGGCTGAAGGACCACTTGCCCGTGGCGTCGTGCGCCGTGTTCTCCAGCCACTGGTAGCCGAAGCCGGCGCCGACGCGGTAGCGGTACTGCAGGTCGTTGATGCCGTCGCGCTCGTACTTGCCGTTCAGGTAGGAGTAGACCTTGTTCGCCCAGAAGTGGTCGAACTGCGAGCCGAGCTCGATGCGGTCCTCGGTCTTCTCCTTGTTGTCGCGCGTCGTGCCGTTCTGGGCGAAGTAGTAGCCGAAGCTGCCCGTGTAGCGGTCCTTGTCCCAGCGGCGCGCCGCGTTCGCCGTCAGGGCGACCTTCTCGCTCGTCGTGTTGCCGCGCGCGGCCGTGCCGCTGAAGTTGACGGCGCCGTGCCAGGCCTCGGGCTCGGGGTTGACGGCCTTGACGCGCTTCATGTCGAGCGGCCGCCCCGTGAGGGTGTAGGCGCCGTCCTTCAGGGCGACGACGCCCTCCGCCGTCGTCCGGTCGACGTACTGGACCGTGTTCGTGCGGGCCGTCTCAAGCGCCGCGACCTTGCCCGCGGCGATCTTCACCTCGCCCACGTCGCCCGACTTGAACGTGATCTCGTCCCCCACGATCCGCACGACCTCGCCCGTCAGGCGGGACCCGCTCTTGAAGACGACCGTATCGGCCCAGACGGCCCACGCGCACGCCACCGCGCACGCGCACGCCACGACATTCTTCCTCTTCGACATCATCCTTTCGACCTTTCACGTGGAATTGAAAACCATAGTATACCACACCTTCACCACCCTCCCAACTCTCCATCCCGCGAAAACGGCGCACGAAGGACCGCCGGAGCCGACACTTGACGGTGGCTATAAAATGCTATACACTACGCCCCGTCAACCAGGAGCATGGACGTATGGCGCAAGTTAACTTCAGAATCGACGACGACATCAAGCGCGAGGCGGACGAACTGTTCAGCCGCCTTGGCATCAACATGACGACGGCAATCACCATCTTCATCCGCAAGTCGCTCAACACGCGCGGCATTCCGTTCTCGGTCTCGGACGATCCGTTCTACGCTCCCGCGAACCAGGCCTACCTCGAACGCGCCGTCCGCGACATGGACCAGGGCGTGAACTGCCATTTCCACGAACTCATCGATCCGGACGAGAACGCCCCGCAGGGTGCCAAGCCCCGGCGCTCCCCCTCCAAGCGGGTCCCCCAGTCAAAGAGGTCGCGCCATGCAAAAGCTCTGGCTTGACGACGCATGGCGCGACTACATCGGCTGGCAGAACCAAGACAAGAAGACCGTCAAGCGCATCAACACCCTTCTGCAGAGCATTGAACGCAACGGGTATTCCTGCATCGGCAAGCCCGAACCGCTCAAGAACAACCTCTCCGGCTGGTGGAGTGTCCGAATCGACAACGAGAACCGCATCGTCTTCAAGATCGAGGACGGCATTCTCAAGATCGCCCAGTACAGGGGACATTACCAGTAATCGCCCAGTGCCACGTCCCATGTGCGGTTTTGTGCTATAATTGGACCAAAGTTTGAAAGGATTTTCCATGCTTCTTTCCCGAAAGGCCCTTGTCACGGGCGGGGCCGGCTTCCTCGGCTCCCACCTCTGCCGCCGCCTCCTGGCGGACGGCTACGAGGTGACGGCGCTCGACAACCTCTTCACCGGCACAAAGGCCAACGTCTACGACCTCCTCGGCCAGGCGAAGTTCTCCTTCGTGCTCCACGACGTCTCCCAGCCCTTCTGGGGGCAGTTCGACGAGATCTACAACCTCGCCTGCCCCGCCTCGCCCATCCACTACCAGAAGAACCCCGTCGAGACGACGAAGAGCTCCGTGCTGGGCATCATGAACGTCCTGGACCTCGCCCTCAAGACGAAGGCGCGCGTCCTCCACACCTCCACCTCCGAGATCTACGGCGACCCGCTCGTCCACCCGCAGGTCGAGACCTACTGGGGCAACGTGAACACGATCGGCGTCCGCAGCTGCTACGACGAGGGCAAGCGCGTGGCGGAAACCCTCTGCGCCGACTACCGCCGCGAGTACAACGTGGACGTGCGCATGGTGCGCATCTTCAACACCTACGGGCCCAACATGCACCCGAAGGACGGGCGCGTCATCTCGAACTTCATCATGCAGGCCCTCCAGAACGAGGACATCACCCTCTTCGGCGACGGCCTCCAGACCCGCTCCTTCCAGTACTGCGACGACCTCATCGACGCCATGCGCCGCTACATGGCCCTCCCCCGCGAGACCGTGGACGCCTTCGTGGCCCGCCACAACCTCGGCGCCGCCGTCATCAACACCGGCAATCCCGGCGAATACACCATCCGCGAACTCGCCGAGGAAACCCTCCGCCAGCTGCCCGATTCGACCTCCCGGATCGTCTACGGCCCCATGCCCAAGGACGACCCCAAGCGCCGCAGGCCCGACATCGCCCTCGCCCGGGAACTCCTCGGCTGGGAGCCCCGCATCCCCCTCCGCGACGGCCTCGCGAAGACCATCGCCTACTTCCGCGCCCTTCTCGCCAGATAGTCCATGCACGCCCTCGTTCCAGCCGCCGGCTTCGGCACGCGCTTCCTCCCCGCCTCGAAGACGATCCCGAAGGAGATGCTGCCCGTCGGCGCCAAGCCCGCCATCCAGCTCATCGTCGAGGAGGCGCTCGCCGCCGGGGCCGACGACGTGGTGATCGTCACCTCGCCCGACAAGCCCGCGCTCAAACGCCACTTCGACCCCGACCCCGCCTGGCACGCCCGCTGCGCCCGCAAGCCCGCGCTCGACGCCGCCCTCGCCCGGCTGGAGGAGATCGGCCGCCGCATCGTCTGGGTCGAGCAGGCCGAGCAGAAGGGCCTCGGCCACGCCGTCCTCCAGGCGGCGGACGTCCTGAAGGGCGCCGACGAACCGGTCCTCATCCTGCTCGGCGACGCCCTCGTCTCGGGCGAGCCGCCCTCCCCCGCAATGGCCGCGCTCTCCCGCGCCTGCGGCCACGCCTCCGTCGTCGGACTCGAAGAAGTGCCCCCCGAGAAGGTCTCCCGCTACGGCATCGTCGCCGGGCATCCGGCGCCCCCCTTGGCGGCCGTCCCGGGCCTCGACCCCGCCCGCGTCCTGCGCCTCGACGGCCTCGTCGAGAAGCCCGCGCCCGAAGCGGCCCCCTCCCGCCTCGCCATTGCCGGGCGCTACCTGCTCGACCCCGCCATCTTCGGCCTCCTCGCCACGCAGGCGCCCGGCGTGGGCGGCGAGATCCAGCTCACGGACGCCATCCGCCGCCTGCTCGCCTCCAGCCCCGTCTACGGCTACCGCTACCCCGGCCGCCGCCACGACATCGGCAACCCCGCCGGCTACCTCGAAACGCTCCGCGCCTTCGCCGAGCCCTGACCGCATACCCCCCCCCCCCCCACACACACACGCCAACACTTCCACCGTCCGCCATGCTCATCAAGACACAGTCCTTCGCCCGCGCCGGCTTCCTCGGCAACCCCTCCGACGGCTACTTCGGCAAGACCGTCTCGTTCGCGTTCCAGAACTTCTCCGCCGAGATCGTCATGTACGAAACCCCCGAGCTCGGCTTCGTCCCCGGCGACGTGGACGACGCGTCCTTCGCCTCGCCGGACGAGCTTCTTCGCGACATCCAGCTCTTCGGCTACTACGGCGGCATCCGCCTCATGAAGGCCGTCGCCAAGCTCTTCTTCCTCTGGTGCCGCGAACGGGGCATCGCCCTCCCCGCCCGCAACTTCACGGTCCGCTACACCTCGAACATCCCCCGCCTCGTGGGCCTCTCCGGCTCCTCCGCCATCTGCACGGCCATGCTCAAGGCCCTCCAGCAGTTCTACGGCGTCCAGATCCCGCTCGAAGACGCCCCCACCATCTGCCTGGAGGCGGAGCGGGACGAACTCGGCATCCAGTGCGGCCTCCAGGACCGCGTGATCCAGATGTACGGGGGCTGCGTCTTCATGGACTTCGACAAGGCCCTCGTCGAATCCACCGGGCACGGCCGCTACGAACGCCTCGACCCCGCCCTCCTGCCGCGCCTCTACGTCGCCTACGACCCCCGGCGCGCCGAGGTCTCCGGCGCCTACCACAAGAAGCTGCGCGTCCTCTTCGAGGAGAAGAAGCCCGACATCGTCGCCGCCATGGGCGAGTTCGCGGACATCGCCCAGCAGGGGCGCGACGCCCTGCTCGCCGGGCGCCCCGACCTGCTTCCCGCCCTCGTCAACGCGAACTTCGACCTCCGCGACCGCATCTTCAACGTCGCCCCCGCCAACCGCAACATGGTCCTCGCCGCCCGCGCCGCCGGCGCCTCCGCCAAGTTCGCCGGGTCCGGCGGCGCCATCGTCGGCATCTACGAGGACGACGCCCAGTACGAACGGCTCGTCCAGGCCCTCGGCGCCATCGGCTGCCAGACAATCCGCCCCACGGTGGCGTAGCACATTCCCCGTTTCCCGCATCCATGAACGCCACAGCCTTGAAACGCCGCGTCTGGGTCGAAGTCAACCTCGGCACGCTCAGAAAGAACTTCGCCCGGATCGCCGCCGCCGTGAAGCCCGCGCGCGTCCTGTGCGTCATGAAGGCGAACGCCTACGGCCTCGGCGTCGAGCCGTATGCCGCCGCGCTCGCGCAGACGGACTGCGCGGGGTTCGGCGTCGCCGAGCCCTTCGAGGCCCTCCAGCTCGTCGCCCTCCAGCGCGCGGCCCCCGCGCCCAGGCCCGTCCAGATCCTCTCCTCGGTCCTCCCCGACGAAATCGAGCCGATGGTCGAGGCCGGCGTCACCCTGCCGGTCGTGGACCTCCCCGCGGCGCAGCGCATCAGCGCCGCCGCGCAGAAGCTGAAGACGACGGCGAAGGTCCACTTCAAGCTCGACACCGGCATGGGCCGCCTCGGCATCCTCGCATCGGACGCCCCGCGCGTCATCCGCGAGGTGAAGCGCCTCCCCCATCTCGACTGCGAAGGCGTCTTCTCGCACTGCCCGATGGCCTACGACCCGTCCAGCGCCTTCACCGACGAGCAGATCGACCTCTTCACGGCCATCCTCGCCGACGTGGCGAAAAGCGGCATCGCCTTCCGCGCCGTCCACATCGCCGCCTCGGACGCGATCAACAACTTCCCGCGCGCCGCCCGCCCCCCCTTCACGCAGGTGCGCACCGGCATCAACCTCCACGGCTCCTTCGACCCGAACGGCAAGCGCGCCCTGCAGGTCGAGTCCGTCCTGGCCCTCAAGACCCGCGTCGCCCAGGTGCGCGACCTCCCGCCCGGCACGACGCTCGGATACGGACGCACCTGGTGCCTGAACCGGACCACCCGCGTCGCGACGATCTCCGCCGGCTATGCGGACGGCCTGCCGCTCGCCCTCACGAACCGCGGCCACGTCCTCATCCAGGGCGTGCCCTGCCCCGTCATCGGGCGCATCTCCATGGACTACGCCACCGTCGACGCCTCCCGCGTCCCCTCCGTCCTCCCCGGCGACGAGGTCGTCTGCCTCGGCCGTTCCGGCGCCTGCCAGATCACCCCCGACGACTGGGCCGCCCTCAAGGGGACGCACGCCTACGAGATCATCTGCTCCCTCGGCAGCCGCGTCGAGAGGGTCTACGTGTAATGGGCGTCCTCCTCGCAAGCGAACGGAAGACGGCAAAGGGGCGCTTCTTCCTCGCCCTCGTCTACGGCCTCCTGTCCCTCGGCGGCCTGACGATGGCCTACCCCTTCGCCGTCATGCTCTCCGCAAGCCTGTCGGGGCCCTACGACTACAGCCGCCACGAGCCCGTCCTCCGCGCCTTCTGGGACCGGGACGACCGCTTCATGCGCTCGCTCGCCACCTACTTCCCGCGCTTCCCGCGCGAGGTCTACCCCGACGCCCCCGAAGCCTGGGGCAGCTGGCTCTCCGTCGCGCGCGACCACGCCGGCGTCGCCGCCTTCGCGCGGCGCCACCTCGACCCCGCCCGCACGAACGCGGCCGTCTACCTCGACTGGAAGGCAAAGGCCGAACGCTTCCGCAGCACGGTCCTCAACTGGGACCTCGACAACACCACCTGCGCCTACGATCCCCGCGACGTCGCCCCCTTCGTCGCCTCGAAGGCCACGCTCGCCGACATCAACCGCACCTGGCCCGTCCGCTACCGCAGCTTCTTCGACATCTCCTTCACCGCCGAGTCGAAGATCCCCCTCGGCCACGCCTCCTGGAAGCCGCCTCGCGACGACCCCAAGTACGCAATGTGGCTCGCGTTCAAGGACGCCTACCGCGAGCGGATGCGCACGGACGGCGACTACGTCTGCCGCACGCTCCCCTTCCTCCCGCGCGGCGACGCCCCGGAGGCGCGGCGGCTCCGCGAGCGGACGGCCTCGGACCTGCGGGCGGCCCTCGCCGTCCAGTTCCTCGAACACGGGCGGCGCGACTTCCTCCGCAGCTGCTGCGCGAACTACCGCCTCGTCGGCCAGTATCTCTTCCAGCGCGGACGCGCCTTCTACAACACGCTCCTCCTCGTCCTCCTCTCCGTCCTCGCCCACCTCACCGTCAACCCGCTCGCCGCCTACGCCCTCTCGCGCTTCCGCCTGCGCGGCACGGAGAGGATCCTGCTCTTTCTCCTCGCGACGATGGCCTTCCCCGCCGCCGTCACGGCCATCCCCGGCTTCCTGCTCGTGCGCGACCTCGGCCTCCTCAACACCCTCGCCGCGCTCGTCCTCCCCACCGTCGCGAGCGGCATGGGCATCTTCATCCTCAAGGGCTTCTTCGACGCGCTCCCCCGCGAACTCTACGAGGCCGCCGCCATCGACGGCGCATCCGAATGGACCGTCTTCCGCACGATCACCCTTCCCATGACCACGCCCATCCTCGCGGTGAACGCGCTCAACAGCTTCGTCGCCGCCTACAACTCCTGGGAATGGGCCTTCCTCGTCTGCCAGGAGGAGTCCAACTGGACGCTCGCCGTGTGGATGTACCAGATGAGCCAGCAGATGGGCGGACAGCCCTGGTGCGTGATGGCGGGGTTCGTCCTTGTCTCCATCCCCACCGCCCTCGTCTTCCTCGCCTGCCAGAAGATCATCCTGCGCGGCATCGTGCTGCCGAGCATGAAATAGCCGCCCCATTCCCCCCTCCCTCCGCCTCCCCGCTCTCCCTCATCCCGCCGCCGCCCCGCTCTCCCTCATCCCGCCGCCGCCACCCCGCTCTCCTCCACCACCGCAGACGTCTCTCTTCCCCCCTCTGTACGTAGTACGTACTTTTCTCCCTTTTCAGACGGATTTTCCACACCCAGTCCTCCGTCTCCTTCCGCAATCTCCATGAGAATTATTACGCATATAAATCTCATTGCGTCTCACCGCCCTCTCTGCTATACTGTGCGGCGGAAAGGAGAAAACGGATATGGTGGCAAGGCAGATTTCAGACGAGGTGCGCGCGAACTTCCAGGCGTGGGTCGAGCGGAACTTCTTCAACGCACGGGCGGGACGGATCGGCGGCGTTTCGTACACGCGCGCGGGCGAGCTGGACGACGTCATCGCAGCGGATGGGAAACGGGAAGACCGCCGCCTCTGGTACGCGGAGGCCTACGACCGTGCCCTCGTCGACCACATCGAGCCCCTGCGCACGGAAGAACTCGCCTTTCTCCTCCGCAGTCCGCTCATCGCCCTCCAGCTCGCGCTCGGGGTCACCGACCTGCGGGGCCTTCGCTGCCTGCGGCGCGGCCTCACACACGAGGTCAACCGCCTCCAGGCACGTTCCTATCGCGCGCGCTACTATGTGCGCGACAACGCCCGCCGCCGCGCCCTCGCCGCCGCACGACGGCGGATTACGCGCCGTACGACCCTAAACCCCTGTCCGACTCCGGAAGCCCTGCGCGCCGCCTACGCCGCGCGCGGGGCATCGCCCGAGGCGAAGATCCGCCTTGGAGGACTTCTGGAGGATCTTGAGTGCTACGTGGACAACTGCCTCCGCTTCGGTCCGGACGGCGAAATCCTTGGCCGCAACGGCGGCGTGAAGGCATGGCTGCGCGAGCATGTGCCCGAGCTCTTCGAGCATTACAAGACACTGATGCGCTACAAAGCCCTCGCGAAGCGCCTCCGCCAAGCGACGGGCATTCACGATCCCGTACCGACCTCAGCCGTCTTCGACGCGCCGCCCGCGCCATCGACCATGAAGGGGAAAGAGGGGGATGAGAATTATTACGCACAGGAATCTCATCTTGTGGCAGCACGAAGCCTCGTTGCTGGCTGCGCGAACACCTGTGTGGCCCTCTTCAGGGCCGTCGATGCCGTTCTTGACAACGCAGTTCCAATGGGGCGGACACAATTTCAATGGGACGGACGCGGGTCCAATGGGGCGGACACAGTTCAATGGGGCGGACGCGCTTCCAATGGGGCGGACACCGTCCCAATGGGGCGGATGCAGTTCCAACGGGTGCGAAGAACGACCATCGGAAAGCAAAACCAGAAACACGCTCTGTTGAACGTACCTTATTGATGTGCGCCAATAAAAGAGGGCAATGATCCGAAAGGGCGCGCGGCCTCACGCGCCACAAATACGGCATCTGGGACAGCCGTCCTCCCAATGACTTCAACACCATTCATTTCCGAAGCAATGGGCGAGAGTGGAAATGAGGAGCGAACGCTTAAACCTAAATTCGGAAGTAGAATCTGCCTGTCCAAGAATCTGCCTGTCCATCAGATATTTTAAAACAGAGGCGTAGAGACACCGAGAAAGACGTCACGCACGGGGTGGCGTGTTCCGATGCTCCCGGCAAAAACACGGCGGGCCCGGCAACAATGCCAGGCCCGTCGCGCTTCCAATAGAATCGACCGCTCGTCAGGCTTCGGACGGGATGATCGTCGCGTACTTGCCGGTCTTCTTGGTGATGAACTTCACCTTGCCGTCCTTGAGGGCGAAGAGCGTGAAGTCGCGGCCGCAGCCGACGTTGGCGCCAGGGTGGATCTTCGTGCCGCGCTGGCGGACGATGATGGAGCCGGTCGTGAGGAACTGGCCGTCGTAAGCCTTGACGCCAAGATACTTCGGGTTCGAGTCGCGGCCGTTGCGGGCAGATGCGGAAGTAGCCATTTCTGATTATCCTTTCTCTGCTTAGGCGATGGACTTGACCGTGGCGACCGTGTACTGCTGGCGGTGGCCAACCGTGCGGCGCGAACCCTTGCGGCGCTTCGCCTTGAAGTTAATCGTCTTCACGCCCTTCTTCGCAGGGGCGACAATCGTCAGGACGACCTTCGCGCCCTCCACGTAGGGGGCGCCGACCTTGAGCGTCGTGCCGTCGGAGACGGCGCAGACGGTGTCGAGCGTGACGTCCTCGCCTTCGTTGACCGAGAGCTTTTCAATCTCGATCGTGTCGCCGGCCTTGACAAGCACCTGCTTGCC
This sequence comes from Clostridiales bacterium CCNA10, assembly GCA_963618935.1. GTDB lineage: Bacteria > Verrucomicrobiota > Kiritimatiellia > RFP12 > UBA1067 > RUG572. The sequence continues at coordinate 5,506 of CAVEVC010000101.1, read as the reverse complement.
GCCGGTTTCAAGTACAGCGTATGCTTCCATTGTTTAATCCTTGTTGTACGTACCTTTTCCATGAGGCGCACCGACGCCTCGAAAAAAGCGGCAAATAGTATAGCGAAACCGTCCCGAACGGTCAATGGGGCCAATTTACAATTTTGGGCACCGTCCGAAACGGCGGCTTCGTCAGATCTTGCGCGGCCCCGCGCCCTTCAGCGCGTCGGCCTCGATCTCGAAGAGCCATTCGTCGCGGCAGACGTCGCACACCGTCTCGGCGGCGAAGTCCGCGGGCAGGTTGTTCACCGCAAGCCAGGCGCGCCAGGCCGTGCGGTATTCGGGGCGCTTCAGGTAGACGATCGCGCGCTCGACGTCCTGCCAGCCATAGCCCCGGCTTTCGAGGATCGCCCGCACCGCGTGCATCGTGCAGTCGATCTGCCGCTCGATGTCGCCGACGTAGGCGACCTCGTGCGAGTTGGGCTTGATGGAGGCCGTGCCGCTGATGAAGAGCTGGCGCGTTTCGGGCGTGACGATCTCCGCCGCGCGGCTGAAGCTCGACTTGTAGGCCATCGCCGGCGCCTGGAGGGGCGATTCGACGATCTCCGCATGCACCCCCGCGCGCTTGGGCCGCATCGCGATGGCGCCCAGCGTCAGCGCGGCCCCGTCGAGGTTGCCGCAGCCGATGCCCGTGGAGGCCGGCAGGAAGGTCTCGAAGACCTTCCGCGACGTGAAGAAGGCGGACCGCGCCGCGTTGAACTCGCCGTACCATTCGCACACCCGGTCGATGTAGAGCCAGGTGCGCACCACGTCCGCATAGGCCATCCCCTCTTCGGCGAGGATCTTCTCCAGCTCCAGGAAGACGGACGTCGCCTGTTCGCCGCGCGGCGCCGCGAGGTCGGCCGGCAGCACGCCCGCCGCCAGCAGGTAGACCGCGTCGTCGTCCTCGAAGACGTTCGCGACCACGCGCCCCGCACGCGCGATCTGCCGCAGCTGCCGGGCGCCCGGCGCGCGGAACGGCAGGGCGACCGGGGGGAAGCTCCCCTCGGGGCGGCACAGACGGAACGAGGGCGCCGAAGCCTCCGTGCGCGCGCGCACTTCGTCCGGCGTCCCCCACAGGAACATGGCTTTCTGATCAATCATGCCGTGAGTATACCACACCAACCCGCCGCGCGTCAAAGCGGTCCCCCGCCGCAAGAACAAAAAAAATCGACGAAAGCCCCCTTGACAAAAAACACGAAATCGGTATAATGCGCGCCGCTTTTTGGGGGTGATGTCAGATTAGGCGTTCCCGCACGAAGCAGAGAGTGAGCAAGCAAGATGAAAACCAAGACCAAAGCCGCACCCAAACCCGTCGCCGCCAAGAGGCCCTGCGTGCGCAAGGCCGCAACGACGAAGACCGCCGAGAAGAGCGTGACGTTCACCGTCCGCGCGGATGCCGGGAAGTCCGTGTACCTCGCGGGCTGCTTCAACCAGTGGAATCCCACGGGGAAGAAGATGCTGGACAAGAAGGACGAGGGCGTCTACACGGCGACCGTCAAGCTGGCCCCCGGACGCTACGAGTACAAGTTCGTGATCGACGGCGTCTGGTGCGCCGACCCCGAGAACCTCGATTTCGTGCAGAACGAACACGGCACGCTCAACAGCGTGATCGTCGTCGCCTGACGCGCGCCGTTCCTCACGACTCGCGCCAGAAGGCGAGCCAGGCCGCGACGAATGCGTCGCGGCTTTTTTCGTCCCCGAGGACGGCGCGCGTCGCCGCGTGCATCGACCGCGTCTCGACAAGCGCCTTCAGGTAGTCGGCGCGGAGCGAGGCGTAGGGCTGGAAGCGCAGGTTGGGCGCGCCGACTTCGAGGAAGTAGGCGATGGACCAGGCGAGGGCGTACTTGGCGGCGATCTCGTCCTGCGTCCCCGCGTAGAACGCGCGGTAGTCCATCTCCATCACGTCCGGCAGAATCTCCGCGAGGTCCGCCGCGTACTCGCGCACGTAGGCGGCCGCCCGCTCGTCCCGCCCGAAGACGATGCCGCCGTCGCGGTCGAAGCGCGCGTGCTCGAAGAGCTGGGCGTGCCCCTCGTTGAACCACGGCGCGCTCGTGATCATCGCCCCCGCGTAGGCGAGGTACTGGTGGAAGGCCTCGTGCCAGACCGTGCGCAGCAGCTTGTCCGTGCCGGACTCCGGGTGGTAGAGGACGAGCTCGCGGCGGAGCGGGCTCCAGATCGCCGCCGTCCACTTCTGCTCCGTCCCCACGTAGGCCAGGTACTCCTCGCGCGACCGGAAGACGCGCACGACCGCCAGCGCGTTCGTGCCGACGAGCGGCGACGGCACGCACGCCGCATACGCCTCGCGGAAGCGCGGGAGGCCGTTCGTGAGGGCCGGGATGAACGCCGCGCGCACCGCGCCGTCCAGGTTGTCGAGCACCACCACGTCGTCTGCGGCGGCACACGCCCACTCGTCGTAGTTCGCCACCTGGGCGCGCACGTCCGCCCGCAGCAGGTCGTCCTCCGTCGCCTCCTCGCCGGGCGGCTGGGGCGGCGGCGCGAGGGCGCGGCGCACGGCGGCGGAGGGGATGGAGATGCGGTCGAGGAAGTCCTCGTCGAACCGCGCGCGCACCTCGGCCATGTCCTCGCCGGGCGCGGCGTCCAGCACCGCCAGGAACCAGTCGCCGAGGCGCTTCTGCGCCGCGTCGACGGGGCGGAAGGCGAACGCGAGCGTGTGGTCGTTCGTGGCGGAATAGGCGACGAGGTTCGCGAGGGCGCGCCGCTGCGCGCGGCGCGGACGCACGGGGCGCCCCAGCTCGACGGGCGAGACGGCGGCGGCGGCCTCGTCGCGGTGGACGTTGTCCTTCGGGCTGAACGGACGGCGCGCCTGGGCGGCGCGGAAGGCCCGGCGCGTGGACGTCGTGCCCGGCGCGTCGTCCGGCGGGCGGGCGTCGAGCCGCGCGAGGTAGAGGCGGTTCCCGGCGGCGTCGCGCCAGCGCCCGCGCAGCGTCCCCATCGTCCAGAGGTCGAACGTGTCGAATCGGTCCTCCAGAAAGGAGACCCCGTCCTGCGTCACGAGGTACGCCTCGGCGCGCGGCAGGTCCAACGGCTCGCCGACCGCGCCGGCGAGGCACGGCAGCGACAGCCCGAGGTCCGGGCGCCAGACCGGTTCGGCAAAGCGGAGCGCCGCCTCACTTGCGAGGCAGAGCGCGCACACGGCTATGAAGGCACTGAAACGCATACGTCATGCAACTCCCCAGCAGGACAACCTGCCAGCTCATGTAAATCCACGCGAGCAGGATCGGCACGGCCGCGAACGACCCGTAGAGCGCGCTCGACCGCGCGATGCCGACGCCGGCCGACGTGCAGGCCTTCACCAGCCCGCCGAAGAGGAGCGCCGTCAATACGCCCCCCTCCAGCGCGGCGCGCGTCTGCACCGCCCGGTTCGGCACCACCTTCAGCACGAACGCGAAGGCCGCCGAGGCGAAGGCGAGCGTCACCAGGAAGCCGAAGCCCCGCGACATCAGCGCCGAGACGAGCGCGTCGCCGACCCACTTCGTGTAGCTCGTCGCCCCCAGCGTCGCGTCCAGCACGTCCTTCACGACGCGCAGGACCGGGATCGACAGCGCGAGCGCGGCGAGGAGCGGCAGCACGAGCGTGATGGCGAGGTAGAGCGCGCAGCGCTTCCAGACCGGGCGCGCCTTCGAGACCTCCCAGATCGCGTTCATCGACGTCTCGACCTGGCTGAACGTCGAGACGACGGTCCACATCAGCATCGCAAAGCCGATCCAGCCCAGCGTCCCCACCTCGAAGGCGCCGATGCGGTCGAAGAGGTCGTTCGAGACGGCGCGCGCCTGGCGGGCGAGCTCCTGCATGGCCGCCCGGCGCACGGCCTCCTCGGGCGGCGCGTCCGCCGGCGTCGGCGCGTCCGCCCCCGCCGCCCCCTCTTCGAGGTTCGTCAGCACGAGGTCGATCTGCGCGTTGATCTTCGCGCGCGCGAAGTCGTCCGCGCCGCAGGTCTTCGCGAACACCATGAGGAGGCACAGGACGGGCACGAACGCGAGGATCGCGAAGTAGGTGAGCCCCGCCGCGTGGAGTCCGCAGGGATGCCGGACGAAGCTGCCCAGCGTCGTCGAGCAGAACCGAAGCAGATAGACGCCCGCCCGGCGCGCGCATCCGAGCGCGGCGGGATCGACCGCCCAGACGCCCTCCCGGACGAACGACACCACGCCCCGCAGCCCCCGCGCACCCGCAGGAGTTCCAGTCTTCGCCGCCTCTGTTGCCTTGTCCGTCATTCGTCCGTTCCGCCCAACAGCTTCACTGCGGAAATTATACCACATCCTGCCGCCCGAAACGTGCTACAATATGGAAACACTTTGAGGAGGAGCATCAATGGGGACCCTAAACGACCTTTCGCAGCTGAAGTACTTCAAGCCCGCCACGCCCAAGCCGACGCCCGCACCGCCACCACCCGCCTCGCCGACGGACCGCGCGCTGGCCGGCGCCGCCTCCTCGGCCGACTACTTCTCCTCGCTGCTCGGCGGCGGCGAGGCGGCGGCGCGTGGCGCCCCTTCCGCCAAGCCGCGCCGCACCACCGTCGTGACGCCCGCGACGATCGCCCGCGTGCGCGAGGAGCAGGCCGAGAACGCGCGGACGGCGGAACGCGCCGCGTTCCAGGCGCGCGAGGCGGCCCTGCGCGACGAGCTCGACGCCCAGAAGGCCGCCTGCGAATCGCTCGCCGTGGACCTTGCCCGCCTCAGGGAGGAGCTGGACGCGCGCCGCGTGGACTGCGAGGCGCTTGAGGAGGCCAACCGCCGCCTGGAGAACGACCTGCTGGCCGAGCGGACGAAGCCGCCGGAGGTCCGTCCCGACCCCGCGGCCCTGGCGGAGCGGGACCGCGAGATCGAACGCCTCAAGGCCCTCCTGCTCGAAGCCCAGCGCGACACCCGCCTGCACGATGCCCTCCTGGACGCCCCCATGCCCTTCACGGAGAAGTTCCCCGGCGAGGTGCGCGAGCACGTCGTCGAGGCGCTGGCCGCCGCCAACGAGGCCGCCGAGGCCGGCGGACGCGACCGCCGGGCGCGCATCCTCGAGGCCGTGCTTGGCGCGAACCCGCCCACCGGCGAACTGGAGAGCCGCCGCGAGGCCGTGAAGCAGATCGTCAAGGACGCCGGCAGCAAGCTCTCCCCCTCCTCGCTCGCGCAGCTGGAGAAGCTGGGCTTCCGCTACGTCAGCGGCAACAAGCACCACAAGCTCGAATGGGCCGGCATCCGCTTCCCGCTCGCGAAGACGCCCAGCGACTACCGCGCGTGCCTGAACTCGGCGGCGGAAATCGCCAACCGCGTCTTCTAGACGCTGCGGCGCATGGCCCGGCGCGAGAGACGGCGCATGGACCGAAGCGCGTACCTGAACTCGGCGGCGGAAATCGCCAACCACGTCTTCTAGACGCTGCGGTACATGGACCGACACGAGGGACGACGCGAGGGACGGCGCGAGGGACGGCGCGGAGGGCGGGGAAGCGCTTCGGGGCCCCTCAGACAGCGCCGTG
>CAVEVC010000100.1:0-30547 GCA_963618935.1 Clostridiales bacterium CCNA10 | reverse complement strand
TGTGCATGCTCCTCGCGGCGCAGGGCTTCCGCTACGACCCCGAGGCCGTGCAGACGCAGGGGCGCAGCGACCTCGTCGCCGAGCATCCGTGCGGGATCTACATCTTCGAGCTGAAGGTGGACGAGTCGGCGGACGCGGGGCTGAAGCAGATCCGCGAGAAGGGCTATGCCGAGCCGTTCAAGGCGCGAGGCCTCCCGATCTACGCCTTCGGCCTCAGCTTCGACTCCTCGACGCGCCAGCTTGTCGATGCGGCCGTCGAGAAGATCGCGTGAGGGCGCGTGCGCCTACAGGGTCCGCAGGCGCAGGTCGCGGAACTGGACCGTCATCTCCGGGCCCTGGTGGAGCTGGAGCGCGATGTGGCCCTTCGCGGGCAGGAAGTCCGGGCGGGGGTCGTCGATCGAGGTCGTGCGCACGCCGTTGATCCAGACGTTGATCGCATGGCCCTTGACGACGACGCGGATGTCGTTCCAGGCGTCGGGGCGGTAGAGCTGGCGGAGGGCCTTGCCGTCCGCGAAGCGCGCGACCTGCTTCTTGCCGCCGGCGTCGAAGGCGACGTCCGCGCCGCGTTCGCCGACGAGGTGCTGGCGGGGGTGGTAGAGGAAGCCGACGAAGCTGCCGCCGCCGTCCATGTCCGCCTGGTAGCCGTTGTCGCCGATGAACTGGGGGGCGCAGCGCAGCTGGATGCCGGAGTTGGCGCCGGGGGAGAGCTTGAAGGCGGCGCGCAGCTCGAAGTCCGCCAGCTCCTCTGCCGTGTAGACGAGGTGGTGGTTGGGCTTGCAGGGGCGGTCCTTGGTGGAGACGCCGACGAGGGCGCCGTCCCGGACGGAGAAGAAGCCGTCGACCTGGCTCCAGCCGGCGAGGTCGCGCCCGTTGAAGATCGGGCGGAAGAGGACGGCGTCCGCGCCGGGGACGCGGCCGCGCCGCTCCAGCGTGTCGAGGATGCGCACGAGCGCGGCGCGGGCGTCGCCCTGCGCGGCGGCGCAGGCGTCGACGAGCGCCTTCGCGACGGCGGCGGGGAGCGCGCGGCCGGCGAGCGCGACCTCGCCGTTCTCGCGCGTGACGGTGGCGAGGGCGGGGCCGTCGCCGATCCGGTAGGAGAGGCGGAGCTCCTTCTGCTTTCCGGGGGCGGGGTCGTGGGCGAAGCCGCCGTGGCCGGCGAGGCGGTTGCCGGCCATGATCGTGCGCGAGCCGGCCGCGACGAGCGCGTCCACCATGTCCTTCACGTCCGCGACGGGGCGCTTGATGACGTTGCCCCTGTCGTCCTTGACCTCCTCGGCGCCGAAGTAGCCGTATTCGGCCTTGAGGACCGTGACGTCCACGCGGTCGTCGACGAAGGCGCGCGAGGCGATGCGGATGATCGAGCCGGCCAGGCGGTCCTCCTTGGGGTACGCCTTGAGGAGGTCGAGCAGCAGGGGCAGGTCCTCGGGGCCGCAGAGCGTCGCGAAGGCCTTGAAGGCCTCGTTTCGGACGCCGGGGTGGGCGGTCGTGCGGGCGAGCTCGCCGAGCTGCGGCAGGACGCCGCGCACGGCGCGGTCGCCGAGGACGCCGACGGCGAGCTTCGCCCGCCGGGCGTCCGCGCCGCCCGCGAGGGCGAGCATCTGCTGGACGACGCCGTCATTCGGGAAGCCGACGAGCTGGCGGCGCGCGAGCTGCGCGTCGGGCCCGGCGCCGAGGGCCTGCTCGACGAGGGCGGGGACGGCGGCGAGGTCGCCGCGCTGGACAGGCGACGGGGGCGGGGGGGCGATGAGCGCGGCGGCGGCGCCGGCGTAGCCGGGCGGGACGGGCGCCGCGCGGAGGCGGAGGGCGGAGGCGAGGCCCGTGCGGCGCACGGGGTCCCGGGCCGCCTCGAGGGCGCGCCGCAGCGCGGCGTCCGCCTCGGGGCCGGGGATGTTCTGGAGGGCGTAGCATGCGGCGTGGAAGAGCTCGTGCGCGGACCCGTCGGCCAGGAGGGGGGCCAGGGCCGGCACGGCGGCGGCGGTTCCGACGTGGCCCAGTTCCTGGCAGGCCGTCACCTGGTCGTTGAGCCCGTTTTCCCGCAGGACGGCGAGAAGCCCGGCCTCGGACATCCGGAAGGCGGGGTCCTTCAGTTCGGCGCCCATGAGGGCGATGGCCGGGAGGAGGATGCATGTCAGAAGTGTCTTCATGGTCTGTCTTTGCCTTTGCAGTTGAGTTGGTGTCTTGCAGCCTTCGCCCCGGGGCGTCAGCCCAGGAAGTCCCATCCCGCGCGCGGGGCGCGGGCGAGCATGCGGTTGGCCTCGGGGTCGTTGACGAACTGCTCGCGGGCCGGGTCCCACGTGAGGTCGCGGCCGAGCCACTGGGCGATGTTGGCGCAGTGGACGGTCGTCATCGAGCGGTGCGTGAGGACGGGGTTGGCGATGGTCTTCGTGCGGGAGCGGACGGCGTTCAGGAACTGGCGCATGTGGTTCTGCCCCGTGTAGCCGGTGCGGACGAAGTAGTCGGAGAGGATCTTCTCGTAGTCGGCGAGGAGGGAGGGGCGGGACACTTCGGGGCGCGAATAGCCGTCCGCGCAGGAGACCCAGCCCTCCGAGCCGACGTAGCGGATGCCGCAGGTGCCGCGCCAGCCGCGCTGGCAGGTGACCATCTCGACGCCGTTCGCGAAGCGCATTGCGAGGCCGTCGGGCAGGGGGGTGTGCATGCAGGGGTAGAGGACGGGGGAGGTGTTCTCGGCGCCGAGGGCGTCGTGGCACTGGGCGAAGGTGTGGGAGCCCCACTCGCCGAGCACGCCCGTGTAGAGGTCGTGGTCGCGGTGCCAGCCGCCGTGGAGGTAGCCCTCGTTGTAGGGGCGCCACGCGCAGGGGCCGAGCCAGGCGTCCCAGTCGACGACGTCGCGGGGGGGCTGTGGCTGGGCGGGCAGCCAGGTGCGGGCGAGGTTGACGTTGCCCCAGGGCGAGAGGTGCGCGTAGACGCGCTTGACCTCCCCGAGGCGGCCGAGGCGGAGGAGCTCGTTGCAGACGACGAAGTTGGGCTCGCTGAGGCGCTGCATGCCCGCCTGGTAGACGCGCCGGTGCCGGTGGGCCGTAGCGACGAGGGCCTGGCCCTCCTGCACGGTCATGGTGGCGGGCTTCTCGGTGTAGACGTCCTTTCCGGCGCGCATCGCGAGGATGGAGACGCCGGCGTGCCAGCGGTCGCTCGTGGCGGTGAGGATGGCGTCGACGTCGGGGCGCGCGAAGAGCTCGCGCATGTCGATGTACTGGGCGCAGTCCGCCGTGCCGTAGTGCTTGTCCACGATGGCCTTGATCGCGTCGCGGCGGTCCTTGCGCACGTCGCAGATGGCGACGAACTGGACGTCCTTTTCGGGCAGCACCCAGCCGCGGAGGTCGCCCGTGCCGCGGCCGCCGAGGCCGACGGCGCCCATGACGATGCGGTTTGAGGGGGCGACGGCGCCGTCGCGGCCGAGGGCCGAGGCGGGCACGAGGCAGGGGAGGGCCAGGGCCCCGCCGGCATGGGCGAGGAAGGCGCGGCGGGAAAGCGGTTTGTTCGGCATGTTCGGGTCTCCTGTTTTGTGGTGATTGTATCGTGGGCTGGAAAGATGCGTCAGGCGGAGGGCCTGCGCGCCTGCCTGAAGGAGAGGGCGGCGCCGTCCTTCTCGACGGTGGCCTTGATGCGGCCGGGGCCGAAGGCCTCGCGCAGCAGCAGGTCGGCGAGGGGGTCCTCCACCCAGTGCTGCACGGCGCGGCGGAGGGGGCGGGCGCCCATCGCGTCGTCCGCGCCCTTGCCGCAGAGGAAGTCGACGGCCTTTTTGTCGAGCTCGAGCGTCATGTCGCGCTCGGAGAGGCGGGCGCGGAGCTTGGCGAGCTCGAGGTCGAGGATGCGGGCGACGTCGTCGCGGCCGAGCTTGCCGAAGACGACGGTCTCGTCGAAGCGGTTGAGGAGCTCGGGGCGGAAGGTGCGCTTCGCCTCGTCGAGGAGCTTGTCGCGCAGGGCCTCGTAGGAGGAGTTGGCCGTCTCCTGGGAGAAGCCGAAGGACTTGCCCTCGCGGGCGAAGTCGAAGCCGAGGTTCGCGGTGGCGATGACGATCGTGTTGCGGAAGTCGACCTGGCGGCCCTGCCCGTCGGTGAGGCGGCCGTCGTCCAGCAGCTGCAGCATCATGTTCATGACGTCGGGGGAGGCCTTCTCGAACTCGTCGAAGAGGACGACCGAGTAGGGGCGGCGCCGGACGCGCTCGGTGAGCTGGCCGCCCTCGTCGTAGCCGACGTAGCCGGGGGGCGCGCCGACGAGGCGCGAGCTCGTGAAGGCGGAGGAGAACTCCGTCATGTCGAGGGCGATGAGGGCCTTCGGGTCGCCGTAGACCTTCTCGGCGAGCATCTTCGCGAGGAGGGTCTTGCCGACGCCGGTGGGGCCGAGGAAGAGGAAGGAGCCGATGGGGCGCTTCGGGTCGCCGAGGTTCGCGCGGGAGCGGCGCAGGGCGCGGGCGATGGACTCGATGGCGGCGGCCTGGCCGACGACGGAGGCGTTGAGCTCCTTCTCGATGTTGAGGAGCTTGCCGGCGGTCGATTCGGTCATGCGCTCGACGGGGACGCCGGAGATCGAGGCGACGGTGGCGGCGATGTCGTCCGCCGTCACGTCCACGGTCTTCTCGGCGTGCTCGGCGCGCCAGGCCTTGATCTTCTCCTCCAGGGCGGCGCGGGCCGCGAGCTCGGCGTCGCGCCAGCGGGCGGCCTCCTCGAAGGCGCTCGCCTGCACGGCGGCGTCCTTCTTGGCGTGGCAGTCGGCGATGGCGGCCTCGTCCGCCTTGAAGTCCGGCGGGCGCACCGCCGTCCTGAGGCGCACGCGCGAGCCGGTCTCGTCGAGGGCGTCGATGGCCTTGTCGGGGAGGAGGCGCGCGGGGAGGTAGCGGTTCGTGAGGGTGACGGCGGCGCGCAGGGCCTCGGGGGAGAACCGGACGTTGTGGTGCTCCTCGTAGCGCGGCGCGATGCCGGCGAGGATGGCGACGGCGTCGTCGACGGAGGGCTCGTTGACGAGGATGGACTGGAAGCGGCGTTCGAGCGCGGCGTCCTTCTCGATGGACTTGTGGTATTCCTTGAGCGTCGTCGCGCCCACGACCTGCAGCTCGCCGCGCGCGAGGGCGGGCTTGAGGATGTTCGCGGCGTCCATGGCGCCCTCGGCGCCGCCGGCGCCGACGAGGGTGTGGATCTCGTCGAGGAAGAGGATGACGTTCCGGACGCGCTTCGTCTCCTCGATGAGCTGCTTGAGGCGTTCCTCGAACTGGCCGCGGTACTGCGTGCCGGCGACGACGCGGGCCATGTCGAGGGAGATGACGCGGCGGTTGCGCATGCGCTCGGGGACGTCGCCGACGGCGATGGCCTGGGCGAGGCCCTCGACGACGGCGGTCTTGCCGACGCCGGCCTCGCCGATGAGGACGGCGTTGTTCTTCGTGCGGCGGCAGAGCACCTGGACGATGCGCCGGAGCTCGGCCTTGCGCCCGATGACGGGGTCGAGCTCGCCCTTGCGCGCGAGGGCGGTGAGGTCGCGGCCGAACGTGTCGAGGGCGGGCGTCTTGTCCTTGCCCTTCTTGCCCTTCGCGCCCGCCGCGAGGGGGTTTTCGGGCACGTCGTCGCCCGGCGCGGCCTCGCCGTCCTCGTCGTCCGGCGAGGCGGCCGCCTCGTCGGCGTCCGGCGCGCCGGACCCGGCGGCGAGGAACTTCTCGGGGGTGAGGTCGTGCCCGTAGAGGATCTGCGCGCCGACGGACTCGCCTTCGCGCAGCATGGCGAGCACCATGTGCTCGGTGCCCACGAGCTCGCAGGAGAGGTGGGTGGCCTCGATCTTGGCGAGCTCCAGGATCTTCTTCGTCCGCGCGGTGAGGGGGATGTCGCCCACGACGCGCACGGCCTCGCCCCGGCCGATCATGGTCTCGAGCTGGAGGCGGAGCTGGTCGGGGTCGAGGCCGAGGCGCTCGAAGCGGCGGCAGGCCTCGCAGGTGGGGATGGCGAGGATCGAGCAGAGGATGTGCTCGGTCCCGACGTAGGAGTGGTTGAAGTGGTGGGCGGCGGCGACGGCGCCCTCGAGGGCGCGTTCGGCATTGGGCGTGTATTCGATGCTCATGATGAATTAAGTCGCTTCGCTTTAAGCAGTTAAGTTGTTAAGTGATTCAGTTGCTTCGCTTTTGTGAGATTCAGTTGCTTCGCTTTAAGTGGTTAAGTAGTTAAGTCGCTTCGCGCTAAGTCCGTCAAACCATGAGGCTTAACTTAACTACTTAACTACTTAATCACTTAACTATTCAATTCCGGTGTCAGTTCAGCCATTTTTCTGCCAACGAATTGAAGTGGACGGCTGCGAAGCGGGCGTTGACGCGGTCGGCGAGGCGGGCGTCGCGGGCGTCGCGCACGCGGTCGTCTTCGGCCGAACGGGGCGGGGGGAGCTCGGGCGCGTCGATCTGCTCGCGCATGAGCGCGAGGGTCTCGGCGCGCGTGAGGCCGTCGAGGAAGCCCATCGTGACGGCGAGGCGGATGGGCGAGAGGAGGTCAAGCAGTTCGCCGGGGGAGAGGAGGCGGGCGCTGCGGAGGATGGCGAGGGCGCGGGAGAGGGCGTCCGCGAGGATGCGCGGGGAGTCCTCCACGAGGGCCTTGCGGGCGTTGGACTCCTGCAGGGCGAGGTCGGTGAAGAGGTGGCGGGCGCGGGCGATCAGGTCGCGTTCGGTGACGCCGAGCGTGGCGGCGTTACGCACGTGGAAGATGTGCGCCGCCTGGCCGATGCCGTCCTCCAGGATGCCGGAGAACTGGAAGCGGACGGCCTCGATGGCGTTGAGGGCGGGGGGGAGGTCGCCGATGAGGTGGAGGCCTTCGAGGTGGAACTCGCCGTCCACGCAGAGGGCGGTGCCGCAGTGCAGGGGATGGGGGGAGAGGTAGCCGAAGTCCGTGTCCCAGGCGAAGGCGTGCTGCGCGGCGAGCTGCGCCTCGTCGGCGGCGAGGCGGGCGTAGGCGGCGGCGAGGTCCTTGGTGGTGGACCACTCCTGTGAGAGCGTCCAGGCGTCGTCGTCGCCGAAGGGCTTTCCGGCGGGGTTGCGCCACAGGAGGAGGGTGCCGCCGGCGAGGATGTCGGCGAGGCGGACGGCGGGCGCGTCGCCGGATCTGCGCCGCGCGCTCACGAGGCGGCCTCCTTTCCGCGGTCGAGGGCGTCGAGCTGCCGCTTGAGGTCGGCGGCCCGGTGGAAGTCCTCGCGGGCGATGGCGGCCTTGAGGTCGCGCGCGAGGACGGCGCGCACGGCCTTGGCGTCCGTCAGGCGGTCGATGGCCGGGGCCGCGCCGATGTGGGCGCGGCCGAACTCGGCGGACAGGAACTCGGCCCGGATCTGGCGCGCGAAGGTGCGCCAGCAGGCGGGGCAGCCGAGCCGGCCCGCCTCCTTGAGCTTGTCCCACTTCGCATGGCAGACGGGGCAGACGCGCCGCTCGTTCTCCTCGGCCTCGGCGACGCCCTTCATGAAGCCGAGCGTGGCCTTCACGAGGTCCTCCACGAAGGGCGGGGGCTCCTCGCCGGACGCCTTGACGACGGAGGACCCGGACGGGGCGGCGGGCGTCTTCTTCTTCCGTCCGCCGTTCCGGACGTCGGCCGCGCACGCCGCGCAGACGTAGAGCTCCTTTTCCGCGCCGTCCTTCCTGACGGTGACGGCGGCGGTGGCGTCGGCCTGATGGCAGAGTTCGCACTTCATGTCAATCGATGTAGAGGGGGGGGATCTTCTGCCCCGTGGAGCGGAGCCGGGCGGGGGCGGCCGTCGCCGGCTTCGAGGGGACGGCGGCGGGCTTCGAGGGGGCGGCCTGTTTCGGCGCGGCGGCCTTCTGCGCGGGGGGCGGCGGCTCGAACGTGCAGACGCCGCCCTCGCAGGAGGGATCGGCCGGGGCGGCCGACGTCATCTTGTAGAGGGTGATGCAGCCGAAGACGAGCAGGGCGAGCGCCGCGAGCGCGCCGGCGGCGAGCAGGGCCTTGCGCCAGGCGCTGCGGGGGATGCCGCGCATCGAGCGCACGACGCCGTGCGAGACGGTGGAGAGGCTGTGGCGGAAGCGGTCCGCCGCGCTTGGGCGGGCGTCCTCGTCGTCGGGCGGCAGGAAGGGGGATTCCGCATAGACGGGCGGCGGCCTCCGCACGGGGGGCGGAACGGGGGGCGGCGCGGGCTGGTCGAAGAGGTCGAGGCCGCGGACGGCGGGCGGCGGCTCAACGGCGGGCGCGGGCGGCGGCGCCACGGCGGGTTCGGGCGGCGGCGCCACGGCGGGTTCGGGCGGCGGCGCGGCGGGCGGGATCGGCACGACGCGGGGCGGCGGCTCGGGGATGGGGACGGGCGCGGGAACGTCCGCCACGGGGACGTCGCGCACGTGGACGGTGGGGGCGCGGCGGCCCTCGTAGATGTCCATGAACTCGCGGATGAGGGGCTGGGGGTCGAGGCCGACGCATTCGGCGAAGAGGCGCACGAAGCCGCGGCCGTAGATGGGCGCGGCGATGCGGTGGAAGTCCTCGTTCTCGATGTCGTCGACGATCTGCACGAGGATGCGCGTCTCGGCGGCGACCTTGGACTGTGTGAGGCCCTTGGCTTCGCGGGCCTGGCGGAGGGTTTGACCGAGTGAACTCATGGCTCTTGCTGTGGTTAAGTGGTTAAGTGGTTAAGTGGTTAAGTGGTTAAGTCGCGAAGGGGTTAAGTAGTGAAGTGGTTAAGTGGTTAAGTGGTTAAGTTGCGAAGGGGGAAGGGGGGATGTCAGGATTCGGGCGGGAAGCCGAAGGGGTCGTCGTCGGGCGGGGGCGGCGCCGCCGTCCATCTGGGCGATGAGGGCGTCGACGTCGAGCAGGATTTCGCGCGGGCCGGCGCCCTTGCTCGTGCCGATGACGCCGCGCTCCTCGAGGAGGTCGACGATGCGGGCGGCGTGGTTGTAGCCGATGCCGAGGCGGCGCTGGAAGTGCGAGATCGAGGCGCGCTTCGTGTCGCGCACCACTTCGAGGGCCTTGCGGTAGAGGGCGTCCTCCTTGCTCTGGGTCATGCCGGCAGGGGCGGGGATGCCGTTCGCGGAGGGGGCGGGCGGCGCGGGGGCGTCGTCGTCGTCGCCCTCGCCGGCCGCCTCGTCCTCGCCGTCGAGGCCCTCGTTGGGGTCGGCCTCCTTGATCTTCTCCAGGCGCCGGGTGAGCTTTTCGTCGAACTGGACGGTGGCGTGCTCGCCGATGAAGTCGACGATGCGGTCGATCTCATCGTCGGAGATGTAGGAGCCCTGGGCGCGGAGGAGGCGGCCGTCGGCCATGCGGAAGAGCATGTCGCCCTTGCCGATGAGCAGCTCGGAGCCGGTCGCGTCGAGGATCGTGCGCGAGTCGATGGAGGAGGAGGTCTTGAAGGCGATGCGGCCGGGGATGTTGGACTTGATGACGCCGGTGATGATGTTGGCGTCGGGGCGCTGTGTGGCGAGGATGAGGTGGATGCCGGTGGCGCGGGCGAGGGCGGTGAGGCGGGCGATGACGGGCTCGACGTCCTTCTTCGCGGCCTGCATGATGTCCGCCACCTCGTCGATGATGATGACGATGTAGGGGATGGAGCGGGGCGTGTCGGGGTCGCCGCCCACGACCTCGTCCCCGGCGCCGAACATGTCGGGCTGGGTGACGGTCCTGCGCGTGTTGAAGTCGACGATGTTGCGGCAGCCGACGCGCGAGAAGAGCTTGAGGCGGCGGTCCATCTCGACGACGGCGGCGCGCAGGGCGAAGACGACCTTGTTCGTGTCGTTGATGATCGGCACGAGCAGGTGGGGCAGGTCTTTGTAGTCGGTGAACTCCACGCGCTTGGGGTCCACCATGATGAGCTTGATCTGTTCGGGCGTGCGGCACATCAGCAGGCCGTTGATGATCGAGTTGAGGCAGACGGACTTGCCCTGGCCGGTGGCGCCGGCGACGAGCAGGTGCGGCAGCTTCGCGAGGTCCGCCACGAGGTCGTTCCCGGCGGCGTCCTTGCCGAGGAGGAGCGGCACCTGGAACTGCCCGAAGGCGTTCTGCTGCCACAGCTCGCCGTCGAAGACCTCGCGGAAGCAGACGGAGGCGGGCTTCGCGTTCGGCACCTCGATGCCGACGGCGTTCTTGCCGGGGATCGGCGCCTCGATGCGCAGGGAGGTGGCCTGGAGGGCCATCTGGATGTTGCGCTGGAGGCCGGCGACCTTCTCGACGCGCGTGCCGAGGTCGAGCGTGAGGGCGTACTGGGTGACGACGGGCCCGGCGATGTAGTAGGCGAGCTGGGCGTTGATCTGGAAGACCTTGAGCGTGTCGATGAGGCGCTGCGCCATCGCGGCGGGGTCGTCCTCGCCGGCGGCCTTCGGCGGCACCTCGCTGAGGAGGGTGACGGGCGGGAGGATGTAGGGGCCCTTGTCCTCCGCGGGCGCCTCGGGCTCGGCGGGCGGCGGCGGCGCGGCCTTGGCGGGGGCGGCGGCCTTGGCGGGGTCGGCGGCCTTCCGGGCGGGCATCCAGTCGACGGACGAACGCATGGCGGCGAGGTCGGCCTGCTGCTGTTCGCGCAGGCGGGCGCGCTCCTGCTCGCGGGCGGCCTTGGCGGCGGCCTTCTCCTCGGCGATGCGCTGCTTCTCGGCGAGGCGCTGGGCCTTGGCCTCCTCGCGGGCGGCGCGGGCGGCGTCGAGCGCCGCCTGGGCCGTGCCGTCCTTCTCCTTCTCCTTGCCGGCGGCGGCGGCTTCGGCCCCGTCGCCGCGGTCCGAGGCCCAGGCCGTGATGCGCGCGAGCAGCGCGACGAGGTTGCGGAAGCCGATCGTGAAGAGGACGGAGAAGAGCGCGAGGCAGAGCATGAGCACGCCCGAGCCGAACGGCGAGAGGAGGCGGGCGAGGCCGCGCGTCATCACGAGGTAGCCCACCGCGCCGCCCGCGTTGGGGGCGATGTTGAGCGCGTGCAGGAGGCGCGACACGACGGGGGTGTGGCCCGTGAGCTGCAGGAGGCACGTCGCCGAGAGGATGAAGAGCAGGAGGCCCAGCGCGCGGCGGCCCAGCTGGAGCGGACGGCCGACGACGAGCAGCGCGCCGGCGAAGACGCACAGGAGCGGCACGGACCAGACCGCGAGCCCGACGAGCTGGTAGCCGCAGTAGGCGAACCACGCGCCGGCCGCGCCGATCAGGTTCGCCGCGGGCGCGGCCGGGGGCACGCACAGGTCCGAGATGTCGCGCCAGTCGTAGGAGAACAGGGCGAGAAGGGGGAACAGCGCGACCGGGAACATGAAGAACCCGACGAGGCGCCGCCGCACCGTCGCTTCGGCGCTCGCGCTATCGGAGGGGGACTGCTGCATGGGCGGGGACTTTCGTGGGGAACGGGGGGGGCCTGTCGCCCTCGCCCTGCTGGCTGCGGCGGATGGAGCCGCGCACCCAGTAGAAGACGACGATGGCGAGGAAGAGCGCGGTGAGCTTGAGGCCCCAGTTGCGCGTCAGGGCGGCGAGAAGGCGGTTCATTTCGCGGATCCCCCGCTTTTGGCGCCGAAGGGGCGGCGCAGGTTCTGGAGGAGGCGGGGGCGCTGCCCGCCGCGCTTGTCGAGCCAGTCGGAGAGCATTTCGTAGACCGTGCGCTGCTGCGGCACGACCTTGCCGATGAAGCGGACGAGCGCCTTGCGCGTGTCGGCGGAGAGGTCCGGGTAGCGCGTCAGCCGCCCGTTGTGCGCGACGGAGATGAGGCCGCGCTCCTCGCTCACGACGAGCGCGAGGGCGTCGGTCTCCTCGCTGATGCCCACGGCCGCGCGGTGGCGCATGCCGGAGGCGGAGAGGCCGAACTGGTTGTCCGAGACGGGGAAGAGGCAGTGGGCGGCGGCGAGGCGGCCGCCCCGGACGATGACGCCGCCGTCGTGGAGCGGGAGCGGCGGGGTGAAGACGGAGACCATGAGCTCGGCGGAGATCTGCGCGTCGAGGGCGATGCCGGTCGTCTCGTAGCCCTTCAGCGAGATGGCCCGCTCGATGGCGACGAGGGCGCCGAGGCGCCGCTGCGCGAGGAGGAAGAGGATGTCGGCGAGCTTTTCGGGCAGGCGGACCTCGCCGGCGGTCGGGCCGCGGCGCCTCTTGTCCTCGGTCAGCACGGCGCCGACGGTCTCGAGGATGCGGCGGATCTCGGGCTGGAAGAGGACGACGGTGGAGAGCGCGAGGTAGATGAGCAGGCCGCTGAGGATCTTCTGCAGGACGTCGAACTGGAAGAGGAAGGTGAAGGCGGCGAGCGCGGTGACGAGGATGCCCGCGCCCATGAGGACCTGCCCGAAGCGCGAGCCGCGCGCGGCCTTCAGGACGGAGTAGATGACGACGTAGAGGATGGCGACCTGGATCGCGTCGGGCACGTAGGACCCGACGGTCGCGAAGACCTCGCCCCAGTTGATGCCGGAGAGGAACGTCTGGACCGAGGCGAGCGTCATGCCGGGCTCCCTCCCGGCGCGGCCGGCGCGCCCGCCCCGTCGGCGAGGGCGCGCGCGACGTCGAGCGCCTGGCGCGTCTCGCGCACGTCGTGGACGCGCAGGACGCTCGCGCCGCAGAACGCGCACCAGAGGGCCGCGCCGATGCTGCCGCCGAGGTTCTTGCCGACCATCCGCTCGCCCGTGAGGCGCTTGATGAGGCGCTTGCGCGAGACGCCCACGCAGACGGGCGCGCAGGCGGCGAGGCGGCGCAGGGAGCCGAGGAGCGCAAGGTCCTCCTCGCGCGTCGTGCCGAAGCCGATCTCGGGGTCGATGACGAGCTGGGCGGGGTCAAGGGGGGCGTCGAGGGCGGCGGCCTGCGCGAGGAGGGCCTGGTGCTCCGCCTCGCTGCGGCAGGGCACGACGAGGCCGCAGCCCGCCTTGGCGGCGAGGGCGAGCATCTGGGGGACGGGCTCGGGGTAGACGCAGTTGACGATCGCCGCGCCGAGGTCCAGGGCGCGCGCGGCCGTTTCGGGGTGGTAGGTGTCGACCGAAAGCGGCGTGCCGGGCAGTTCGCGGGCGAGGATGCGCAGGACGGGCTCGAGGCGGCTCCATTCGACCTGCCAGTTGAGGGGGCGGGCGTCGGGGCGCGTCGACTCGCCGCCGAGGTCCACGATGTCCGCGCCCTCGGCGACGCAGTTGCGCGCGCGCGCGACGGCCTCGCCGGGCCGGTAGTAGAGCCCGCCGTCCGAGAAGGAGTCGGGCGTGACGTTGACGATGCCCATCACCCGCGTGCGGGCGAGGTCGATCGCGTGCGTGCGGCAGGTCCAGGTCATGCTGCGTGCGTCCTTTCCGCTTCCGGTTCCGGGGGCGTCTCCGGGGCGGGGGGCGCATCCTCGGGGTGGTCCTTCCGGATGCCGACGAGGGCCTCGACGTCGCGGCCGTCCATCGTCTCCCGTTCGAGGAGGGTCGTCGCGAGCAGCTCGAGCCTGTCGCGGTTCGCGGTCAGCAGCTCGGTCGCCTTCGCGTAGGCGGCGTCGACGAGGCGCTTGACCTCCTCGTCGATGGCCTCGGCCGTCTTCTGCGAGTAGGGGGGAGGGGCCTCCTCCACCGCGAACGCATTGGGCTCGACGAAGGTCTGGAAGCCGAAGCGCGCGCTCATGCCGTAGCGGCAGACCATGGCGCGGGCGATCTGGGTGGAGTAGGCGATGTCGCTCATGGCGCCGGTGGAGATGTCCTGCGTGTGCATCTCCTCGGCGATGCGGCCGCCGGCGAGCACGGCGAGCTCGTCGAGGAAGTAGCCCTTCGTGCGGTTGAGCACGTCCTTCTCGGGGAGGGTCATCGTGACGCCGAGCGCGCGGCCGCGCGGGATGATCGTGACCTTGTGGAGGGGGTCGGCGTGCGGCAGCAGCAGCTGGAGGAGGGCGTGGCCGGACTCGTGCCAGGCGGTCGTCTCGTACTCCTTGCGCGTGAAGCCGGCGCTGCGGCGCTCGCTGCCCCAGAAGACCTTGTCGCGGGCCTCCTCGAGGACGGCCTGGGGGATTGCGTCGAGGTTGCGGCGGGCGGCGAGCAGGGCGGCCTCGTTGATGATGTTCGCGAGGTCGGCGCCGGAGTGGCCGGAGGTGCCGCGCGCGAGGCGGGTGAGGTCGGCGTCGGGGGCGAGCTTCACCTTGGCGGCGTGGATCTTGAGGATGTCCTCGCGGCCCTTGAGGGAGGGGAGGTCCACGTGGACCTGGCGGTCGAAGCGGCCGGGGCGCAGGAGGGCGGGGTCGAGGATGTCGGGGCGGTTGGTGGCGGCGATCACGATCACGCCGTCGTTCGAGCCGAAGCCGTCCATCTCCACGAGCATCGCGTTGAGCGTCTGGTCCGCGCAGCGCTGGGCGGGCATGCCGCCCGCGTTGCGCTTCTGGCCGACGGAGTCGATCTCGTCGATGAAGATGATGCAGGGGGCGTTCTTCTTGCCCTGCTCGAAGAGGTCGCGCACGCGGCTGGCGCCCACGCCCACGAACATCTCCTCGAAGTCGGAGCCGCTGATGGAGTAGAAGGGCACCTTCGCCTCGCCGGCGATGGCCTTGGCGAGGAGGGTCTTGCCGGTGCCGGGCGGCCCGACGAGGAGGATGCCGCGCGGGATGCGCGCGCCGAGGCGCGTGAACTTCTTCGGGTCCTTCAGGAACTCCACGACCTCGGCCACGTCCTCCTTGGCCTCGTCGACGCCGGCGACGTCCTTGAACGTCGCCTTGCCGGCGCCCTTGTTCTCGTCCTGCAGGCGCGCGCGCGACTTGCCGAAGGAGAAGAGGCCGCCCGCGCCGCCGCCCATCATCTTGCGGTAGATGAGGAACCACATGAGCGCGGCGAAGACGCCGAAGATGAGCAGCTGCTGGAGGAAGGGGCCGAAGAGGGCCTCCTCCTCCTTCACGGGGCAGCGCACGTTCTTCGCGGCGAGGAAGTCCATCAGCGACTCGTTCTCGCCCGGGACGAGCGTGACGCGGAAGGCCGTGCGGGGGGCGTCGAGGAACCGGCCGCGCAGGTAGGTGCGCGCGCCGTCCACCACGCGCACGCGCTCCACGCTCTCGATCTCGCTGCGCTCCACCTTCTGGCGGAACTCCGTCAGGGAGAGCTCCTGGGGCGGGGGCTGGCCGACGGAATTGAAGTAGCGGGAACCCAGGAAAACGGCCAGGACGACGGCGAGGACGATCCAGCCGCCGCGGGTCCCCTGCGGACCGGACGCCCGCGGGATCGGGCGCGGCCGCCGCGCGGCCCGCGCCTGTTCTTTCGCTTCTTGAGGCATAGGAGGGGAGTATAGCATGAATTTGGCCTTTGGTCCATGCGCCATTTGCGCACGGGCGCGGGTTTTGATAGACTATCCCCCCAAACGGCGGGGACTCCGCGTCGCCGCCCATGGAGATTTTCAGGCACCGTGTACCTCAAGCAGCTGGACATCATCGGTTTCAAGTCCTTCGCGGACAAGACCCGCCTCACCTTCGAGCCGGGCATGGTCGCCATCGTCGGCCCGAACGGCTGCGGCAAGTCGAACGTCTCCGACGCCATCCGCTGGGTGCTCGGCGAGCAGCGCCCCACCGCCATCCGCTGCTCGAAGCTCGTCGACGTCGTCTTCAACGGCACCGACACGCGCAAGCCCCTCGGCCTCGCCGAGGTCTCGATCACCTTCGCCGACTGCGAGGCGGCGCTCGGCACCGAGTACCACGAGGTCACCGTCACCCGCCGCGTCTACCGCGACGGCTCCGGCGAATACTTCATCAACAAGACCCGCAGCGGCCTGAGGGACATCAAGCGCCTCTTCATGGGCACGGGCATCGGCACCACATCCTACTCCGTCATGGCGCAGGGCCAGATCGACCTGATCCTCTCCTCCCGCCCCGAGGACCGCCGCGCCGTCTTCGAGGAGGCCGCCGGCATCACGAAGTTCAAGGCCGACCGCAAGGAGGCCCTGCGCAAGATCGAGCAGACCGAGCAGAACCTCCTCCGCGAGGCGGACGTCCTGCGCGAGATGAAGCGCCAGATCGGCTCGCTCCAGCGCCAGGTCGGCAAGGCCGAGAAGTACAAGGAGCTGCGCGACGAGCTGCGCGGGCTCGACATCTACGTCAGCAAGGGCAGGATCCAGGCGTTCAACCTCGCGCTGGAGGTGAACGCGCGGCGCCAGCGCGAGACCGAGCAGGCGATCCAGGATGCGACGGTCGCCGTCAACGCGGCCGAGAGCGCGAGCCAGCAGATCCACGCCGACATGCACCGCCTCGAGGAGCGCCTGGCCGCCCTCCAGGCGCAGCAGGCCCAGGCCGAGGGCGCCTACGCCCGCGCCCGCGAGGTGATCGGCGTCAACGAGCAGCGCATCGCCGAGTACAAGGCGTGGAGCGACCGCGACGGACGCGAGATCACCTCCACGCGCCAGCAGCTCGACGAGATCGGCATGCAGGCCGAAAGCCTCGACCAGAAGGCGGCGCTGCTGGAGGAGGGCCTGGAGACGGCCCGCGCCGGCCTGGAGGAGGCCGAAGCCGCGTTCCGCGAGGCGTCGGCGAAGATCGACGCCCTGCGCCAGGAGCTGCAGGAGGGCCGCTCCGAGAGCGTCCTCTGCGACCGCCGCGCGAACGAGACGCGCGACGCCATCGCCCGCCTCGACGAGCAGGCGCGCGAGCAGATCGTGAAGCGCGAACGGCTCGTGAGCGAGGAGGCGCAGCTGCGCGAAAGCGCCGCCGCCGCCGAAACGGCGCTCGCCGCCGTGAAGGCGCGCCTCGCCGAGGCCCGCGCCGCCGAGGAGGCCGCCGCCGCCGCGAGCGAGGCCGCCGAGGAACGGCGCGCCGCCCTCGCCGCCGAACTGGAGGACCTGCGCGCGAACTTCGGGAAGATGCAGGCCGAGGCCGCCGCGAAGGAGGCCCAGCTCGACCTCCTGAACGACGCGAAGGCCGCCGGCGACGCCTTTTCCGCCGGGGCCCAGAAGCTGCTCGACGGTTCGCTCGGCCTCCCCGAGGGGACCGTCCTCGGCTCGCTCGCCGACCGCTTCGACGCGCCGCCCGACTGCCGCGTGGCGCTGGAGGCCGCGCTGCGCGCGTGGCTCGACGCCGTGGTGGTGGCGGACGCCGCCGCCGCCCAGGCCGCGGCGCGGGCCCTGCTCGCGCAGAACGCCGGAAGCGCGCGCCTCGTGCCGGCCGCCCTGCCCTCCGCGCCGCCGCCCGCCCCCGTCGACGTGGGGCTGCCCCGCCTCCTCGACCTCGTCACCGTCGCCGAGGACTTCCGGGCGGCGGCGGAACGCCTGCTCGGCAGCGTCTACGTCGCCGAGTCGGCGGACCGCCTCTTCGCCGCGCTTCCCGCGCTGGAGGGCGTTTCCGCGCCCGTCCGCCTCGTCTCCCGCGACGGCCTCGTCTGGGGCCCCGGCGCCGCCGAGGCGTGGCTGCCCGGCACGGCGGCCGCCTCGCCGCTCAGCCGCAAGATGCTGATCTCCGAGACGACGGCCTCCCTCGAAGCCCTCCAGGCGCGGATCGCGTCCGGCCGCCAGACGCTCGCGACGGGCGCCGAGCGGGGCGCGGCCTTCGCCGAGCAGGCGCGGAACGCGGCGGCGGCCCTCTCGGACGCGCGGCGCGCGGCCGCCCAGGCGGAGGGCGAGTGCGCCGGCATGGCGCGCGACGCGGCGGCCCTCGGCGAACGCCTCGCGCGCGTCTCGGCGGCCCTCGCGGAGGTGCAGGCCGCGAACGCGGGCGACGACGCGAAGCGCGCCGCGCTCGCGGCGGCGCTGGAGGAGGCGCTCGCGCGGCGCGACGCGCTGACGGACCGCACGGCGCGCCGGCAGGACGAGCTGCAGGCCCTTGAGGTCGCGCACGGCGAGGAGAGCCGCCGCCTCACGGAGCGGCGCATCACGGCCGCCCAGATGGAGAACGAACGGCAGCTCACGGCGCAGCAGAAGGCGGACGCCGAGCGCCGTCGCGAGGAGCTGCAGAAGATGATCGCGGGCCGCGAGGCCGGCATCCGCGGCTACGAGGACGCCATCCAGCGCCTCCGCGACGAGACGGCGGAGCTGATGGGCTCGCTCGACGACCTGAAGCAGGGCGCCGTCGACGTCCACGGCCAGGTGGAGGAGGCGCGCATCGCGCGCGGCGAACTGCAGGCCCGGCTCGCCGAAAGCGAGGGCGGCGTGGGCGCGAAGCGCGCCGCGCTCGACAGGGCCCGCGACGACAAGGGCCGGCTCGAAGTCGCCGCGACCGAGGCGACGATGCGCCGGCAGAACGTCTACGACCACCTCGCCCAGGAATACGGGCTGGACGCCCAGGCCGTGCTGCGCGAGCCGGACCCGGCCTGGAAGGGCGGCGAGCCGCCGCCGAACGACGTCCTCGAAAGCCGCGTCAACGCGCTCGCCGCGCAGATCGCCGCCCTCGGCCCCGTGAACATGGTCGCCATCGAGGAGTTCCGCGAGCTGGAGGAGCGCTACACGAAGGAGAAGGAGCAGGAGGCGGACCTCCTTGCGGCGAAGGAGCAGATCCTCGCGCTCATCACGAGCCTCAACGACAGGAGCGGCGAGCTCTTCCGCAGCACCTTCCGGCAGGCGAACGAGAACTTCCAGCGGATGTTCGCGAAGCTCTTCAACGGCGGCGAGGCGCGCCTCGTCCTGCTGGAGAACGCCGAGGACCCGCTGGAGTGCGGCATCGACATCATCGCCCGCCCCCCCGGCAAGCGCCCGCAGAGCGTCACCCTCCTCTCCGGCGGCGAGCGCACGATGACGGCCGTCGCCCTCCTCTTCGCGATCTTCATGATCAAGCCCGCGCCGTTCTGCATGCTCGACGAGCTCGACGCCGCCCTCGACGACGCGAACATCGGCCGCTTCGTGGACGCCCTCAAGGCATTCCTCGACCGCAGCCAGTTCCTCATCATCACGCACAACCAGCACACGATCGCCGGGTCGGACCTCGTGTACGGCGTGAGCCAGCAGGAGAAGGGCGTTTCCCGCATCATTTCCATGCGTCTGGCGGACATCGGCGTGAAGCCCGTTCCGGAAGACGCCAAACAACAGAAAGACCAGGAGCACTGACATGGCAGAAGTAATCGGGGCAGGCGAACTGCACAAGGGCGTGAAGCTGTTGATCGACGGTGAGCCCTACGAAATCACGGTCTTCGACTTCTCGAAGCCGGGCAAGGGGCAGGCGATCTACAACTGCACGCTGCACAACCTCATCACGGGCGGCAACATCACCCGCAGCTACCGCTCGGGCGACAAGTTCGAGAAGCCCGAGCTCATCCAGCGCAGCGTCACCTACTCCTACGACGACGGCACGGCCTTCGTGTTCACCGACGAGAACTTCGAGGAGATCCGCGTCTCCCCCGACGTGATGGGCGACAAGAAGTACTTCCTCATGGACGAGATGGAGGTCAAGGCCCTCTTCTTCAACGACCGCGTCATCGGCGTGCAGCTCCCCCAGCTCGTCGAGCGCAAGGTCCTCAAGGTCGAGCTCGGCGTGAAGGGCAACACCGCCTCCGGCAAGGTCACGACGCCGGCGACGGTGGAGGGCGGCTACGTCTGCGCCGTCCCGCTCTTCATCAACGAGGGCGACACCGTGCGCATCAACACCGAGACGGGCGAGTACAACGACCGCGTCTCGACGAAATGAGATTAAGTCGCCTTCGGCTTTAAGTCGTTAAGCGATTAAGTTTTCAGGACATGCCGTGTGGCATTTAAAGCCGCGAAGCGGCAACTTAACTGCTTAAAGCCGCGAAGCGGCGATTTGACTGTTCGATTCGGTCCCCTTTGTTGACAATGGAGGTCTCATGAAGATCCTGGTGACGGGCGGCGCGGGCTACATCGGCTCGCACACGACGCTGGAGCTGCTGAAGGCGGGCCACGACGTCGTCGTGGTGGACAACCTCTGCAACGCCTCAGAGGCGGCGCTGGGGCGGGTCGCGGAACTGGCGGGCAGGGCCCCGACGTTCTACAGGCTCGACATCCGCGACGAGGCGGCGCTGGACAGGGCGGTGGCGGCGGAGGGCCCCTTCGACGCCACGATCCACTTCGCCGCGCTCAAGGCCGTGGGCGAGTCGACGAAGATCCCGCTCGCCTACTACAACAACAACCTGGGCGGCACGTTCACGCTCCTCAAGGTCCTCGCCGCGCACGGCTGCCGGAACATCGTCTTCTCCAGCTCCGCGACGGTCTACGGCCAGCCGAAGGGCGTGCCGATCCGCGAGGACTTCCCCACGCCAGGCTGCACGAACCCCTACGGCTGGACGAAGCTCATGATGGAGCAGGTCTTCCGCGACGTGCAGAAGGCCGACCCCGCCTGGAACACGGTCGTCCTCCGCTACTTCAACCCGATCGGCGCCCACGAGAGCGGCCGCATCGGCGAGGACCCCGCCGGCGTCCCCAACAACCTCCTCCCCTACGTGGCGCAGGTCGCGGTGGGCCGCCTGAAGGAGCTGAGCGTCTTCGGCGACGACTACCCGACGCCGGACGGCACGGGCGTGCGCGACTACATCCACGTGGTGGACCTCGCGGTCGGCCACCTCCGCGCGATCGAGAAGCTCGCCGAGAAGCCCGGCTTCAAGGTCTACAACCTCGGCACGGGCCGCGGCTACTCGGTGCTGCAGATCGTCAAGGCGTTCGAGGCCGCGAGCGGGCGGAAGGTGCCCTACGTCGTCCGGCCGCGCCGCCCGGGCGACATCGCCGAATGCTGGGCCGACCCCGCGCTCGCCGCGAAGGAGCTCCACTGGAAGGCCGAGCGCGGCATCGAGAAGATGTGCGAGGACCTCTGGCGCTGGCAGTCCATGAACCCCTACGGCTACAAGGGCGCCTAGGCGCCGAGAAGGCGCCCTTGGAGACGTTCGACGACATCCTCGGGGCCTTCGAGGAGGCCCTGGAGCTGGAACGCGAACTCGGCACGCGCACGGTCGAATGCGACCGTGCGCTCCTTGTGCCGCTCCGCCCCGCCCCGCCGGCCGCTCCCGTCCCGCTGCCGCCCGCGCCTCAGCCGCCGCCTCCCGCGCCCGTTGCTCCTCCTCCGCCCGCGCCTCCTCCTCCGCCGCCTCCGCCCGCGCCCGCCGCGCCAAAGGCGGACGCCCCCAGTCCCCGGACCGACTTTGCCTTCATCGTGGCCCAGAGGCCGCAGGACGCCGCCGCCGAGATGCTGCGCGGGATGGTGGCGGCGATGGGGTACGCGATGGACCAGGTGAAGGTGGTGGCGGCGGCCGACGCGGCGGCGGCGCGCCCGGCGGCGCGCGTCTACATCGTCCTGGGCGGCAGCGACGCCTTCCGCGCCTTCGCGCCGGGGCAGCGCGCGGCCCTCGGGCTGTGGACGACGGTGGCCGACGTGCCGACGATCGTCACCTATTCCCCCGCGCGCATCCTCTCCTACTTCGGAGGCGACGCCGCCAAGCTCGCCAAGGCCAAGCGCCAGATCTGGAGCGACCTGAAGAGCGCGCTCGCGCGCATCGGGAAGAAGCCCCCGCCGCGTCGATCTGCCTAACGCCCTCCCCGCGCGCGTCTTCCCCTGCGCGAGGGCTTCGTGCCCGCCCCATACGTGAGGGCTCTGCGCGCAATGTACCCGCGCCGCCCTCGGCGCGTGGCGCTGTGGGGCGGGGGGCTGTGGGGCGGCCTCGCTTGGCCCGTTCGGACGCCACGCGCCGAGGGCGGCGCGGGTACTTCGCGTGCCGGGCCGTTCGGTCGCGCAGAAGCGCGACCCTCCCCTGGGCGTCAATACCCCCCTGGAAGTCAACACCTAGCACCTGAAACCTAAAACCTAGAACCTAAAACCCCCACTTCCCTTCCCCCTTGCGCGCGGCGGGAAATTCCGCTAAACTAGATTCCAACGTTTAACCTCGTAAGGAGAGAGCATCACATGAATCGACGTGAATTTCTGGCCGCGGGGGCCGTCGCGGGGCTCGTCCCGGCGCTGACGGCCGCGTGCGGCAAGTCCTGTGCGTGCGGCACGCTGCCGAAGCTGACGCCCCCGGCGAAGCCCGCCGAGCTGAACCTCTGCCTGCAGTGGTGGGGCATCCCCGTCGCGGACGACGTCAACGCCAAGCTCGACTATCTGGAGGCGAACGGCTACCAGGCCGTGGAGGTGCCCTCCAGCCTCGACTGGCTGCGCGACAAGGGCCTCAAGGTCGCCGCCTCGCTCAAGAGCCGCCGGCTCTTCCTCTCGACGGCGTGCGGCGGCTCCCAGTTCGACCGCCTCGACAAGGCGAAGAACGACGCCGAGGTCGCGCGCTTCATGCCCGTCCTGGAGACGCTCGGCGAGATGAAGAGCACGGGCCTCATCATCTGCCCGGCGCGCGGCAACCCCGAGATGGGCCTGAAGGAGCTGCGCGAGGACTTCGTGAAGAACACGGGCCGCCGCCTCGCCGAGAAGGCCGCGCAGTGCGGCACGTCGATCGTCCTCGAGCCGCTCCAGCGCGCCGAGACGCCCTTCCTCCGCCAGGTCGCGGACGGCGCGAAGATGGCGCAGGAGATCGGCCCCGGCTGCACCGTGATGGGCGACTTCTGGCACATGTCCAAGGAGGAGCCGAGCTTCTTCGGCGCGTTCGTCTCGGCCGGCAGGCTCCTCTCGCACGTCCACATCGCCTCGCTCGCGCGCCGGAAGATCCCCGGCTCCGACGGCGCGGCGGACAACTACGTCGACGGCTTCAGGGGCCTCAAGTTCATCGGCTACCGCGGCGCCGTCTCGCTGGAGGCCGGCTTCCTCGAAAAGGGCCGCGACGCGAAGAACAAGCCGATCTGGCCGGACAACGCGGAGAAGCAGAAGATCCTCGCCGGCATGTGCCGCATGCTCCGCGAGCAGTGGGAGCAGGCCTAGGAATGCGATTTATGGGGAAAAAAGGAGAAAAAAGAAACATGACACGTAAAGACTTCATCAAGACGGGCGGCCTCGCGGCCGCCATGGCGGCCGTGCCGGCAATGGCACAGGACGACGGCGTGCGCGTGATCCGCGCGGCGGTCGTGGGCTGCGGCGGACGCGGCGTGGGCGGCGGCTACAAGCCGGCGAACGAGCAGGACTTCTACCGCATGGGCGCGCTGGGCAACATGATCCAGGCCGCCGCCGAGCTCGGCAAGCAGGGCATCAAGGTCAAGATCCAGCCCGTGGCGTTCGCGGACTTCTTCCTCGACAAGGCGAAGGCGGCGGCCGAGAAGTTCGGCGCCCCCGCCGCGAACGCCTTCGGCGGCGCGAACGGCTACAAGCAGGCGATCGACCGCCCCGACGTGGACGTCGTGATCCTCACCACCCCGCTCAACTTCCGCCCCCGCCACACGATGTTCGCCGTCCAGCACGGCAAGCACGTCTTCGCCGAGAAGGGCGTCGCGGTCGACGCGCCCGGCGTGCGCGAGATGATCGCGGCGTCGAAGCTCGCGGCGGAGAAGAAGATCTCCATCGTGTGCGGCACGCAGCGCCGCCACCAGCGCGGCTACCTGCTCGTCAAGAAGGCGCTCGACGAGGGCCGCCTCGGGACGATCTGCGGCGGCGCGGTCTACTGGAACGGCGACGTGCCGTGGGTGCGCAACCGCGGCCAGGGCCAGAGCAACGCCGCCTACCTCTGCGGGAACTGGCTCAACTTCACCGAGCTCTCCGGCGACCACATCTGCGAGCAGCACGTCCACAACATCGACGTGGCGAACTGGTTCCTCGGCCGCTACCCGAAGACCGTCGTGGCCGTCGGCACGCGCGCGCGCCGCGTCTCGGGCAACCAGTACGACGGCTTCTCGGGCGACTTCGACTACGGCGACGGCGTCCACATCCACTCGATGTGCCGCCAGGTCAACTCCTGCGCGAACAACGTCAGCGAGTTCTTCCGCACGGACAAGGCGGTCCTCACGGGCACCTCCGCGAAGACGCTGGACAAGAAGGGCATCCCGCTTGAGGGCGACTTCCTCGACCTCAACCCCTACGTCGTCGAGCACATCGACCTCATCAAGTCCATCCTCGGCAAGGGCCCCTACCTCAACGAGGGCGAGGCCTGCGCGATGTCCACCGCCTGCGGCGTGATGCTCCGCATCGCCGCCTACACGGGCCAGATGGTCGCGATGAACCAGCTCCTCACGAACGAGAAGAGCCCCTGGTACAACTACGCCTGCACGCCGACCCCGGCGGACTTCGAGAAGGACGGCGACGTGGCGATGCCCGCCCTCGGCGACAACGAGTGGCCGCTCCCCGGCAAGCCCTGGCGCGGCCTCTCCCAGGCCGCCAAGGACAAGGACGCCGGCAAGGCGACGCTCTGCGCCCCGCTCGGCCCGCTTTCCTAAGCCCCGGCCGGACGCCGGCCGCCGTCCCGTCCAGGACGGCAACGGGGCGCGCCCTCCACCCGGAGGGCGCGCCCTGCGCCTTTCACCGGGTGGAGGGCGCGCCCCGCAGGCGCTCGACGTCGAGCGCCAGCTCGCCGCCGGCGGTGATTTCCGCCGTGGCCAGCCAGAGGCGCCCGAGGGGGCGGCCGTTGAGGCGCGCCTCGCGGATCGCGGTCTCGCCCGGCTGCGCGCCCGGGCACCGGATCGTGAAGGTCCTGCCGTCCCCGACCTGGATCGCGCTCCTCTTGAACAGGGGCGTGCAGAGATACCACTTCCCGTCGCCGGGGCAGAGCGGATGGAGGCCAAGCGCCGCAAGGACGTACCACGCGCTCATCTGCCCCACGTCCTCGTTCCCGCAAAGCCCGTAGGGTCCCGTCCCGTAGGCGGCGCGTCGGATGCGGTCGACCCATGCGTTGAGCCGCGAGGGGGTCTCGGAGAAGGCCCACAGGAACGGCAGGGTGTGGCAGACCTCGTTCGGGTGGTTGTAGGCCGCGTTCCACCTGAAGTCGTCCGGCACGGCCGCGAAGAACCGCTCCAGCTCCTCCGTGAAGCGCGCCTTGCCGCCCATGAGGCGCATGAGGCCCGGCACGTCGTGCGGCACGAACCAGCCCTGCTGCCACGGATTCGACTCCACGCAGCCCTGATGGGAGGCGCCGCGGCCTTCCCACGGCAGCCAGCCGCCGTCCGCCGTGCGCGTGCGCATCCAGCCGACTTCCGCGGACCAGCAGTTCGTGTAGGCCTGGGCGTAGCCGAAATAGCGCCGCGCGACGTCCGTGCGCCCCATCAGCTCCGCGAGCCGCCCGCACGCCCAGTCCGCGTAGGCATATTCGAGGGACATCGAGAGCGAGCCGGGCGTGTAGCCCCGGGCGCGGTCGTTGGACTCCCGCTCGAGGGTCTCCTGGGCGAGGCGCAGGGCGAGGTCCGCGTCGAAGGTGCGGATGCCGCGCTCATACGCCAGCGCCATCACGGAGATGAGCGGCTGCCCGACCATGCACCCCGAGTCGCAGCCCAGGATGTCCCATCGCGGCAGCGTCCGCCGCCTGCCCGACGTGACCGTCGCCATCATGGAGCGGATCACGTCCGAAACCACGTCCGGGCGGATCAGGGCCAGAAGCGGCATTTCGCTGCGGAAGACGTCCCAGCCCGAGAAGACGGTGCGCTTCACATGGCCGTCGCCCGGCCCCACGTCGCGCGGGTCGAGCATCGCATGGTAGAGCGCCGTCGCGAAGATGGTCCGCTCCCGGTCCGTGCCGCCCTCGACCTCGACCGCGCCCAGCGCCTTCCGCCAGGCGTCGCGCGCCGCGGCGCGCGCGCCGTCGAAGTCGAAGCCCCGGGGCGCGGGCGGCAGCGCCGCGAAGTCGAAGGCGACGTGCAGGACGACGGCCTCGCCCGCCGCGACGGGGAAGCGGACGCGGACCGTGTGGTTCGTCTCGCCGCCCTCGTGGGCCACCTCGTCGAGGGGCTTTGAGCAGACGCCCCGGAAGTAGAGCGTGTAGTCCACCTTGCCCGCGCCGCGCCCCCAGCCGCCGTCGCGGTGGTCGCACACGATCTCGCCCTCGAACGAATGGGCGCCCGTCACGCGGAACGTCTGCCGCCCGTGCGGCTTCGCCCGCGAAAGCTCGCCCACCCGCCGCGCGAGGTCGATCTTGAACGCCCCCTCGCCGCCCGTCTCGTAGGTGAAGCGGATGAGGCCCGCCCGCGCGGACGCCGTCAGCTCCGCGAAGACGCCCGCGTCGGGCAGGCGCACGCCGTAGTATCCCGCCTGCGCCGTCTCGTCCCCATGCGAGAAGCGGCTCTTCGCGCCGTCTCCCGGCATGACCTGGAAGTTGCCGAACTCGCCATACCAGCCCACGCCGCTCATGTGGAGGAAGCTGAAGCCCTCGATCGTCTTGTGCGAATAGGAGTATCCCGATCCGTTGTCGCCGCCCGTCACCGTGTCGGGCGAGAGCTGGACCATGCCAAACGGCGTCGCCGCGCCCGGGAAGGTCTTGCCAAAGCCATGCACGGCCTCGTCGCCCTTCAGCGCGCGCCCTTCCTCCGGGTAGGTCACCGTGCCGATCATGGGATCGACGCAGTCCACGAGGGCGCGCGCCTCCGCCGCGCCCCCGAAGAGCGGCAGGGCGCAGGCGGCGGCAAGCGCCGCGGCGCACGCCCGCCGGGCGGCCCGCGTGCGGCGCGTGCCGGCCTTCTCGCCCTTCGATCGGTTGATGGTCATGCTGTTCGCGCGTTTCATGTGATGTTGTCCGCGGCGATGGTGGAAGAGACAGAAGAAATAATCGAATGATCGAATGGCGGTTGCTTCGGCGTTCTTCAAGCGACGCGATCCGATTACGGTTTGCGACCAGTTCCTTGTCTGTCCACAAACGGATTGACCGCGCGAACGCCCGCGTAGACTTGTCCTTCGTTCAGGTCTTCTGTCAGCAGTTTGTTGCATCCGCAGGCTTCGGCCGTGGCCAGCACA
This sequence comes from Clostridiales bacterium CCNA10, assembly GCA_963618935.1. Classification (GTDB taxonomy): domain Bacteria; phylum Verrucomicrobiota; class Kiritimatiellia; order RFP12; family UBA1067; genus RUG572. The sequence goes on along the minus strand of CAVEVC010000100.1, from coordinate 3,982 downwards.
AGCGAATCATAGAATTGCAAACCGTGTTCCTTCTTGATCTCCAGCGCACGGTCGGTCAGGCAGGATCTTGTCTCGACCGTTCTGATTCCGCGGAACTCGGTGACGTAGGCAAGCGTCTCGTCCTCGGTCAAGGCCAGCTTCTTCATCGCGATGTTGGCAAACTCGTTCAGAACCTGGCCGGAGATCACATACTGCGGGTTGCCCATGGCCTCCGCGATGATTGAACGCGCGCGCTCCCGCTTGAAGGAGTCCCGGTCATCGACGAGGTAGACAAGGACGTTGGTGTCGAGGAACTTCATGAGCAAGGCGTCTCCGGCTCGTATGCGTCCGAGCGGCTGAATACATAGGCTTTCCCCTGCAAACGTCCTCCAGTCTTGGCGGTCAATGCGTCCAGCCGCGACAAGGCGGCGTCCGCCCTTCGCTTGCGCGCCAGCTCCGTCGCGAGGCAGTCCAGGAACAGCTGTTCAAGGGTCTTCCCCTGAAGAATCGCATATCCTTGCGCCTCCTGCGCCATGGCAGGAGGCAGTTCGATCTGAATGCTCATCTGACACCTCCTTTTGTTTCAGCAGATTATAGCAAAACCCCTTCGGCAGCCGCAATCCGCACTCTTCATGTCGCTTCCTTCCTTCCTTCTTGACGGCTTCGGCGTAGAGGGCGAAGAGGTGCGCGACGCGCTCGGCGTCGGTGCAGGAGGGCGGGAGGCCGTAGGCGCGGTCGACGAGCGCGTCGAGGTGCGCGTGGGCCTTCACGAGGTCCGGCGGCATCGTCAGCGGGTCGTAGAGGTCGGCGAGCGACGAGCCGGGACAGAGCGAGCGCGCGTCGAGGACGGCCTGGGCGGCGGAGGAGATTTTGACGTGGAGATCGGGAGAGTCGGGAGAGGGGTTTTTAACGAAAAGATCGCAAAGGGGAGAACGCCAAGAGCGCAAAGGCGTGTCGTCCGTTGCGGTCGTCGGTCGTCCGTCCGTCGCTTGTCCGTCCGTCGGGTGAATTTTTGACGTGGAGATCGGGAGAACGTGGAGAATCGTTTTCGACAGGATTGACAGGATTGACAGGATTCTGGTAGGGGCGCGAAATGTGCCGCAGAACGCGAAGCGTTCGGAGGGAAGGTTGCGAAGCAACGGCGAAGCCGCCCGCAAGGGCCCGCTCCCGCGCGCCCGCAAGCCCCGGCACGTCGCGGTCGCGCGGGACGCGCGACCCTACCAGGTCCGTCGGCGCGCCGAGGACGTCGCGCCCTACCAAGCACGCCGAGCCATCGCGGTCACGCGGGACGCGTGACCTACCAGGCCCTTTGCGGATCTCGTTCCAGGATCGTGTCATGGCCTGTGCGGTTTCAAGGTCTGTGCGGTCTCGGCAGTTGTGAGGCTTCAGGTGTGCGGGCTTCGTCGGCGACGAGGCGCATTATACCAAATCTGCCCAATGGACGGAGCGGGCGACCTCGGTCGTTTACTCCAACGCCGTTCCAACACATCAACCCGGCGGAATCGCGAAACGCCTCAATGCTGCAGGCGTTTCGCGATGGTGGAGGTGGGGGGCTGTCAAACGATGACGCGACCTGATTATTGCCCACAATGTTTATGCGGGGCGGATAATGACTGGAGATGTTTTCGATTGGTGTTTTCATGGTTTTTCGATGTCTCTGTTTTTCGGGTTTGCATATGCCTCAACCTATAGGTTGGGGTTGCGGTTGGACGATTTGAATGGTCGGACGAGGATAAGCATACCCCATACTTGGGGTTGAAGCCCATGTGCTTATTATTTCGGGCCGTTTTCGGACGGGGGTGGCATACGCCCTCAACCTATGGCATTTGGTAGTCATATCGCTGGTCTGCGTCAAATGCATTTCAGGCATCCTTGCGGATGTCAAAGGGGACCTTGACGTTCAACACCAGGTGATAGGGCGCGATGGTGTTTGGAATCTTCTCGGCGTCGCAGCGCAGCGCAGCCGGGTCGTCCGCAGGGCGGAATCCGAACTCCTGCAACAGGAAGCTTTCGAGGCACTTGAGCGCATCCGCTTCGTCCCGGACTTCTTCTCTGCCGAACTTCTCAAGCTGGCAGTCCACATAGTCCGCGTCAAACGAAACATGGGCAGATGCAATCCACCCGTTCCGCTCGCAGGACTTCTCCAGCCGCCTCTCGACGGCGATTTCGTAATCGGTCATTTTCTTCATGTCGTTCATAATGTCGCCTTGATTTGTTTGAGTTCTTTCATGCACTCCTCGGTTATCTGCTGATAATTCAGATAGAGATCATTGCTATGGCGTTCCATTACGCGTTGAACCACCTCGCCCACAACTTGTCGTCCCAAGCTCGCATTCAGAAAACGTTCAAAGGCATGAGTTAGAGAAGTGAACGAAGCATTCGTAATCACCGCCTCCTGCCGTTCAAATAAGGGCAAGGCCGAAATAGCGTAATTATACTTACGCTCGAACAATCCGTGTTCTCCAAAAGGATCAACACAATATCCTTCTTGAATCGGTTTACCATCAAAACCGTCGCAAAGGTGCATGGAAAAGTCGAACTGTCCATACAGCCTCGCATAGCCATATATTCCATCTCCCGAACTGTATACACAAAGCACATGATCGAATTCCCCACGTTTCTGCAATTCTGCATATCGATCATCGGTCACATTTCGACAGAAATTAGAAATTGTATTTATATCGTCAAACTCTTCATCAACAAGACAACGGCGAAGAGGATCAAATATGTTCAACGCAGCAACCTCGTGATTCGTTGCTCCAAGCAGGTTGAAACAGGACTTCAAAATACCCTTGAGACATCCTACTCCTCCATATGTGATACTCGTCGATAAAAATCCATCGTTTGACAAGTCATGTTCTACTTTAGAAACTTGTGTTGCTTCTATGCGCGAAAAGCCCTGCGGCATATTCTTGCGAACGAGCGACTCGGCCCATCCTATCTTATGCTTATTACCAACACATACCTTAACACGTTTCGTTTTACTGTCAACATCTTCAAACTCTCCAACGATAGGATCTATCAACTCATAATCACCGTTCTTTAAGAGATAGCGATGTCCGTCCTCTGAACGCAACTCACACCCCTGCATGGATGTAGACCGGTTGCCGGAAGCACCAAGAATATTACGGATGAAACGAAAGTTCTTCTCTAATGCGACATCGCAACCACGTCCAAATTTATTCTACACTTCGTTACATGAAATCTTGTCTGACACCCAAGTGGCACCCGTGAAATTCTGAAGGATATGTTCTTTCATTGTTCCATCAGGGAGTTCCACGCATGTATAGATACATTTGGCATTCATGACAATGACACGCCCTCAGTTTAGCACTCGAAAATGGGTTGTCCGATCGCGGTCTTCTTTGCCGTGAAGAAGAAAGTCGTACAGGGCAGCATTAGCCGATGGAGAACCAACCCCAGCGCAAATGCGACAAATGCGAACGAGGCGTTGGCTACAAAGATTGCCGTGGGGAGGTCAAAGGCAAAGTTCATCTTGCCAGCCGCTTCAAGTATCTTCGCAAAGCCTTGTAGGATGAGGATACTGGTTATCATGTATGCGATACCGCTGTATCGAATGACGCCCACGAGGACTGCGACATTTATTGCCAAGCCGAACATGACGATACCAATCCTTGCGCCCGTGCTGTTCAAGCTTCCTGACATGAAAATAATGTCAACGACCTTAAACAGCGTGATCACTAAAAGACATCCCACCAATGCCCAATTCAGGAAACGCCATCTTTTGCGTTTAGCAGGCGTGACCTGAAGCGGGAGAATCCGTGACGCGGCTTCCTCCCACTCGGTCATTGAATAGCGGGAGAAGATCGCACGCTTAGATTCCCCAGCGGCAACCCGATTCTTGATGTCGGCTGTCAGTTCCTTGCGAGTCATGTGCATCCTCTTATCCCCTACCAGGCATAATCTTTATGTCTCTACCCCAAAGTTAGAGGCGGCCGAACGCGCCCTCGGCCTCCTCCGGCGTCGCGCTTCGGTAGAAGTC
>CAVEVC010000099.1:0-10592 GCA_963618935.1 Clostridiales bacterium CCNA10 | reverse complement strand
GCGGGCGGACGGAAGAGCCGATGGGCGGCCGGGCGCGGCGTCTTTTTGCTATACTACGCGCAAATGTACGAAGGAGAAACAGATCCGAGGCGGTTGACGCTGGTCGTGCCGGTCTACAACGCGCCCGACCTTGCGCGGGCGCTCGTGGCGTGTCTTCCCGAGCTGGAAGAGACGGCGCGGGGGTGCGGGTTCAAACTGGTGGAGACGATCCTCGTCGACGACGGATCGGACACGCGGCTGGACGCGGCAGTGCTGGGGGACGGATCGGACACGCGGCTGGACGCGGCCGTGCTGGGGGATGGATCGGACACGCGGCTGGACGCGGCAGCGCCGGGGGACGGGAATCGCCTCGTCGTGCTGCGCACCGAGCCGAATCGCGGGAAGGGGGCCGCCGTGCGGCGCGGGGCGCTGGCGGCCAAGGGCGGGTGGGCGCTGATGAGCGACGTGGACCTCTCGGCCCCGTTCTCCGAGTTCGCGCGCCTCGCCCCGTATGCGGACGCATGGATCGTCTGCGGCAGCCGCTACGGGCGCCCCGGCATGCCGTTCGTGCGGCGGCTCCTCTCGCGCGCCTTCCACGCCCTCGTGCGGCTGGCGTGCGGGATGGACGTGCAGGACACGCAGTGCGGCTTCAAGCTCTTCCGCATGGACGTGATGCGGCCCGTCTTCGCGGCGCAGCGGATCGAGCGCTTCGCGTTCGACGTGGAGCTGATCCGGCGGGCTCGCGACGCGGGGGGGACGGTAAAAGAAGTTCCCGTCGCGTGGCGCGGCGGGAAGCGCAGCTCGCTGCGCGTCTTCCGGGACGCGCCGCGCATGCTGTGGGACCTGCTTAGAATCGGGCCATGTCGAGCATTGAGCCGGGACCGAACGCGCGCAGGTAGATGAAGAAGCAGACGCGGTTGTCGCAGGGCTCCTTCGAGTCGTCGATGCGGGTGTAGGCGGTCTCGTGCGCGAACAGGACGCGGTAGCCGAGGCAGTCCGTGAGCAGGTCGAACCAGGCGCCCACCTCGTCCACCTCGTTGCGGCGGCAGTCGTAGCGGATGTAGGGCGACCAGGCGAAGTTCTCGCAGACGTCGTGCGTGAAGCCGAGCTGGAGGATGTTCGAGAGCTGGTAGTTCCAGCGGTCGTAGGCGCTGGGGAGGTAGGTCCAGAGGCGCTGGTCGCGGCCGATGTAGCTCACGTTGTAGCTGAAGGCGTCCGTGAGGCGCTGGCGGAAGGCGATGTCGGCGTAGGCGGCCTTCGAGTTCTGGCAGTCGTACTCGGCGCGGGCGAGGAGGGAGATGTCGCGCGAGGGGTTCCAGCGGATGCGCGTGCCGGGGACGACCTGGCGGTGTCCGCTGCGGTTGTAGTTGCCGTCCTTGTCGTGCTTCGGGTAGCCCTCGAGGAGGTCGTCCTTCCCGTAGGGCGTCATCGTCTCGAAGGGGACGGCGGCGTAGAGGTCCCAGTCGAGCACCGTGCGCAGGACGCCGTTCTCGGCGAGCTCCTGGAAGGTGTTGCGGACGCCTGGGCGGATGCCGTGCCAGTTGTAGGGAAGGCCGCGGCCCTCGAAGCCGAACTGGTCGAGCCAGTCGATGGAGCGGTCGTAGCTGTCGAAGGCGTAGTAGCGCCGGCGGCCGCCTGAGGAGAGGCTGACGGCCTGGTAGGAGTAGTCGAGGTAGGGCTCGACGGTGTGGCGCCACGTGTCGGAGAGCCAGGCGGAGCCGCGGGCGGAGGCGGTGAAGCCGACTTCGCCGATGTGGCGGAAGAGGCCGTCGCCGGATGCCTTGAGGTAGGCGGCGTCGCGGTCTCCGCTGTCGCTCCAGTAGGTGCCGCGGTAGCCGACGCGCGGCACGACGGAGAGGACGTCCCAGAGCTTGAAGGGCAGGGTCACGCGGTGGGCGGTGTCCATGCGGAAGGCCTGGTAGTCGGCGCCGCGCCCGTCGAGGCCGAGGTAGGGGACGTAGCGGTACATGGGGTCGTGCGAGCCGTAGCGGGCGTAGTCGTGGTTGAGGTAGCCGGCGCGGGTCTGGGACTCGTAGTTGAGGGGGAGGTCCCAGATGGGCTGGGGCGCGATGGCGAGCCAGCCTTCGGGCAGGCGGGCGGTTCCGGCGTAGAAGTCGTTGACGGGGCCCGAGACGGAGCCGCCGGCGGCCCAGGAGAGCTCGCGGTGCTCGTACCAGGCCTCGTTGATCGGGATGGATTCGAGGCGGTGGTCGCGGTCGAAGAAGTCCCGGTTCATGTGGGAGTCGGAGAAGTAGGTGGCGTAGGCGCTGAAGGTGTCGCGCTCCGTGAAGTCGGCGACGTGCTCGAGCGTGATGCGGTAGCGTTCGCGGTCGACGTCGCTGCCCCAGTTCCGGTAGTTGCGGTGGTGGCCGCTCCAGCGGCGGCGCATGTAGCGGTCGTAGTCCTCGTCCCAGGCGTAGTAGGCCTTGATCTTGCCGTGGCCGAGGCCGGCGCGGGAGAGCTGGGCGCCGCCGTCGGCTGAGGAGCCCGTCTTCTGCCCCCAGCGGACGGACTGCCCGAGGGCGAAGCCGTTCTTCGTGCGGTAGTCCGCGTAGGTGGCGGCGCCGAGGTAGGGCGTGTTCGGCGCGGCCTCCTCCCAGAGGGCGTACTTGTACTTCGTGAGGATGTAGCCGCCCCAGCGCGAGCGGTAGCCGGGCACGACGCGGAGGCCGTAGTCCGTGTTGAGGGGCTGGTACCAGGCTGGCAGCCAGAAGACGGGCAGGCCCCAGTGGTAGAGCCAGACGTCCTTTGCGAGGATGGCCTGGTCCTGGATGTAGGTGAAGTCGCCGCGCAGGCCCCAGTGCAGGTCGTCGAGGGCGTTCGTGCAGGTGGTGGTGAACGCGTCGTCGCCGAACGAGTAGACGCCGTCGGCGGTGCGGGCGACGCGCTGCGAGAGGAATCGGAAGGGCGCCGCCGCCGCCGTGACGTTGCCGGTCGCGAGCAGCTCGCCCGTGCTGCGGTTGGCGCTCATGTAGTCGCCGGAGACGCGCAGGGCCCCGGTGGCGCGCGCGGCCGTCTCCCGGGGCTTCGTCTCTGCGGGGTGGAGGTATTCCAGAAACTGCGCGGATGCGGCGAGCGCGGCGAGGGCGGCGGCACACGTGGCGAGGCGTTTCTTCATGGTCTTTCCTGTTCGGTTCGGTGCGGGACTTCGGGTTGCGGGGCGTCCGGGCGGGGGGCGCGCGGCCTAGACGGCCGGACGCGCGGCGCCCGAAGAGTATAGCACGCGCCCCGTTTCCGCGTCTAGGATGGAATAGCTTTCGGGGTGGCGGTGCAGCTCCGAGACGAAGGTGAGCTTCGTGTTGTGGCGGGCCTGCAGCTCGGCGAGGATCTGCGCGTCCTCCGTGCGGAGGCGCTGCATGACGGCGGGGGCGATGACGATCTTCGGCACGATGGGGCGCTTTTCGACCTCCGCCTTGCGCAGGATCGAGGTGAGCTGGCGCTGGAGCTCGATCGAGACGGCGAGCGGGCTCTTGACGACGCCGTGGCCGTCGCAGCACGGGCAGGTGCTCGACAGCATGGAGAGGATGGACTCCTCGTGGCGCTGGCGGCTCATCTCCAGGAGGCCGAGCTCGCTGATCTCCAGCACGTTCGTGCGCGCGCGGTCGCGCTTGAGGGCGTCCTTGAGCGCGCGGTAGACCTGCTTCTGGTGCTTGCGGCTCTTCATGTCGATGAGGTCGAGCACGACGAGGCCGCCGATGTTGCGGAGGCGCAGCTGGCGGGCGACCTCCTCCACGGCCTCGAGGTTGACCTCCAGGATCGCGTCCTCCTGGGAGGTCTTGCCCTTGTGGTGGCCGGTGTTGACGTCCACGGCGATCAGGGCCTCGGTCTCGTCGATCACGAGGTAGCCGCCGGACCTGAGCTTGACCTGGCGCCGGAAGGCGTCGTGCAGCTGGCGCTCCACGCCCAGGCGCTCGAAGATGTTCTCCGCGCCCTCGTAGTGGCGCACCTTGCCGCGCGCGCGGCGCGAGATGCGGCTCGTGACGTCGCGCAGCCTCTCGAAGGTCTTCTCGTCGTCGACGAGCACGGCGTCGATGTCCTCGGTGAGCCAGTCGCGCACGACGCGCTCGACGAGGTCGGGCTCCTGCCACACGCAGCAGGGGGTGCGGAGGTTCTTCACGTTCCCCTGCAGCTCGTGCCAGCTTTCGAGCAGGTTGCGCATGTCGCGCACGAACGAGGTGCCCTTGGCGCCCACGCCGGCGGTGCGCACGATGAGGCCGACCTCCTCGGGGAGGAGCAGCTTGTCGAGGATCTTCTTGAGGCGCTTGCGCTCCTCGGCGTCGCCGATCTTGCGGCTCACGCCGCGCGTCTTCGTGCCGGGCATCATCACGAGGTAGCGGCCGGGGATGGAGAGGTTCGTGGTGACGCGGGGGCCCTTCGTGGAGATCGGGCCCTTCGTGACCTGCACGATGATCTCGGAGCCGGGCTTGAACTTCTCGTGGATCTCCTCGGTGGTGAGGCGCGTGGCCTTGCCGCGGCGGCGCCCGCCCTTGCCGCCCTTTCCGCCCTTTCCGCCCTTCGCGTTGTCGGCCTCGCCGTCGTCGACCTCGTCCAGGAAGGCGTCGACGTCGGGCTGCATGTCCCAGTAGTGGAGGAAGGCGTTCTTCTTGAGGCCGATGTCGACGAACGCGGCCTGCAGGTCGTCCTGCAGGTTCTGGATGCGCCCCTTGAAGACGCAGCCCACGAGGCGCTCGTCCTCCGGGTGCTCGACCATGTACTCCTCGAGGCGCCCGTTCTCCAGCACCGCGACGCGCGTTTCGAGCTTCTCGACGTTCACGGCGATCTCGCGCTTGACCTTGCTTCCCTTGAGCCAGTTCTTGACCGTGCTCACGACTGCTTGAATGACCGACATGCTTTCTCCTTCTTTTGAATGAATGAAATGATTTCCGAAATTGTCTCTAACTACTTGATTACCACTTAACTACTTAACTACTTAACTACTTAACTACTTAATCACTTAACAACATGATTCCCCTACTCCTCCTCCCGGTGGACGGCGACGCTCTGCACGACGCCGAGCGCCGCGAGGAGGGTGACGAGGAACGAGCGGCCCGCGCTGATGAACGGGAGCGGAAGCCCCGTGATGGGCATGAGGCCGATCGACATCGCCACGTTGACGTACAGGTGGCAGAAGACGAGCGTCGTGGTGCCCACGGCGACGAGCCGCCCACGGTCGTCGTCCGCCCGGAACGCGATGCGCGCGCCCGTGAGCAGCACGCCGAGGAAGAGCGCGAGCATCGTGAGCGTGCCACGGAAGCCGGCCTCCTCGGCGAGGACGGCGAAGATGAAGTCGTTCATGGAGACGGAGGGCGGCAGGTAGCCGAGCGTCTTCTGGGACCCCTTCTTGAGGCCCTTGCCCCAGACGGACCCCGAGCCGATGGAGATCTGGGCCTGGCGGAGGTTGTAGCCGGCCCCCCGCAGGTCGCGGTCCGGGAAGAGGAACACGCGCAGGCGCTTGAGCTGGTGCGCGCGGAGGGGCAGGCGGGCGTAGATCCGCGCCCGGCGCGCCGGGTCGGGCGTCTGCTCGGCGATGAACACGGTGCCCAGCACGGCGCCGGCGGCGAGCAGGCCCACGAGGAGGAGCGTGACGAGCCCCTTCGTCCAGACGCGCGCCGCGAGGAGCATCGCGACGCCGGCGGGCGCGAGGACGAGCGCGGTGCCGAGGTCGGGCTCCTTGAGGATCAGGAGGGCGGGGACGCCGAGCACGAGCGCGCCCGCGAGGAACCACTTGAAGGACTCCCGCCCGGAGCGCCCGAAGAGGTGCGCCACGAAGAGGATGACCGCGAGCTTCGAGAGCTCGCTGGGCTGGAAGAACCAGAGCCAGCGGCGCCCGCCGTAGATCTCCGAGCCGACGCAGAGCACCGCGACGAGCAGCACGAGCGCGCCGACGTAGGCGGGCGTCGCGAACACGTCCAGCAGCCTGCGGTAGTCTACGAGCGCGAACGCGAAGTAGAGCGCGAGGCCGAACGCGGCCGTGACGGCGTGCGTGATCCAGATGGACTGGAACACGCCCTGCCGGGCGCTGCCCGCGCTCCAGATGAACACGGTGCCCATGACGACGAGCGCGAGGATGCAGCCCGTCAGCGTCCAGTCCATGCGCTTCAGCTTTTCAAGGAGGGCGTTCATGCCGCGCTAGTCCCTCCCCTCGATGCCCGTGCGCGCGCGCGCGCGCCCCGTGATCTCGGTCTCGCCGAAGATGGCCGCGAGCACGTTGTGGACGCGCGGCGCGACGGTCTTGCCGCCCGACTCCCCGCGCTCGACGATCATCGCGAGCGCCACCGTGGGCTTCTCGAACGGCGCGAAGGCGATGATCCACGTGTTCTTGCGCTTCGTGGCGCCGCGCCCGATCTCGGCCGTGCCCGTCTTGCCCGCGCAGCTCACGTTCAGGCGGTGGCGGATGCGCCGCCCGGTCTCCGCATCCGTCTCGCCCCGCACGAGGATGCTCTGCCCCGTGCCGCTCTCCACCACGTCCCGCATGCCGTCGCGCACGAGCGCGATCGCGTCCTTCGCGTAGGGGATCGCGCGGCCGGGCGCGGGGCGGCGCCGCCCGGCCGCCGGCACGTGGAGGTAGGGCCGGTGGACCGTCCCCCCGTTCGCGAGCGCCGCCGCCACCACGGCCATCTGGAGCGGCGTCACGAGCAGCATGCCCTGCCCGATGCACATTTGGCAGGTGTCGCCCGGATACCACGGCAGGCCGTACCAGCGGCGCTTCCAGGCGTCGTCGGGCACGACGCCCGCCACCTCGCCGCCGAGGTCGATGCCCGTCTGCCGCCCCAGGCCGAACGCGCGCGCGGCGGTGATGACGGCGTTCGAGCCGACGGCCGTGCCGAGGTTGCAGAAGAAGGTGTTGCAGCTCTGCTCCAGGGCCATGCGCACGTTCACGGGGCCGTGCCCGTAGCGGTCCCAGCAGTGGAGGCGCAGGTTGCCGAGGCGGTAGACGCCCTGGCAGTCGTATTCGTCCTCGGGCATCCACGCCGTCGCAAGCCCGGCGAGGGCGGTGATGGGCTTGAAGGTGGAGCCGGGGGCGTAGGCCTCCGCGATGGCGCGGTTCTGCCCGCGCTTCGCGGGGGCGTTCGTGAGCGTGGCGTAGACGGCGGCGGAGAGGCGCGGGACGCAGTCGTTCGGGTTGAAGGCGGGGGCGCTCGCGAGGGCGAGGACGGCGCCGTCGCGCGGGTCGAGGACGACGGCCGCGCCGGTGACGCCGCGCAGCTCGCGCTCCACGGCGGCCTGGATCTCGGCGTCGAGCGTGAGCGTGAGGTCGAGCCCGTCGGCCGGGGCGACGTCGCCGTCGGCGGCCGCGTCGGAGATGAGCGCGCGGCGCGTCGCCGAGATGCCGAAGCCTCGCGCGTCCACGAGCACGCGCCGCTCGCCGGCGGCGCTCGCGAGGTAGCCGTTGTAGAAGCCCTCCACGCCCTCGCGCCCGCGCATCTCCTTCTCGCTGTAGTAGACGGGGTCGTCCCCGGCGCCCTCGGGGTCGCCGCGCCCCGTGTAGCCCAGCACGTGGGCGGCGAGCGCGCCGTAGGGGTAGACGCGCTCGGCGGCGGTGAAGCCCTCGAAGCCGGGGTAGGCCCAGGCGTGCTCGCAGAAGCGGGCGAACGCCTCCTCGTCCAGGTCCCTCCAGACGGCGAGGGGGACGGCGCTCGCGGTCTGCACGTGGCGGGCGATCTGCGCGGCGGAGACCTGGCGCGGGCGCCGGATCAGGTCCGCCAGGCGGTCCAGGCTCGCCTCCACGGCGGCGACGGTGTTGCTGGCGGCGCCGCGCCGCCGGAAGGCCTGGAGGTCGCAGCGGATGCCGAGGCTGGCGCGGCTTTCGGCGAGCACGCGGCCGCGCCGGTCGAGGATGCGGCCGCGCAGGCCCGGCACGCGCACGCGGCGGGTGGCCTGGATGGTCTGCTCCTCCTTGAAGTCCGCCACGTTCAGCACCTGCAGGCGGAAGAGCGAGATGGCGAGCACGAGTTCGCCGAAGACGAAGACGGCCGCAAGCGCGAGCGCGAACCAGGGCGAGGTCTTCACGCGGGCCTCCCTTCGGCCTCGGGGCCCTCGAAGCCCACGAGCCGCTCGACGAGCGGCAGGAGGGCGAAGACGAGGGCCCCCGCGGGCGCGGCCGGCAGGGCGCTCGCGAAGAAGCGCACGAGCGGCGCGGGGTCGTCGCCCGCGACGCCCCAGACGGAGAGCCAGATCTCGTGGAGCGGCGCCGCCGCCGTCACGGCCACGAGGCCGAGGGCCGCCGGCGTCCAGCCGCGCACGAGGGCGCGCAGGCAGCGCGCGGCCACGCCCGCAAGGAGGAAGAAGCCCGTCGCGCAGCCGAGCGGGAACGCGCTGAGGGCGTCCTCGAAGGCCCCCGCCGCGAGCGCCGCGCAGATCCAGCGCAGGACGAAGGGGTGCCTGCCGCCGTCGGCGCGGTCGCGCGGCGCGGGAGACGCCTGGGTGAACGCGCCGTGGAGGGCGAACGCGAGGAGAAGGGGGGGCTTGGCGCCGCCGAAGGCGGGCAGCATGTCCTGCAGCGCGGCCGCAAGCGTCGTGCAGAGGAGGACGAGGAGGATCTGGACGGCCCTAGTCTTCACGGCGGATGAACACGTTCTCCAGCGAGGGGAAGTCGACGGCCGGCAGCACGTCCCCCTCGCGTTCGAGCTCCGTCTCGCCCTCGTCCTGTTCGTCCACCAGGAAGCCGACCGTCAGCCCGCGCGGGAAGATCCCGCCCAGGCCGTTCGTGATGACGCGGGCGCGCGCGGGCAGCTTGGGCCGCCGCTTCAGGTGGCGCACGCGAAGGGGGTCGATGACGTAGAGGATGGACGTGGCGGCCTCCGGGCGCACCGCATGGACGCCGCCGCCTTCGAGGATGCCGCGCACGGCGCCGAGCGCCGGGTCGCCCGTCTCGACGTCGCAGGCGACCTTCACGGAGGGGCTTGTGATGAGGCGCACGTCGGCCGTGCGGGGCGAGACCTGCTCCACCCGCCCCACAAGGCCCTCGGGCACGGCGACGGCGGCGTTGGTCGCCACGCCGTCCGCGCTGCCGCGCCCCACGCGGATGAGGCCCCGCACGCCGGCGGCGCCGCCCCGGCTCAGGACGGGGGCGCAGATCCAGCGGTTCGTCGGAAGGGGCGCCCGGGCGGCGTTCAGGCCCAGCAGCGCGCGCAGGCGGGCGTTCTCGGCGGCGAGGGCGGCGGCTTCGCCGCGCACCATCCGCAGGGCGTCGTTCTCGTCCTTCAGGCGGCGGTTCTCGGCGGCCGCGCGCGCGCCCCGGAAGAGGCCGACCAGGCGCGTGCCGACGGCACGGCCCAGCCAGAGGCGCCCGTTCTCGACGGGGTAGACGGCCTCCTTGGCCGCGCTCCGCCCGCACGCGAGCCAGAGGCCGAGTGCGGCCAGCGCAAGGCAGGCGGCGATGATTCCTGTTCGTCCTGTCACAAGTCCTTCTCCGCAGGGAAGGACCGCCGAAGCTACGACCTCTTGTTCTTCGCGAGGAAGTCCAGCTCGCTCATCACCACGCCCGTCCCCTCGGCCACGGCCGAGAGGGGATCGTCCGCCAAGGTCACGGGCAGCCCCGTCTCCTGGGCGATCAGCCTGTCGAGGCCGCGCAGCAGCGAGCTGCCGCCGGAAAGCACGATGCCGCGGTCGACCAGGTCGGCCGCCAGTTCCGGTTCGCAGTTCCCCAGGGTGGTGCGAACGGCCTCGACGATGTTGGAAACGGGTTCGGTGAGCGAGTCTCGGATTTCCTCGGACGAGATGGTCATCGTCTTCGGCAGTCCCGCCACGATGTCGCGCCCGCGCACCTCCATGGTCTTTTCCTGGCCTGTGGGGTATGCGGACCCGATAGTCATTTTAATCGATTCGGCGGTGCGCTCGCCAATCAGCAGATTGTAGACGCGCCGCATGTGGCTCACGATGCAGGCGTCCATGGCGTCGCCCGCCGAACGCACGCTGCGCGCGTGCACGATGCCGGCGAGCGAGATGATCGCCACCTCGCAGGTGCCGCCGCCAATGTCGACGATCATCGATCCGGCCGGCTCGGAGACCGGCAGCCCCACCCCGATCGCCGCCGCCATCGGCTCCTCGACCAGGTAGACCTCCCCCACGCCCGCCGCGTGCGCCGCGTCCTCGACGGCGCGCTTCTCCACCTCCGTGATGTCGCCGGGGACGGCGATCACGACGCGCGGCTTCACGTACTTGCTCCAGAACCGCTTGGGGCAGACCTTGTTGATGAAATAGCTGATCATCGCCTCCGTGATGTCGAAGTCCGCGATCACGCCGGACTTCATCGGACGGATGGCCATGATGTTTCCCGGCGTGCGCCCCAGCATCCGCTTGGCCTCGTCGCCCACGGCGAGCACGCGCTTCGAGCCCTCTTCAATGGCGACGACGCTCGGCTCCCGGAGCACGATGCCCCGGTCCTTCACGTACACGAGGCAGTTGGCCGTTCCGAGGTCGATGCCCACGTCCGTTGAGAAGAGTCCTTTGAACTTGGAAAACATGGCGAGTATTATAGACGAAACGCGCGGGCGGCGCAAGGGGAAGAATCATGCGCCCTGATTCTTGATTTTTCCGCTTTCGGATGTGCCTCGGACGCCGCCTGCCGCAGCGTCTGTGTGCGCTGCTGCAATGTAGGAGGGGGATAAGGG
>CAVEVC010000098.1:0-20990 GCA_963618935.1 Clostridiales bacterium CCNA10 | reverse complement strand
GGGCGGTTGAATCGCCTTGCGATTGGCCCTTGACAAACGTTCCCATAGGAGGGTCTGCGACGACGAGATCCATTTCCGGAATCTCTTTGCACTTCAGAACCTTCAGGCAGTCGCCGGCATAGAGTGTATGGCGACCGATCTTTGAAACTTGGAGTTCAAACGGCTCAGGATCTTCAGCCGTTGCAGATGCCGCAGAAATCTGCTGATCCTTTCTGATCCGAGTCCTTTTGACAACAGGAGAAGTCACCTCTTCTCGTTGCTGAGTATCGCCGTCGGCAAGGGCTATGCCAGGAAAGGCACTCGCGACACCAATGGCGACATCTCGGCAGAAAGCTCTGCGAGAATATCTCTTCTTGATTTGAGCCAAATGATGCGAATCGACGTTACGCTCTATAACCAAACCTGGCATTTTCTCTCCATGTTGAGACCCTCTCGTGTAATCTGCGCATATTATACCAAAACCTCCGCCTGATGGGCGAAGGCCGGCAATTCGCCTCTTTCGTCGGGCGGGGGCGGGATTTCGTCCGACTCGGGAAAATTTCGCGATTTGTCGCAGGTGCGACAGACATTGCATCGGGGGAATGGCATCATACAATCGTCGAACACGTGGAAGGAGCACCCTTGCTCTTCCTCGTGAAACACAAAAAGGTCAAACTGAAAGGCAAACGACAATGAAGTGGTTGATTCTGTTTCCGTTCCTTCCGTTGAAGTGGGCTTGGAAGTGGTCGAGTGGAGCTAAGGTTAAGTTCTCGAATGGTGCTGAAGAGTCAAATGTCTTCGCGCATGTTCTTGGCTTTCTGATCATTTCCGTCGCCCTGTACGGCTTGATCGGTTCGGCCATCATGAAGATCCTCTCCATTTGCGGCGTGGGCGCGTAAGGAAGGAATAGGCATAACGAATCTCTTGCCCATGCGGGTGCATGGGCGACTGAACAAACAACAATGAGGCAGATGCCTCGGAAAGGAGCCAGAAATGGCCTACAAGAAGCCCCAGATCGTGGCGAAGTCCGCCGCGAAGCAGTCGTTCGTCGCCGGTTGCCCGGAGAAGATGCCGGTTCATGCTACGTCCTGTACTCCTGGCAACACCCGCTGCATGTGCGGACGTCTGAAGTGATTGCGGCGGAAGCACACAGATAATGCGTTCTCCGTGCCGACCAAAAACGACACGGAGAACGATTCAATCGGTCACGCGAGACGCGTGACCCTACCGTATTCGCGTGGTAGGGGCGAGCGTCCCGCTCGCCCGAAATGAGCTTCTGAAGCTGCGAGACACTACATCGCTAAAAAGGAAGGTTCGTAGACTATGTCGAAGTATGTGTTCGGCTGCACGGTCAAGGCTGTCACGCGCAATGACAAGGCGTGGAAAGTGCAAGTCGTGCCGATGACAAATCTTCGTCTGTCGGCGTGATGCGGCGGCAAACGCGGGAGGAGGAAACGGCATGACTGTTCGTCTGCGTCCGCAGACGAAGGCAAAACCTCTCGAAACCAATGCAATACGGCGGCATCGGCGATGCCGCCCTACCCATGCACGCGGGTAGGGGCGCATCTCCGATGCGCCCGCGGGGGGCTTTGCATTTGCCGTGTCCCGTTCACGCGGCGAACCCGATCTTCGCCGCCTTGTCTCCGTCCCTCTTGACGCGGCACTCCTCGCGGAGCGCCGCGATGAGGTCCGCGTTCGTCTGCGCCTCGTCCAGGTAGAAGGCCTCCTGGCGGACGGTGCGGAAGTCGCCCGGCGCGAGGTTCCGGATCGCCTTCAGGTCGCCGAACTCGGCGTCCGTCAGCGCGGTCCTGAACATGCGCTCGAAGAAGGACTTCTTCCCCGCGTCGTCGAGGTAGTCGAACTCCAGCTTGAACGTGAAGCGGCGCATGATCGCCGAATCGAGGTTCTCGCAGAAGTTCGTCGCCGCGATCATGCAGCCGTCGAAGTTCTCCATCTGCTGGAGAAGCTCGTTGACCTGGGTCACCTCCCAGCTCGCGTGCGCGCTGTCGCGGCTCTGCACGAGTCCGTCGATCTCGTCGAAAAACAGGATCGCGCGCTCCTGCTCGGCCCGGCGGAAGGCCTTCGCGATGTTCTGCTCGGACTCGCCCACCCACTTGGAGAGGATGTCCGAGCCGCGCATCACGATCACCTTGCGGTCGAGTTCCTTTCCGAGGTATTTGACGAACTCCGTCTTGCCGGTTCCGGGAGGCCCGAACATGAGGATGTTCATGCGCGGCCTGTCGTCGCCCCTGGCGCCGAAGTCCGCGTCCAGGTAGTTGCGGACGGCCTTCACGACCTTCTCGGGCGTGACCTTGCCCTTGACGTTGAGCCCCTCGAGCGAATAGCCCTTGGCGGGAAGGAAGCGACCCTCCTCCTTCACCTCCATGAGCCTGCAGTGCGGCTTCATCAGCGTCGCCACGGTCTCGTCCACCTCGGCCTTCGCGGGGGCCAGGCGCCTGACGTTGTCGAGGACGGTGGAGATGCCGCCCGCGCTCGTCGCGTACTTCATGGCGTAGTCGGCGATCTGCCCCTCGGAGATCAGGTCTCCGAGCTCGTGCTTCTTGACGACGTTGCGCCAGATGGAGACGCGCTGGGCGCTGTTCAGCTCCTCGAAGCAGATCGAGTAGTCGAAGCGGCGGCGGACGCTCTCGTCCATCGCGCGCGCGGGCGCGTTTGAGATCCACACCGCCGGGATCTTCATCTCGTCGAGCATGGCGTTCATCACGCCCTTTTCGGTGGACTTCCCCCCACCTCCGCAGAGAAGGTCGAAGAGGGACATGCCGCCGCGGAGAAGCTCGTCGGCCTCGTCCACGACCATCAGCGACTCGTCCGCGCTCTCCTGCTCGTTGCAGATCTGGATGCCCATCATGCGGGCCTCGGACTTCATGTTCCGGCCGTCGTCGTCGCCCTGCTTGATCTCCCAGGCCGTGCGGCCGAGTTCCCGGGCGAGCGTTCGGGCGAACGAGGTCTTCCCCGTCCCCGGCGCGCCGTAGAGGAGGACGTTGCACCTCTTGGGCTTCGCCGCGAGCAGGCGCTTCAGGATTGCGCCATCTTTCGTCGCGAGTTCGCCGTAGAAGTCCCACGGCAAGACCTCGGTCTCTTCGTTCCTCCTGTAGAACCGGCGCTCGATGGTCTCGGCGTCGGTGCCGTCGATGTAGCCGCCGATGGTGCGGCCGCTGAAGTCCCAGTCGTCGTCCAGAAGGTTGAACTTGCGAAGCCTGCCCTTCGCGTTCATGACCGAGAGGACCTCGCCATAGGAGCGGTCAAGAGCCATCGCGAAGTAGAGGGGCTTGTCGCGGTCCTTGACGCGGCACGGCCAGGAGAAGCAGGTCTGGCTGCACACGTAGGCGACCATCAGCACGTCGAGCTCGAGGTCGGAGAGCTTCAGGACGCGCTTGATCTCCCGGAAGCGCGTCTCCAGGGTCTCGTCTTTCGTCCTGGGCTTGTCGGCGACCATGTAGTCCTTGATGGTCTGCAGGACGACACGGCACGTCGGGCGTGCCTTCTCGTGGTTCCAGAGGCACTGGAACAGGTCGTCGAGCGAATCGTCGAGGTCGAGGCGGCTGCTGCGGGAGCGGCTCGCGCCCATGGCCTTGATCTCTTCGGGCGAGTAGGCCGCCTCGACCAGCTCGACCGCCTTGCCGTGGTCGAAGCAGTTGCGGAGGATGTCGAAGAAGTCGTCGTCCTGCACGTCGCCTTGGTAGTTCTTGACCATGTTCCCCCAGAAGCCCATGAGCTTGTGGAAGAGATACGCCTGCGGAACTTGCTTGAATCTTGCCATGTCGGCACTCCGTTTCGTTGTTTGTCCACGTTCTGGACGCCGTTCAGCCCCTGAAGAACTCCTCGGCGGACATGATCTTCACGTCGCCGTCCGAATCGCCGAAGAGATCCCCGACGGCGGTCGGCGGAGCCTCTCGGACAGCCGCGCGTTCGGTCTTCGCGTGCTTCGGTCCGTTTGGGGCCTTCTCTCGCTGGAGCGCCTTGACGGCCGCCTTGCGGGTCAGGCCGCGGAGTTTCATGACCATCTTGATTTTCGTTTCCTCGAACGTGTCTTTCGCTTTCATTTTTTCCTTTCTTTCGATTATGGAAACGTCGTCGCGGCGAGATTCTTACAGACGAATCCACAGAGCCACCCCGCCCCCAATGCGCACGCCTTTCGCTGTTCCCTGTCATGTGCGCGCTAAAGCCTGTTTATGTGTAAGGTTGTGTCGCTGTCCGCGTTTCTATGCATAAGGGAAGACCGGTAGAATCGGGAGAGACGGTTTTGACAGGATGATCAGGATTGACAGGATTTGAATGCCGTAGTCTCTCCCCCTTCCGGCCTGGGGAAGTTGTTGTAGACGATCGCCGCCGAATAGCGGTAGCGCATCTCCAGCCGCCCCGCCACCGCGCGCATCCACGCCATGTGCACGGACAACGTGAGGACCCCGAAGTGATAGGACGAGGCATATGCGCGAGGCGCGTCATAGCCGCATAAAATGCACTGGCAAGTGGCATTTATTCGTAGTTATCCCCCACCCCCATACACACACAGTTGACCTTTAATGCTCTTTTTTGTTAAAATGTCGCCCGTTGTAATGGGTTTGTACGGCCCATGTTTTCAAAACACCGAAAAAGGAGAACAGGAATGGATAGAAGCAAAATGTCGTTTTGCCCTCATCTGGGTGAACGTCTGAACGTGCAGGCAATGTCGCGATTCCTTGCCGATCAGGTATTCGGGAATAAGGATTTCGCGGGGCTGCTGAAGGCGCGATACGATCAGATGGGAAACCTGTTCCGGGATGCCCACTATGACGACCCCCGTTGGAATCTGGAAGCGTTTGGTTCCGATAACCGCGCCACGACGAAAAAAAAGGACGCGCGGCTTAAGGTGCCACAGGACAAGGTTGGCAGCGCGAATCCTCATGTGACAGAACTGTTTGGATACGACAATTTCGGCCACGACATGCCCGCGTGGGTGACCTACAGCAACGCCCCAGCGGCAAGGCGCGTGATGATTGTCTCCCAGGATCCGTTGCGCAGTGAAGATGGGAGCGGCTTCCTGTATCTCTCCACGCCATTCGGCATCCATAGTCCAGATTTTGAACGCGGTGGCATGGATGCGCGCGTCAGGGACATGTTGGAGGCCTTTCTTGAGGCGGGGCATTTGGTGTATATGACCGATTACATGAAGTTCTTTGCGAAGGAGACGGGTTTCATCAAGAAACAGCTGGGCGGAAAGAGCCACGATCCCCATGGGTTCTGGACTCTGTTTAGCGATGCTTTCAACAAGGAGGTTGCCGCCTTCTCCCCCGACTTGATTATCGTGCTTGGGCGTGATTTGACGGAACCAGAAACGACCAATACGGCGCTTGTCAAGGCAAAGAAGCCTTCCGAAGGGTTTGATGTCCAGCAGATCGAGTTTGGCGACGGACTTGGAAAGCGGGCAGTGATGACGGCATACCATCCCAGCGGGGCGCGTGGGAAGGTGACGCCAAAGATTAGAGATTTGGTCAGAAAGGAAACGGAGAGCGATCCCCAACAGCCAATCGTCGAGTATTATCGGCTCATCGCACAGAAGGCGTGCGAGTATCTTTCACGCCCAGGGCAAGGACTACTGTCCTCTTAATGCGTTTGCATACACGAGCGCGAAGAACTCTTCAGGCGTCAACGACATCCCGGCCTTGGCGATCTCCTCGTCGCTCGCGCCGTTCTGCGCCAATTCCTCCATGGCGCAGAACCTCTCCTCAAGGTGCGCGACCGCATCCGGGCGGCTGCAGGACTTCGCCTTCATCACCGCGCCAACCAGCTTGTCGTTCATCCATGCCTCGCGTGACGGCAGTTTCATCTTCTTTCCTTTCTGTGCTTTGTGGACGGAAGCCCGTCATTTGCAGGCCTCCACATGTCGTAACGCCCGCATCAAGCAAATCTTACAACGTGTTTCGCGCCAAACGCCTCCACGGGGGCTCCGTCGATCCCGAAGCCGGGGTAGTACACGATACGCGACTGGAGGAAATAGGTCAGGCTCCATGCGGCAGCCCTTTGAGATCCTTGAGAAGCCTTGGCAAGAGGAACGCGCACCACTGTGGCATCGTGAGAATCTGGTTTTCAAATCCGACGTTCCCGCGGACAAGCTTGACCCCCCAGCGGATATCCTTGTAATGCTCTGATGCGATCAGTGTTCGCAATGATTTCCCGCGCGAATTCTCGCTCTTGACCTCAATTGGCACGAGATCGTCTCCAGAGCGCAGAAAGAAGTCCATTTCCAGCGTCGAATTGTCTTTCTTGAAATAGGTCGTCTCGCACCCTGCCTTGACAAGGGCTTCCGCCACGATGTTCTCGAACAGGCCGCCCTTCCATGTGCCGAGATTCCTCCGCACACGGACGTCCGCCTGCGCTTCTTCATCGATCTGCGAAAGTAGAAGCCCCGTGTCGGACAGGTAAAGCTTATACGCAGAACGGTCAAGATGCGCTTTCAGCGGAAGTTCGGGGAAGTCAAGCGAACAGCAGACGTTGACAACGCCCGCCTGGGCCAGCCATTCGACGCATCCCCAGTAGTCTTTGTGACGCGCCCCATGGGCGACCTTTGAGATCTGGAACTTCTTGTTTTCCTTCGCGAGCTGAAACGGAACGTCCTCAAAGACCGCTTGAATGCGCACGGGATCGAGTCCTTCGGCATATTTGCGAATGTCGGCCTTGTAGTCCGCGACGATTTGCCGCTGCGTCTCAAGCGTCCCTTCAAAGGAATCGCGAAGAAAATAGGTCTCCAGCACGTTTGGCATGCCGCCGAGCGTACAGTAGTCGAGGAACAGCCGCGAATAGGTTTCATTGATTGCCGCTGGGAATGGACGGCGTGCGCAGAGCGTTTCATAAACCTCCTCAAGCTGGGCAGACGAATAGCCATGCGCCCAAAGGAACTCCTCAAAGTCCATTGACCGCAGTTCAAGTGAAGCCTGATAGCCAACGCTCAGGCTTTCGATTCGCTTGTAATGCACGCCGAGCAAGGAACCTGATGCGATGACGTCATAATGCCCGCCTTGCGCGAAGAACTTGAATGCCGTTGCGATTTCAGGAAACTCCTGCAGCTCATCGAAGAAAAGCAAAGTCCCCCCCTCGGGGAATTTCAGAGAGGGATCGATCTGCGTGATGTTTCGTATGATGGACGCCTCCGAATAGCCGTCACGCACAATGGCCTTGAACTCCGGGCGTTCGACAAAATTGATTTCGACAAACGAATCATATCGACTGGATGCAAAATGGCGGACGCACTCCGTCTTCCCTACTTGACGCGCACCTTTGATGATGAGCGGAAACTTCCGTTTCTGCTCAAACCAGTGCGCAAGTAGGCCATCAAACCTGCGGGACAGATAAAGTGATGGTTTTCTCGGATTCATGCGCATATAATAGCATAATCAGTGTCCCTCCGCAACCAGTGCCGCATTTTATGAGCGAATTTTCGACATTCTGCAACAGAACATGAGCGAGTTTTCGTCTGGCTCGCACAAAACATGAGCCATTCAAAAGCCAGGATATTGCCCGGAGCCGACTCGCCGGCTCCGGGCAGGACGCAGCGAAGCTCTACTGGCGAACCAGCGTTCCGTTCGCCTTGTAGAGCCTCGTGCGGCCGTTGTCCATGGCGATCGACACCATGGCATCGGTCGTGCTGTCTCCGCTAACCTGCACCCCAACCACATTGTGAGGCACGTTGATCTGGCGGAACAGAGCCTTCGTATCCGTGTACAGCCTGACCCTCTTGCCTTCCCATTCGGCGATTATCATTTCATTTCCCTTTCTGTGCTTTGTGGACGGAAGCCCGTCACTTGCAGGCCTCCACATATTGTAACGACTGCATCCAGCAAATCTTGCAACGGCCTTTGCGTCGCGGACAGGCTGCGCCTCACTCCTGACAATCGCCCTCCAGGTCGAAGAATTCCTCTGCGGACATTTTGGGCGCCTCGTCCTCCGGCGGCCAAGGCGGCAGGCAGCCCATGTCCACGTTGAAGAACAGGCTGCGGCCTCTGCCTTGAAGGGGGATCGCCCAGTCGACCCTCTCGTACCCGTCATACAGGCTGTCATGCGCCGTGAGGATGAAGTGCGGATACGCCTTGGCGGCGACCATGATCTTCTCCAGGAGTCCGCCCCTGCCGAACCGGCTGTAGTTGCCCCCGAAGCCGTGGTCCTGGAGGAGGAGACCAAAGAGCCGGGGCGCGTTCCCGTTCGCGAATATCGCCTCGTACGTCGCGATGCCGTCCGCGCCGAGGAAGAGGATCGCGAGGCGCTCCGGCCCGTGGTCGTCGCCGAAGCCCGGCTTCCGCTCGAGGACGGCAAGCAGGGCGTACGGGTCTGGATGATTCCATCTTCGCATCTCGGCCGTTCCGTCCGCCGCCGCTTTCAGGTCCTCCTCCGACAGGAAGTGCCGGCGCCAGGGAATCGCCATCCTGATCTCGCGTTCCGTGAAGGACACCTCGTCAAGGACGCCGTAGCCCCAGAATCCATGCTCATGCAGCTCCCTTGTCAACTCATCCTTCGGCAGCCAGTAGTCGGCATAGACGAAGCAGTGCGCGCTATGGCTCGCGCCAAACGCCTCCACGGGGTCTCCGTCGATCCCGGAGCCGGGGTAGTACACGATGCGCGACTTGAGGAAATCGGCCAGCGGCCTTGACTTCCCCGGCTCAAACGCCCTCAGCCATGCCGGAACGTCTTCCCGATACAGCTCAAGATACTCTTTCGTCGTCATTGCAGAACCCTCCAAGACTCATTTTTACAACTTCTTTCCTATGTCACTTATTACGACCGTCGGAATGCGACCTTACATGATGTCTATGCGTAGTCTTCCGGTTCGCACTTTGACAGCATTCCAAAGGCCTGCCGATAGACGTCGTTTTCAAGCAAGTTGTACTTGATCGCATTCACGTCCATCCCGGCAAACTCTCCGGTATCGGGGTCAAAGGTTACTTCACGGATGGAATGCGAGTAGATCAGCGGCAAGGAGCCTTCTATGTCCTTGTCCTTCTGCCGCAGGAACCCCTCGAGCTCCTTATGACGTCCATAGCTCACGTGCGAATAACCCAGATTGCTTGTGACGATGAACTCCGCCTCGTCCTCCGGCCGGCCTTCCAGCCGCGGGAAGTTGAGGTAGCAGGAGTCGCCGATCAGATACTTGATGTTCTGACTGCCGAGCGGCTCCCTTGTCGCGTTGACGAGCGTCGCATTGTCGAGCAATACGACGGCTGCGCAGAAGCCGTTTGCCCCGCCATACTCCCCGTACTCATTTGCCAGAAGCGCGCCAAGGTTCATTTCGACCACTCCTGGGCCCTTTATCACGACGAACCTGTCGGACTTCAGCTTCACATGGCCGCTCACGGAGAGATGCCGAAAGGGAAGAACGCCAAAGTCGATGAATACCTGGCACTCGCCGGCGTACACGGCGCCCACGCCTTTTTGAGCCTGGGCCAGCAGGTCTTTCAGGGATCGCCAGCACAGTCTTGTGGCGCGACTCCTGACCATCTCGGACTGCTCCCTGACGGCGTTCACGCGATCGCCGTAGACGATTCGACGAATCTCCGCGCGCCCGATCGTCTGGAGGTGCCGGACATCGGCCTCCAGCTCCTCAATCGTCGCATAGCGATAGTCGGGCCGGTTCGAGATGCATTTGTTGATGACGAGGCTCCAGGGGATCGGGACGTCCTTCTGAAAGCAATCGCGGATCACGCGCCCGATGGCGAAGACATCGCAGCAGGGACGGAAAAGCAGCTCGGGAGGCGCATACCCGCGCGTCCCGACGGAGAAATACCTGCCATCCCGCGCGTTCAGCGTATTCTCGCGAGGCAGATGCTCAGACTCCCCCTCGCCGTCCATCTCGTGTGCAGACCCGAAGTCGATGAGGACGATGCGCCCGTCCCCGATCCGGCGCGCGATGTTCTCAGGTTTGATGTCGCGATGCACCCATCCTCTCGCGCCCAAATGGTGAAGGACCTTCACGGCTGCGACCAGCCCCAGGACAAGGTCTCGGACTCCCTCCTCGGTTGTCGGCAAGTCCTCCAAAGTCATCGGATCCAGCAGTTCCATCACGAAATACGGACGTCCCCTGTGCCGCCCGGTGCAGTAGACCTCCGGGGCGCATTCGACTCCGGCCGTCTTCATCATCTCCGATTCGCGGGAAATGGATTCTTTCCCGTTCATCGGATCATCCCGCAAATCCCCAGAATAGATCTTCAACGCTCCCCTTCGCCCGCCCATAGACCCTTCGCGCACCTCGTATACGGCGCCAAAGCCCCCCATTGAAAGGAACGCGACGACAATCCAATCTCCGACCTTGTCGCCCTTTCTGAGGAGATCGCAGTCCCAGACCTCTGCCGTGAAGAGATTGCCCGTCATCTGATGCGCCCGGCAATTCCGATTGCCTTGTCCTGCAGCTTGATCGCGGTTTTCGCGCCGTCGTCCTTGCGCTCCAGCTCGCGCCAGAACTTCAGGACCGTCTCGTCGGCAAAGTCATTTTCGTTCGGCGCCACGAGCTTCCACCACGATGCGGCCTCCTTGCGAAGCTCGTCCTTCGCATGGCTCATCTGGGCGTCAAGTGCCTCGCGGCTCTTCGTTGCGAAGCGCGGCATCGCATGGATGTCCTTCATCGTCATGTCCAGGCCATAGCGCAGGCGAAGCATCTCGCGGCGTTCGGCAGAGACCTTTGCGTTCGTCAGCACATGGCCCAACGCGATGTAGAGGACGTGGACCTGGAGCTTCCGGACCCAGCCGAGATTCTCCTTGGACACCTTGACCCGGAAGTCGAACATTTCCGCCGGATTGTAATTGGAGGGCGCTTCGTCATCGGAGAACGGATTGTCGTCCAGTCTGACGATGCCGTGACTCCTCCCCGCACGCTTTTCCCCAGACGAAGACGCGACAGCCCTTTTCAGGCCGGCCGCCGCATCGTATGCGTCGAGGTCGCGTTCGGCATCCGCATCCGCCCCGTTGTCGAGCGCCTGCTCCTGCCGGGAGATTTCCCGGCAGAGATCCAGCGCGGTGTGCAAGGCCACCGCCTTGAGGAATCCCCGGAAGTAGCCCTTGCCCTCTTCAGGATACTTGTACCGCTTGGACACCATGAACTTCCCGACCTTCTCGCAGGTGTTCATGACGGCCTCCTCAACCCTGTCCCTGCGCCCGCGGAAAATGTTTTTCCGCTGGAGATAGTTCACGAGGTAGCTCCAATACGGTCCCTCGCGGAGAAAAAGACTCCACTTCCTGTCGGACGGCGATTCCATCAGCCCGACAACCGTGCTGTATCGCGTGGCCCCCGGACGCCGCGCAGGGACTGGAGCCGCGCTCGCAGAGCGGGCCGCCCCCTCAAGAGTCGATCTATTCTTGTCGATACGAACCTTGCTCATGGCGATTCTCCTGTGTGGCAATTGCAAAACCTCTTCTCGAACGGCGGCAGGGGCTACGCCTTCCCGAACAGCCAATAGAACGGCGCGAACTTGCCGTCCCGGCCGACGGCTGCGCCTTCCTTGCCGAACTCGAGAATCGCGAACGTGACGGCGCGGAAGCGTCCGCAGAACTCCGCCTCATCGAGCGCGCGGCCGAACTGGCCTGCGACGGCCTCCGGCGGCAGCCGGAACGCGCCGCAGCCAAATGCGCCCAGCACGAGGCTGTCGTGTCCGTTCGCAAGCGCGATCCGGAACATGGTGCGTATCTTGTCCATCTGGATCGCATCGCCCTCCGGGGTGAATCCGCCGTCTGCCGACCTGTACTTCAACTCCCCGTTGAGGTAGCGCGTGTTCTCTCGGAAGTTCAGCGCCGCCACCGACACCACGCCGCAGCGGAACGGATCGTCCCGGAGCCCCAGCCCGTCCTTCACGCCATGCCGGAAGAACGTGACGTCGCCGGAATAGATGCCGCCGAAGCGGATGTCGAGCGGATAGGCGTTGCCCCGCGGCGGCACCTCCGCCTCGCGGACGCACCGCCGGGACGGATCGAAATGCTGGTAAAGCGACTGGCTGAGCGTCGAGACGCGGCAGAGCGACTCTTCCTGCGCGCCGGCCCCGGCGTCATATCCGCCGCAGGCATGGTGACGGGAGGCGAGATTGAGGACCGCGGGGTTCAGTCCGCTGCGGACCAGGCATTCCGCCACGTCCACGCAGTCCGCGTTCACGCAGTCGGTGAAAGGCGTCCCGCAATCCGCCTTGCTCGCCTGATGCGCGAAGGGTCTGTCGTAAACCTTGGTGGCGGCGAGAAACGCCTCCTTGTCGCCAAGGCGGACGGTCTTGCCCTCCGCCGTTGCGTATCCCCATTCCCGGAAGACGACGCGGTTCTCTTCGTATGTCTTTCGGTACAGCTGCGAGAGGAAATGTGCCTCATTCATGACTGTTCATATTGTCTCCAGGCCGACGCGCAAGTCCGTCTGTTGGTCGAACGGGCGGTTGCAGCGGCAGTTGTCGAGGTAGGCCCTCATGATGACTCCCGCATTATACCATATTCCCGCCGCACGTGCGCCGCTGCCGAACCTTTCGGGCCGAACCTTTCAACCTCCACGCCTCGCCAATACGACTTCTCGCTTATGAATCGCGGCGAGCAGCGCCGTGCAGCCCTTCAGGACATCGGCGTAGGTCGCGTCGAAGGCCTCCGTGTGCATTGAGCCGGAACAACGCGCCCTCACCGGATGATGCGCGGCCAGGCGCCGCCGATGTGGCCTTCGTGGAACGTCAGCGCGTTCGCCTTGAGCGCCGCGACGAGTTCGTCGTCCGTCCCGCGGAACAGCTCGCCCGCCGCCGTCATGACGGCCTTGCCGGCGGCGGCATGGGGAAGGGCGTCAAGAACACGCCTTGTGCTTTCGACGGTCTCATGCCAATACCGGCAAAGGACGGCCGCGTCGTAAACGCCTTTCGGAGAGATCTCGTCGTCCAGCTCGACTTGGTTGTAGTGACGCCGCGCGATATATTCAAGCATGGAGACCGGCGAAAACCCCGGATCCTTCCCGCAGGCCGCGGAAAGCAGGCAGGCGAGCGGCTGAAGACGTTGGGAAGCCGTCATCACGTCAATCCAGTCGCGTGGCTCCGTCCGCCCCACAAGGGCCGCCAGCTTGTTCGCCGCGAGGTCGAGCGGGTGCAGGGGTCAGCCCCGTCCTTTCGTCCTCGACCAACGGGAAGAACCGATAGGCGCTGTCGACGCCCCACTGGATTTCCGTACGCCTCCCCTCCCGGAGGACTTCGGCCTCGATGAACGTCGGCAGCTCGCGCAGCGGATTGACGACGAACCCATGGGACTCAAGCGTCTGGCGGTCACGATGCCAACTGTCGAACAGGGCTTCGACCGAATCGTGGAAGACGTCGATGTCTCGCGAGAGGCGAGGCGCGTCAAGAGAGAGGTTCAGAGCCGTCCCGCCGGCGACATAACTCCCGGAGACCTGGCGCCTGTTCGCGGCGAGAAGGCGAAGGATCGCATTCTGGAACTCCGTTACAGCCATTCGCGAACCCTTCCCGCGAGGCGATAGGCCGCAAGATCGCCATACTTCTCAAGCCGTTCGAGAGCCAGGAACTTCTGGGCGCGGGTGACCGGTCGAAAGTCCTCCTGGAGATTCCAGAAGCACATGCTCCGATACTTGTCCACGGCGGAGGCAAGCTCGATTTCCGCCTTCTCTTCGACTGTCATGGCGCACATTATACCATAATTCGCCGCCGTCTCCGTTTCGCGGCCTTTCGCGCTAGAGGCGGCGCACGTCGGCGCCGAGGGCGCCGAGCTCCCGTTCGACGGACTCGTAGCCGCGGTCGACGGACTCCGCGTTCAGGATCGTCGTCCTCCCCTTCGCGCAGAGCGCCGCGAGGATGAGCGCGATGCCCGCGCGGATGTCGGGCGACGTGACCGTGGAGCCGACGAGCTGCGTGGGGCCCGTCACGACCACGCGGTGCGGGTCGCACTGGACGATCTTCGCGCCCATGCCGATGAGGTGGTCCACGAAGTAGAGGCGGCTCTCGAACATCTTCTCGAAGAAGAGGCACGTGCCGCGCGTCTGCGTGGCGAGCACGATGAGGATGGAGACGAGGTCCGAGGGGAACATCGGCCAGGGTCCGTCCGCCACGGACGGGATCGCGTCGCCGAGGTCGTACTGCATCCGCTTCCGCCTCCGCGCCCCCATGCGGAGCGTGCGCGCCGCCGCATCGACCGTCCACTTCACCCCGAACCGCGCAAACGCCTTCTCCAGCACGGCAAACACCTCCGGATCGACCTCCGTGAGCGTCAGCTCGCCCCCGGTGATCGCCGCCGCCGTGAGGTAGCTCGCGCCCTCGATGTAGTCGCACCCCACGCGCGCCTCCGTGCCGTGCAGCGCCTCCACGCCCTCCACCACGAGGCGGTTCGTGCCCGCGCCCGCGATCCGCGCGCCCATCGCGTTCAGCATCGCGCAGAGGTCCTGCACGTGCGGCTCGCACGCGGCGTTGTAGATCTCGGTCGTCCCCTTCGCGAGCGCCGCCGCCATGAGGACGTTCTCCGTCGCGGTGACGCCCGCCTCGTCGAGGAGGATCCGCGCGCCCGCAAGCCCGCGCGGCGCCCGCACCGAGAGGATGCGCCGCCCGGCCTTCACCCGGGCGCCGAGCGCCGCGAAGCCCGCGACGTGCGTGTCGAGCCGGCGGTGGCCGATGCCGTCCCCGCCCGGCGGCGGCAGCGAGACGCCGCCCGCGCGGGCGAGGAGCGGGCCCGCGAAGAGGACGCTCGTGCGGATCTGCCGCGCGAGCGCGGGGTCGAGGCGCACCGTCTTCAGCCTCTTCGCCTCGATCGTCACCGTGCGCGCCGCCCCGTCGCGCGTCACCTTCGCGCCGAACCGGCGCGCGCAGTCGAGCATCCGATCGACGTCGGAGATCGCCGGCACGTTCCGCAGCGTCACCGGCTCCGCCGTCAGCAGCGCCGCCGCGATCATCGGCAGCGCCGCGTTCTTGTTTCCCGGCACGCGGTGCGTCCCCGCGACCGTCTTCCGCCCCTCTATCTGGAACTTTCCCATTGCCCGCACATTATACCATTTCCCCCCTTGCGCGCCACCACGAAGTGTAGTATACTAATGCCCGTTTTCGCCCACGTTGACCCGTGGTGTAATGGTAGCACTGCAGATTCTGATTCTGCCTGTTGGGGTTCGAGTCCCTGCGGGTCAACCATCCAGAAGCCACCGCATGAGGCGGTGGCTTTCGGTTTTCACTGAAACGCCGGACCTGTCGCGGCGCGGCGGATTAGATCCGCTGCTCGCCGTCCACGAAGACGGCGCAGACGTCGAACGTCTTCGGGTCGAGGATGGCGAGGTCGGCCACGTAGCCCTTCTCGACCTTGCCAAGGGACGCGCCGAGGCCCAGCTCGATCGCCTGGTTCCAGCCCGTCACGCGGATGAGGTCCTTCAGCGGCAGCCCCGTCACCTCCACGAGGTTGCGGAGGCCCTGGTTCATCCAGAGCGTGGACCCGGCCAGGTTGCCCCCCTCGACCAGGCGCGCCTCGCCGTCCTTCAGCGCGGCCTTGACGCCGCCCATCTCGAACGCATAGCCGTCCGGGCAGTGCGAGCAGCGAAGCGAATCCGTGACCATCTGCACGCGCGCGAGGTCGCGCTTCCAGAAGACGAGGCGCAGCATGTCGTCGCAGAGGTGGATGCGGTCGCAGATCACCTCGGTGGTGAGGTCGTCCAGCAGAAGCCCCGCGCCGACCATGCCGATCTCGCGGTGGTGGAGCTTCGTCATCTGGTTGCAGAAGTGCGTCAGGCGCCGCAGGCCCGCGCCGTAGGCCGGCAGGAACTGCGCGAACGTCGCGCCCGTGTGGCCGCAGCTCGGGACGATGCCGTGGTCGCGGCACGCCGCCGCGAACGCCGCCCCGCCCGTCATCTCGGGCGCGAAGCTCACGAGCTTCACGGGGGCGACCGCGGCGATGCCCAGCACCTCCCGGATGCTCGGCCGGCGCACGAACGCGGGGTTCTGCGCGCCGCAGCACGCGGGGTTGATGAACGGGCCCTCCAGGTGGAGGCCGATCGCCTTCGCGAACCGCCCGTCCCGCCGGTAGGCCGCCACGGCCCGCGCCGCCGCCTTCAGCGTCCGGTTCGCGACCGTCAGCGTCGTCGGCAGGAAGCTCGTGCAGCCCTCGGCGAGCTTCGCGGACGCGATGGCCGCGATGGCCGCCGGCGTCGCGTCGCACACGTCGTGCCCGCACGCGCCGTGCAGGTGGACGTCGATGAAGCCGGGGACAAGGTACTTGCCCCGTGCGTCCACGACCGTGCCGAAGCCCGCCTGCGGCACCGCGTCCGTCGTGACGGACCGGATCCGGCCCGTCTCGACGACGACGGACGCCCCCTTCAGGTCGATGCCCGGGCTGACCACGTGCGCGTTGCGGATAAGTGTCTTCATGGCTTCGCCATTATACCACAACCGGCTCTTCCCCGGCCCGCGCGGACGGCCGTGTGCGCCATGCGCCGGCCCGCCGTCAGTAGTTCCCGGCCTCGAGCTGGAAGTAGGCCTTCGGGTGGGCGCAGACCGGGCACGCCTCGGGCGCCTTCTCGCTCTCGACGATCGCGCCGCAGTTACGGCACTGCCAGCGGTTCTTGCCCACGCGCACCCAGACCTCGCCCGTCTCGATGTTCTTCGCGAGCTTGCGGTAGCGCGCCTCGTGGTGCGCCTCGACCTCGGCGACCTTCGAGAAGAGGCGCGCGATCTCGCCGAAGCCCTCCTCCTTCGCCTCCTCGGCCATGCGCCGGTACATCTCCGTCCACTCGTGGTTCTCGCCCGCAGCGGCCGCGAGGAGGTTCTCCGGCGTCGAGCCGATTCCCGAAAGGGCCTTGAACCAGAGCTTCGCGTGCTCCTTCTCGTTCAGCGCCGTCTCCTGGAAGATGGCCGCGATCTGCTCGTAGCCCTCCTTCTTCGCCTGCGAGGCGAAGTAGTCGTACTTGTTGCGCGCCTGGGATTCGCCCGCGAAGGCCTCCCAGAGGTTCTTCTCCGTCTTGGATCCCTTGAGTTCCATGTCCTGCTTCTCCTGGTTGGGTTGTTTTCTGGTTGGGTTGTTCTGGTTTGTTGTCGCCGCGCCGTCCCCGGCCCGGCCTGCGGGGGGCTCACGCCTCCCCGAAGCTCTTCTCCTTGCCGGCGCCGCGCCGGCACGCGGGGCACCGCCCGTAGTAGGTCAGGTCCTCCTCGTCGGGCTCGAAGCCGTCCGGAAGGTCCACGAAGGGACGCCGATGGGGGCCCGCCACCGCCACGTCGAACAGCCCCCCGCACGCCTTGCAGCGGAAGTGCGCATGGAAGCCGGCGTCCCCGTCGTAGCGCACGCCCTCGCGGTCGCCCCGGACCGTGCCGACGAGCCCCTTCTCCGCCAGGAGCTGCAGCGCGGCGTAGACCGTCGTCTTCGAGAGCGTCGGCATCGCGCCTCGCAGCGACGCGAAGACGGTCTCCACGCCGGGATGGTCGCGCCGCCCGGCGACGGCCTCGAAGACCGCCAGGCGCTGCGGGGTCGGCGTCACCCCGTGCGAGACCAGTAATTGTTGCAATTCTGTGTTCATTACATTTCCCAGTCTATCACATTCCCCCCGCCCGCGCAAGGGGCTTGACGGTCTTTCAGACGGTTTTTTCGGGGGGACGGGCGCCCCCGTCCCGCGCCGCGAACGGGCGGTAGACGAGGAGCGGGCGGTCGCACGCGAGGCGGAACGACGTGCCCGTCGTGCGGTTGAGCGTGCCCCGCCACAGCTCGGCGAGGGAGACCCCGTCGAGCGGCCAGGCGAGACCTTCCGACGTCGCCCGCGCCGCCGGGTCGGGCGCGAAGACCGAGACGGCCTCGCCCGGCCGGCAGGCGTAGCGGCGCGCGCCGGACACGACCGTGAACGTCCCCGCGTCCGTGACCATCGCGACGTCCGGCGCCGCCCGCGCGAACCCCGGCAGGCGGAACACGTTGCCGAGAAAGTGGTCCTCCCTCAGCCCCCCCGCGCCGAGGATGACGATGCCCTCGCCGCCGAAGCGCGCCACCGCCGTGCGGAACGCCTTGTCGAGGTCGTTCGTCTCCTGGTCGGCGAGGCGGACGAACCGCGCGCCGAGCGCCGCCCGGTCCTCCGCCGCGAGCGAATCGCCGTCGCCCACCACGAGGTCGGGCATGCGCCCCAGCGCGCGCGCCTTCCGGTAGGCCCCGTCGCAGCAGACGAGCCGCGCGGCCGCGTCAAACGCCGCGCGCGCCGCCGGATGCGCCGGCGGCGCGCCGTCCGCGAGGATCGCCGTGCGGATCTCCATCCGTCCGCCTCATGCCACCGCGAACGCCGCGCCGAGGCGCGCCGCGCCCTGCTCCGGCATCGGCACGGTGAACGTGGCCTGCGTGCAGCCCTTGTTCTCGCCGCCCCAGGCCATCAGGGGCAGGGCCAGCGTCATGCGGCACAGCGTCTTCATAGGACCACGCCTTTCGTTGACGCCTCGTCGTCGTTCCACCACGAGCCCTTCGTGGGCGAGATGCGGGCGATGGGCTTCGTCGTGAGCTGGATGCCGCGCGCGGACGCGGTGCGGACCTCGACGAGGGGCTTCTTCCCGCCCGCCCCCTTGTCCACGGGCTCCAGCGGCTGGAAGACCATCTGGTGGATCTTCTGGTTCTTCGTGGGCTTGAACTTCACGTAGAGCCGTTCGGGGCAGCCATCGGCGAAGAAGAGCACCTTGCTCTTCTCGGGCGCGAGGCGGTAGTCCTTGTTGTTGATCATGCCGCCGAAGGTGAAGCGCTTGATGTACGCGAAGCCGTAGAGGGGCTCCTCGTAGACGCAGGCGAACGCGCGGGCGCGGTCCTTCTCGGGGTTGAAGAGGAAGACGTCGAGCAGGTCCTTGTCGACGAAGATCTTGTCCGAGGGCGGCGTCATCCTGTAGCGGCCGTCCTTCCAGACGAAGACGAGCCTGTCGAGCGAGGAGCACTTGAAGAGCTCGTCGCCGCCCTTGAGGCCGGACCCCACGAAGTGGTTTTCCTTGTCGTGGCGGATCGTGAGCTCGCTCGCCGTGATCGCGCGCACGTCCACCTCCTTGAACGCGCCGGCGGCGATCTGCGTCATGCGGGGGTACTTCTTCCCGTACTGCCTGACGAGGCCCTTGAGGTACCTGACCACGAAGGCGCGCAGGTGGAGGAGGTTGTCCCTCACCTCGGCCTCCTCCTTCTCGATGGCGGCGATCTCCTCGCGGTTCTTGTCGATGTCGAACTGGGAGATGCGGCGGATGGGGATCTTCAGCAGGCGCTCGATGTCGTCGTCCGCGACCTCCGGGTGGCGCAGGTGCGGGAGGAACGGCGCGAAGCCCGTGCGGATGGTCGCCTTCACGCCCTCGTAGGTCTTTTCCTTCTCGATGCGCTTGTAGATGCGTTCCTCGATGAAGATGCGGTCGAGCGTGCGGTCGTGGAAGAGCTTGTCGAGCTCGGCGAGGCGGATTTCCTGTTCGCGCTTCGTGAGGGACATGAGCCGGTCGGCGTTCTTCTGGAGGATCTGCGTGACGCCCATTGCGCGCGGCCGCCCCGCGTCGAGCACGATCGGGCGGGAGGCGATGGACTTCTCGCACGCCGTGAACGCATAGAGCGCGCCCTTCACCTTCTCCTGCGCCGCGCCCGTCGCGAGCTCCAGCTCGATCTGGACCGTCTGCGAGGTGAGGTCGTGGATCTTGCGCACCGCGACCTTCTTCTTCCGGATCGCCTCCTCGATGGAGGCGGAGATGGAGTCCGTCGTCTCGCCCCAGGGGAGCTGCGTGATGACGAGCCTGTTCTTGTCGCGCGCCTCGATGACGGCGCGCACCTTGACCTTGCCGAGGCCGTCCTGGTAGTCGGAGACGTCCATCACGCCGCCGAGCTGGAAGTCGGGGTAGAGCGTGACGGGCTTCTTCTGGATGAGGTCGATCTCGGCCTCCAGCAGCTCCGTGAAGTTGTGCGGGAGGATCGCGGTGGAGAGGCCCACGGCGATGCCGTCCGCGCCGAGCATGAGGAGGAGCGGGATCTTCGCGGGCAGCAGGACGGGCTCCTTGTTGCGTCCGTCGTAGCTCGGCGTGTAGTCCGTCGTCTTGGGGTTGAACACCTCCTTGCGCGCGAGCTCGGAGAGGCGGCACTCGATGTAGCGCGGGGCGGCGGCGGGCATGCCCGTGAAGAGGTCGCCGAAGTTGCCCTGGCCGTCAATCAGGTAGCCCTTGCCCTTCCCCCAGAGCTTGTTCGCGAGCACGACGAGCGCGTCGCCGATGGAGGCGTCGCCGTGGGGGTGGTACTGCATGGCGTGGCCGACGATGTTGGCGACCTTCGTGAAGCGCCCGTCGTCCTTCTCCCAGAGGGAGTGGAGGATGCGTCGCTGCACGGGCTTGAGGCCGTCCTCGACGGCGGGGATCGCGCGGTTGCAGATGACGTAGGCGGAGTATTCGCGGAAGTTGAAGTCGTAGAGGTCGCGCAGGGGCCCTCGCCCGGTGAGCGCGCCGCCCGGCGGCGGCGCGGGCGGAACCCCGCCCGCCGGCTTTCCGTCCGCTGCGGCCTGCTCTGCGGCCGCCGGCTCCGGCGCCGCCTGTTCCACTTCGACCGCCTTCCCGGCCGCGTCGGGCGTCTTCCCGTCCGGCGCGCCGGCCGCCGCGCCGAACAGGCTCAAGTCGTCGAAGAGGCTCGGCGGTTCATGTGCATCCCAGCTGCTGTCTTTCTTGCTCATTCAGTCTTTTCCACGCTAGTTCGTCTTCTGCATGTCGCAGAGCCTGCGGTAGACGCCGTTGGCCGCGAAGAGCGCGGCGTGCGTGCCGCGCTCGACGATGCGCCCGTCCTGCATGACGAGGATGAGGTCCGCGTTGCGGATCGTCGAGAGGCGGTGCGCGATCGCGAAGGTCGTGCGGTCCTTCATGAGGTTGTCGATGGCGTCCTGCACGAGGCGTTCGGTCACGGTGTCGAGGGCGCTCGTCGCCTCGTCGAGGATGAGGATCGGCGGGTTGCGCAGGATCGCGCGCGCGATCGCGATGCGCTGGCGCTCGCCGCCGGAGAGCGCGAAGCCCTTCTCGCCGACGTTGCGCGCGTAGCCCTCCGGCTGCGCCATGATGAAGTCGTGGGCGTTCGCCATCTTCGCGGCG
>CAVEVC010000097.1:0-6517 GCA_963618935.1 Clostridiales bacterium CCNA10 | reverse complement strand
GGGGGGCTGCCAGCATCTCGCGCCGCCGCGTCACGCCCAGCAGCGAAACCGTCAGTGCCTTCGGAAAGCGCTGCTTGAGCCAGACGGACTTGCCCGTGCCGCGCGGTCCAAAGAGGAAGAAGCTCCCCTTGTCCGCGAAGAAACTCCCCTTGACCGCCGAGATCTGCCTCTTGATCATGGCGGCCATTATGTTATACCTTTAGCAAATCTAAAGGGATTGAATGAAAATTTAGCCGGAATCCTCTTATGCGGAATTGCGCATACGTCGTCGCAGCCAGTCGATCAGGCGACGGGGTGGATGGTTTGCGGACGACGGAGAAGGGAAGGGCGTCATGGCAATGCAGTCGGGATCAAGCCGAAGCGCCATTTCGGCTTCAAGCGAAATGATTGTGGGGCCTACGCTGTTGAGCACGGTGGCCGCAGTGGTGCGCGCGGATGCGTCCAAGGAACGGGGCTCGCGTGGGAAAGGAACTCCCATGACCTCCTGTGCGTCTGCCGAGGGTGTCTGGGGCGCGGCGGGGAGAACGGCGTCTATTGGTGTTGGATCATCCAATCCGCAAATCTGCCGGAAGCGTCGGGCAAGGGCCTTGTAGCGCATGACGGCCGCGTAGTGCTCGAAAAGATCCGGGGCCTCCCGTTCGAGAAGACGCTTGATGCCTCCACGCCGGCCTCGCCAACCGGTTTCACGATTGCCAACGGCACGGTTGTCCACGTAGCACTCAAGATCCTCAAGCATGCCGCCGAAACGGAGAGCCGCTTCCGGTGAATCTCGCGCCGTACGCCAACCCTGCCGCAGGGCCTCCATGGACGGTCTGGGATTGGTTGTACGGCGGCACAGGATGGCGCGGCGCGTCTTTCCGAGCGCAAGGCGGCGTTCCCGTTCTCGTTCGTAGTAGGCGGGGCGGCGTAGATGGCGGATGTTCGCATCGATTGCCCTGCGGATGAGCCAGACGAAGAGGGAGGCTCCGCCAAGCACGAGGCAGACGGCGAGTGCGTCCGAAAGTCGTTCGCACGGACGAACCCCGCGTTCCCGCTGCCAACTTCGGAACGTACGTGGCACATGGCCAATCGTGTGCCCGGTCGCACAGGCTTCGCGCCAGAACGCACGGCGGTAGGCGTCGCTGTCGAGCCCAAGGACGACTTCGCGGAACCAGTCGAAGAACGCGAGGTTCTCCGTGCGGACGGGCGTGTCGAAGACATGTCCCCTGCGGATCAGCCTCTCTCGAATGCGGGTGTTCATGCTGGACAGTGTACCATGATGGAGTCCGTGGTGGCAAGGGAAACGTTTGATTTGTTCGGACTAGAATTTTTGGCTACCGCCGAGCGGGCTTTTTTGGTAAACTCGCGAGACCGACATCAAAGGTCTCTATGGACATTGGACGTCTCTATACGGAAATCGCGCCAAGACTTACGAACTACCTCGCCGCAAACGGGGTCGCCTATGCGTCGGCATGCGATATCGTGCAGGAGACGTTCCTGCGCATCTGGAAAATGCGCGAGACGCTGATCGACGAGGTGGACCAGGTCTCCGGCCTCGCCTACACGATCGCCCGCAACCTCCGCACCGACCAGTTCCGCAAGGCGCGGCGCGAGGTGCTGCAGAACGAGATCAAGGACGAGGACGCGGGGAGCGTCGATCCGGCGGCCCTGCCGAGCGACGGCGCCTATCTGCGCGCGCGCCTGACGGAGGCCCTCGCCCAACTGCCGCCGCTCCTCCGCGAAGCCTACACGCTCTTCCAGGTCCAGGAACTTTCGATCCGCGAAATCGCCCGCCGCACGAACGCGGGCGAGTCGGCGGTGAAGGTGAGGATCTTCCGCGCAAAGGAGAAGCTGCGCGGTCTGCTCGCAGACCTGATGGACGGGACAAAGAACGGAGGCCTTGGAACTTCGGGGAGCGGGAAATCGGGGGGCAGTCCCAGTGCTCTCGGGAACGGGATAAAGGGCGGAGGCCTTGGAACTCTGGGGAACGGGACAAAGGGCGGCGGACCTGTAACCTTGCGCCGGGGGGGTGCGTAGACAGGGCGTTATGGGCATGAATTTCAATATCGGTGTACATTCCCCCGTCCTCCCGCCGCCACCCGCGTGCGGGGCGCGGGATTCGGCCGCGTCCGCTCCGGCGTCGCTGCTTTCGGGCGCGGGCGTCGCGCTGGCCTCGGGCGTTCCCGGAGGCGTGGAGGCGGAGAGCGTGGGGGCGGCGGTCGAGGCCGCGCTCGTGCGCGACGACGCATTGGGGCGGCTGATGGACGCGGCTTTCAACCTGCCGCCGCCGAGTCCGCCGAAGTTCGAGGAACAGGGGGCATGGTGACCGCGCTGGAGCGCTTTGTACAGGTCTTGGACTATCCGGGGGGCGTCCCCCCCGGCGCGCGGTCGTTCACGCTTGTCGTCGACGGCGGGGAGATCGCGGCCGAGGAGCGCGAGGGACGGCTTGTCCTCACGAAGACGCTGCGCGCGGCGGCGAACGAGGACGAGGAGGGCGGCCCCGACCTCGCGGCGCTTGCGGGCTACGCCGCCGGACGGATGCTGAAGGAGGAGGCGGCGCTTGCGTGGGATGCCGAGCGGGAGGCGCCGATCCTGTGGCAGGACGTGCCGGCGGGGGCCGACGCGGCGCAGCTCCGCCGCTTCTTCGAGGTCTTCGCCGCGTCCTGCGACTGGTGGGAGGCGAGGGTCCGCGAGGCGCGGGACCACCAGCGCGTGCCCGAAATGGTGATTGTGCCGTGAATGGAATGGAGTCCATGACGAAGACGTTTCGGAGAATCTGCCTATGCGCGGCGGCGGCCCTGGCGGCGGGGGGCGCGTGCGCGGCGCCGCTCGACGCGGTGCGCTGGAAGGCGCCGACCTACTCCCTGACCGCGCGCGCGCTCGGCGTGCGGGAGGCGCTGGAGGCCTTTGGCGTGGCGCAGGGCGTGCCGGTGCTCTGCTCGGCGGCGGTGGCGGGGTCGTTTTCGGGGAACTTCAAGGACGTGCCGGCGGCGGCGTTCCTCGACCGCCTCACCGCGATGCACAACCTCGTGTGGTATTTCGACGGCGCGACGGTCTTCGTGTCGGCGGCGAGCGAATCGACGACGACGCTCATCGACCTCCGCTACATGAAGGCGGGCGAGGTGGGCGCGATGCTGAAGGAGCTGGGGGTGGAGGACCCGCGCTTCCCGCTCAAGACGGCGTCGAACGACGAGCTGATCATGGTGTACGGCCCGCCCCGCTACGTGGCGCTCGTGTCGGAGACGATCGTGAAGGCGGACCGCCTGCGCGAGCAGCGCACGTTCACGGAG
The DNA here is from genome assembly GCA_963618935.1 of Clostridiales bacterium CCNA10. Lineage (GTDB taxonomy): Bacteria > Verrucomicrobiota > Kiritimatiellia > RFP12 > UBA1067 > RUG572. Next base: position 3,248 of record CAVEVC010000097.1, on the reverse strand, counting down.
GTCGAGACGCGGCTCTTCCCGCTCGTCCACACGTGGGCGGACAACGTGAGCCTGCGGGCGTCGAGCCCCGAGGCGAACGTGACGATCCGGGGCGTGGCGGCCCTCCTGCAGGAGATCATGCAGGGCGGGGCGACGGGCGGAAAGGTGCAGGAGGGCACGAACGCCCCCGCCTCGGCGGCCTCGGCGTCCGCCGCCGTGTCGCCCGTCATCCGCCCGGAGAACCGCCTCAACGCGGTGCTCGTGCGGGACGTCGCGACGCGCATGGGGATGTACGAGCAGCTCATCCGCGCGCTTGACACGCCTCAGAAGCTCGTGGAGATCGAGGTGACGACGCTGGAGCTCTCGCGCGACGATTCGCTCGACTGGCAGCTCTCGCTCAAGGTGAGCGGCGCGCGCGGCGAGTTCGAGGGCGCGGCGGGGCAGAACGTGGGGAACCTCGTCGACGCCGCCTCGCTCGCGGGCGGCGGCTTCGCCGGGGCGGCCTCCTACCTCGGGCGGCACGTCGACGTGGCGGCGTCCGTCAACGCGCTGCGGCAGAAGGGGAAGGCGCGCAGCGTCTCCCGCACGACGATCCTGACGGTCAACAACCTCGCCGCGGCGATGACGGACACCCAGAGCTACCACGCGAAGGTCGTCGGCACGGAGGTCGCGACGCTGGAGGAGGTGACGGCGGGGACGCGGCTGGAGATCAAGCCGCGCATCATCGAGCCGCCCGCCGGCGCGACGAACGTGCCGCGCCGGGTGTGGCTGACGCTCTCGCTGCAGGACGGCGGCTTCGAGTCGCTGACCGTCGACGCGATGCCGATGACGCGCACCTCGACGCTCGACACCCAGGCGGCCCTGCCGGAAAACGAGTCCCTGCTGCTTGCGGGCTACTTCCGCGACATCCAGGAGGAGGCGGGCTGGGGCATCCCCTATTTGCGGGACATCCCGTGGATCGGTTGGCTCTTCGGCGGCGCGTCCCGCACGGACGAGACGGTGCAGCGGCTCTTCATCCTCACGCCGCGCGTCCTCGGGCCCGTCGGGCCCGACACGCTCGACGGCCAGGCCCTGCGCGCCCGCGACATTGCGCGCGTGGAGCGCGTGGAGGAGAACCTTGCGAAAAGCGACGAGGACCGGAAGGCGCGCGAGGAGGAGCGGAAGCGGCGCGCCGAGGAAGAGGGGAAGAAGCGCGACGAATGATGGACGCCGCCCAGATCATGCGCCAGGCGCTTTCTGCGGGACGCTTCGACGTCCTGCAGAACGCGGCGTTCTCCACCCAGCAGACGAACCAGGCGGTGGCGGAGTCGGGGACGGCGATGGGGTTCGCCCTGCAGGTGATGGGCGACCCCGCGCAGGAGTTCCAGGACTCGCTGGAGGAGCTGTCCTTCCAGTTCGAGGAGAAGGCGATGAAGTCGGTCGCCGAGCGCAAGCTCGGCGAGGCGCGCCGCGCGGGCAACCCCTTCGTGGAGGCCGTGCTCACGTGGCAGAAGGTGCTGCCCGACCTGCCGGGGGGCCCCTACATGGAGCGGATGCTCCGCAACCTGCGCCAGATGCTGCAGCAGGGGCAGGACGTGGGGAGCGGGGCGCTGCTCCGGATGCTCGGCGAAGGGTCGCGCGACCCGTCGCACCAGTTCGCGATGCTCGACGTGCTGGAGAAGGGGCTTGCGGCGGGCGAGGGCGAGCTGCGGGGGCTTTTGGCGGCGGCGCGGCGCGCGCTCACGGAGGCGAAGGGCCCGGAGGTCCGCGCCGGCATCAACCTCGCCGAGCAGATCAACGCGCAGGCGAAGGGCCCGGAGGAGATGCAGGGCCTGCGCGACCTCTACCGCGGCGAGGTGCTGGGCTTCACGACGCCGCAGGCCTGCTTCCGCTCGCTGCTCGCGACGCGCGGGGCGGGGCGGCTCGGCGAGGCGCTGGACTTCCTGATGAAGGGGTGCGGGCTCGACCTGCAGAGCCCGTCGCCCTCCCAGAGCCCGGAGGAGCTGCACCGCGTCCTCGGCGACCTGCAGTGCGTGATGGTGCTGAAGACCGTCATGGACAAGATGACGGCGCTCGTGGGGAAGATGGCGGCGCAGTTCGGCGAGCGGTGCCTCCTGGACGGCGAGGCGCTCACGGGGCGCGTCGTCGCCTTCACCGAGGCGCCGTTCGTGGCGGCCGCCAACATCGCGCAGCTCATCGACGCCTGCGGGCTCGTGCGGCTTCTTGCGCAGCTCTACTTCTGCACCGAGCTCGTGGGCGTGTTCCGCCAGCTCTCGCCGCGCCTCTTCGCGGACGAGGCGGACCGCTTCCGCCTGGAGGACGCCGCGCAGGAGCACCTGGACGGGCTTGTCGCCCGGCAGGACGAGGAGGACCAGAAGAGCCGCAGGCAGGGGGGAGGGGACGCCGCATGACGCCTTCCTGGCTCAACGACGTGGTGGCCGCCTTCGGGCGGCAGATGGGGCTGACGCGCTTCGCCCTCGACGCGCGCGGCGTGGCCGGGGTGCGCTTCGAGAACGGCCTGGCCCTGCGCTTCGAGTACGCGGACGAGGCCCTGCTGGTCTCGATGGGCGTGGCGGCGGGGGACGACGCCGCGACGATGCGGCGCCTGCTGGGGGCCGTCCATCCCGCCGCGCAGCGCGGGGGGCTGCGCCTGCGCGCCGCCTACCTCGCGAAGCGGGGCGAGGCGGTCTACGCCGTGCGGCTCGCCGAGCGCGGCGTCACGCTCGCCGCGCTGGGGGAGGCGTTCCAGGCGCTGTGGCAGGCCGCCGAGCGCCTGAGGAGGGGCGTGTCATGAACCTGGGCCGCGTGACGGAAAGCGTCAGCTTCAACACCGGCATCTCGATGGCCGAGTACAACGAGGCGCCGGCGGGGCAGACGCCGGGGCAGACCCAGCGGAGCATCCTGCCGGGCGCGACGACCGTCTCGGAGGCGCTGGCCGCCGTCTTCCCGCGCGACCCCACCGTGGGGGGGCAGATCATCGGGCTGCTTGCCGAGGCCGGGGCCTCGACGCTCTTCAGGACCGCGAACGGTTTCCACGCCGCCGCGCGCAAGGCGATCGGAAACCTGCGCGGGAAGGGCGGCAAGGCGGCGGAGCGGGCCGCCGCCGAGCTGGAGGGGCTGCTGGCGGACACGGAGCTGCTGGACTTCTACCGCGCATCGCTCCTGGAGACCTGATTCGACATGCTTGGCAGGCTTTCCAGCATCGCGGGCGCGTTCAGCCGGTTCGGGGACCTGGTCCTCGCGTTCCTCGTCGTCTGCATCATCGGCCTCCTGATCGTGCCGCTGCCCTC
>CAVEVC010000096.1:0-16164 GCA_963618935.1 Clostridiales bacterium CCNA10 | reverse complement strand
CGCGCGACAGCTGCGCGTCGTTGCCGTAGATCGCGAGGCTGGTCTTCAGGTTCTGGTGAGCCTGCCAAACGAGTTCGTCCGCAGTGAATCCTGGGCGGACGTAGATCTTGGCGACTTCGGACGAATTCGCCGCGTTCGCCGCGTCAATCGCGAGTTCCAACGCACCCTTCGAGCTGTCTTCGGCTTTGGCGTAGAACTTTCCGTCGTAGTAAACCGGCTTCGCAACCGGCCACGCGGTTTCGGTGACGAACGTCAGCGGCTTGCCCTCGGCGACCTCCGCCAACGCCGCCTCCAGCGTATCGTATCCCGTGCCGTCGACCTTGGCAACATAAGTGGAGTCGCTCGTTTCGAACGTGCCGCTCGCCGTCACGGTCACCGTCGCGACTTTCGTCGTGTCCGTGGTGCCGTCGGTGCCGTAGTAGCCCGGCTTCTGCACCTGGACGCTCGCGGCGGTTTCCGTCACCTTCAGGGAAACGTCGTTCGAGTTCCACCCCGTGCGGCCGTCGCCGAGCAGGATGTCGCCGTTCGCGCCGACCGTGCCGGTGATCGTGGTCTTCGAGACCGTGGCGGACATCGTGCCCGAACCGCTGTTGACGAACCGAATCGGCGCGGCGAACTGCTTCCAGTCCCCTGCGTCGCCGCAGTTCGTGAAGGTGCAGCCCTCAACGGATACCGTCTGCGCCCCGCCCATCGTGTGGTTGATGTTCACCCCGAGCGCCACGCCCGTGAAGGTGCAGTTCTTCACGACGATTGCGCCGTCCGCATTCGAGAAGACGGACGTTGCCTTCGTGAGGAAATCGCAATCCGTCAGCGTGATGTTGTTGACGCCCGTCTTGCCAGTAAGGTAGACTCGCTGGACATTGGTCTGCCCTTCAATGGCTTTGCCGTCGCAGTCCGTCAGATTGATGGTCGCGGTGTAGGTTGTTTTGCGTTCCCCCCACACGCCGAGATTGTCCAACTCGTAGGCCGTGATCGTGATGTCCTTCTCAAGACAGGCGCCGTCGTCCAATTTCGCACCCGTCGTCCGACTGTAGTTATAGGTGTCGATCTCAAGGTCGCACTCGCCAGCCGAAATGTAGGCGTTGTTGCCGTAGACCGTGAGGTCGTCCGCGACATGGCCGTGGGTCATCTTGCCGACATCCGCATTCGGACGGCAGACAATCGTGATGGCGTCCGCATCTGCCTTGTATGCCGCCGTCAGCGCGTCCGCGAATGTCGCCGCATAGCCGCTCTGCGTCCCCGCCGACCAGTAGACCGGCGTCGTCGCGGTCCACGCCGCATCGCTCAGGAGCGTGAGCGTGTGGTTCTCGGCGGAGAGCGCCGCAAAGGCCTCCGGAAGCGTCGTGTATTGCGTGTCGCCGACCGCGGCAACCGCCCCATTGTCTTCCGCCTTGGCGGTGGACGCCGAGAATGCGGAAACTACCGCGAAAACGGCGAAAGAAAGCGCATGGAGCGCGATTTTCGCAAATCTGTTGTATCTCATGGTCATGATGTGTCCTATTCTCCTTTGTTGAGCGTATATCATACCACGAATTCGTCCGCGTGGCGCATTGTGCAAAAATTTGCACAGCAATTCTTTATCTCACAAAAACCACCACTATCACCACCAAAACAAACATCTATAAAAATCCAATCATTCAATAATAAGGTCAGACCTCATTTCCAGCTTTTCCCAGAGACGCCCGGAGAGAGCGATTCTTGCCGGCTTCGCCAAGACGCGGAAGGGAACACCGCGCGGTAGGGTCACGCGTCCCGCGTGACCGTGTTCTGGCCAGATCCCGCCGAAATATGCGGAGCTGCGAACCGCAAACTCCGCCGAAAACTGCCGATACGGATGTCTCAAACTCCGCCGAAAACTGCTGACCGCCTTGTCAATGGCGTGGGGGATATGGTAAAATACGCGCCATGAAAAGGAAAATCTACGAGAAGATGCTGGCTTGGAAAGCCTCGTCTAACGGCAAGTCCGCCCTCATGCTTGACGGCGCGAGGCGCGTCGGCAAAAGCTACATCGCCCAGGAGTTCGCCCGCAACGAATATGAGAGCCATCTGCTGATCGACTTCGCCAAGGCGTCGCGGGACGTCAAGGGCTATTTCATGGATTACCTTGACGACCTCGACACGTTCTTCCTCTATCTCCAAGGAGCATACCACGTCGCCCTGAAGCCCCGCAGGAGCGTCCTGATCTTCGACGAGGTGCAGCGGTTTCCCAGGGCGCGAGAGGCCATCAAGCACCTTGTCGCCGACGGTCGGTTCGACTACATCGAGACGGGTTCGCTGATCTCCATTCAGAGGAACGTCAAGGACATCCTGATCCCCTCCGAAGAGCATCACCTTGAAATGTTCCCGATGGACTTCGAGGAGTTCCTCTGGGCGAACGGAGCCGAGGCCGTCTGTGAGATCATCCGCAACGCCTACAAGGACACTCGCGAAGTCGGCGACGGAATGCACCGGCGGATCATGGATCTTTTCCGCAAATACATGGTCGTCGGCGGCATGCCGCAGGCCGTGGCGGCTTTCGTCGAGGGCCAGAACCTCGCTGGCGCGGAACGGGCGAAGCGCGACATCCTGACTCTCTACCGAAGCGACATCATGAAGTTCGGTGGCGCGTCCAAGCACACTATCCTCTCCGTGTTCAACGCCCTGCCCGGCGCGTTGTCGAGGCACGAATGGAGATTCCGTCCGAATGAGCTCCGCAAGGGCTCGGCGTTCCGCAGCTTCGAGGCGACGTTCGAGTGGCTGAAGTCATCCATGATGGTCAATGTGGCCTATAACACGACGGAGCCGAACGTAGGGCTGGAGCTGACGAGCGACCATGCCACGCTCAAGTGCTACATGGGCGACACGGGGCTCCTCGTCAGCATGGCGTTCTCCGAAAGGGAACTTCTTGACGGCGGACTCGGCTATCGACTGCTGTCCGGCAAGGTGGAGCTGAACGCCGGCATGATCTACGAGAACCTCGTCGCGCAGATGCTCCGCGAGGCGGGGCATCCCCTGTTCTTCTACACGACATCTGCATCGGACGACAGGGCGGAACGCATGGAGATCGATTTTCTGCTCTCCAAGTCCCAGCTCCAAAGGAAGCACAACATCATGCCTGTGGAGGTCAAGAGCTCGGGCGAGTACGCCACGAGGTCTCTGGAGAAGTTCGCGGCCAAGTTCGGCAACTATCTCGCCGATGCATATGTTCTGCATCCAAAAGATGTGCGCCGCACAAACGGCAGGGTCTATCTCCCGCTCTATATGGCCCATCTGATTGGGTCGTAAGACTGCCGCCACGGCATCCCTCGAAACGAATGCGGCCGTCCCCACACGGGGGCGGCCTTCTGCATTTTACTGCACGGCGACTGGACGGCGCGCTACTCTGCCGACGATATGTGGGACGACGAGCGCGGCCGAGATTTGAGGTCAGCAACCTTCATTCTGCTCCTTCGACGAAAATACCCCCCCCCCCCCATAAACTGCACGAAACGCGCGGAAGTCGAGCGTTTTGCCGTCGTTTACGCGCCACTCGCGCAGTTCGCCGTCTGGCTCGACCGTCACGAAGTCGGCGTCGCTTCCAATGGGCGTGTAGACGTCCGCATGCGTCCACCGCAGCTGCAGATAGAGGCGGTTGAGCGCGACGCGCTCCGCCTCGAAGGTCTCCGCCGGGCCGAAGCGCCACGCCCGCAGGCCGAGGTCCGTCCAGAACAGGCGGACGCCACACTTCGGCAGGACGCGGCGCTCGAACACGTCGTAGCACTCCGAGGCGTCAATGATGAAGCACTGCTCAAGGACCTGGCGGTAGAAGCGAACGGAGTTGGCCGAGAGCTCGTAGCCGAACCCGGCAAGCCCCTGCGCGGCCTCGCGCAGGGTCGTCCGCTCGGCGAGATGGTCGGAAAGGTACTCCAGGATCGACCCGAGCGCCCGGACGTCGGGGCGGCGCACGCTTCGGGCGACGGCGTCCAGGAAGACCTGCCCCCAGACGAACTTCGACTCGTCCGGCGCGCGCGGCGCGTCCAGGTCCGTCCAGATGCGGCGGACGACCATCCACGGATACGGCGTGAACGGGTCGCCCTCGCCGACGACGTGGGCGGTGGACGCCGCGACCCAGACGTTCCATTCGCCGCTCCGCCCCTGCAGGGTGCGGAGGAGGGCCGTGTGGCGCATGATCCGGCAGACGGAGACGAGGAAGAGGTAGCGCGGCGCGGCGGACGGCGGAAGCCGGCCGAGGTAGTCCAGCACGTCGTCCGCCGTCTTCAGGCGGCGGAAGCGCGCGTCCTCGAAGTCGATGAGGACGAGGCGCGCCTCGTCCATGCCGCATGCGCAAAGCCCGTCGCGGACGGCGAGCAGGCAGTCAAGGGTGTTTGAGCCGCGCAGGCCGACGAAGACCTTGACGCGCGCGTCGTCCATCCCGGCATTCACCCAGTCCGAAAGGCCGGCATCGTAGGGCGCGGCGTGGGGCGAGGCTTTCGCACTCGGGCACAGGATGGCGGTCGTTCTTGTCATGGGCACATACGGCAAACGTGGTGGCTTCTCGTGGTGGTCGGTCGCGACAAGCGCGACCCTCCCGAAGGCGGGAGCGCGACCCTCCCGAAGGGCGGACGTTCGGACGCCACGCGCCGAGGGCGGCGCGGGTACATTGCGCGCCGGACCGACAGGTCGCGCGGGAGGGAAGCATCCGGGGGGGGGGGGGTCAGCCGTTCTTGCGCTCGAACTCCTTCATGAAGTCCACGAGGCAATCGACGCCCGCCATCGGGAAGGCGTTGTAGATGGAGGCGCGGATGCCGCCGACCGAGCGGTGGCCCTTGAGCGAGCTCATCCCGGCGGCCTTCGCCTCGGCGATGAACTTGGCCTCCAGCTCCTCCGTGGGGAGGCGCCAGGTCACGTTCATGTTCGAGCGGAACTCCTTCACGGCCGTGCCGCGGTAGAAGCCCGAGGCGTCGATCACGTCGTAGATCTTCTTCGCCTTCTCGGCGTTGAGCCTGAAGAGGTTCTCCTTGCCCATCTTCTTGACCCACTTCATGGTCTCGCCGAAGATGTAGATGCCCCAGGTGGGCGGCGTGTTGTAGAGCGAGTTCTCCTCGGTGAACGTGCGGTACTGGAGCATCGTCGGGATCGTCTTGGAGCCTGTCTCGGCGAAGTCCTTGCGGATGGCGACGACGGCCATGCCGGAGGGGCCGAGGTTCTTCTGGGCGCCGGCGTAGAACATCGCGAACGGGCTGTAGTCGCGCTCGCAGGAGAGGATGTCCGAGGACATGTCGCAGATGAGCGGGGAGCCGGACTGGGGGAACTTCCTGAGCTCGGCGCCCGAGATCGTCTCGTTCGAGCAGATGTGGCTGTAGGCCGCGCCGGGCGTCCACTTCCACTCGTCCGCCGCCGGCATGCGCGTGGGGATGTCCTTCTGGCAGTTGGCGGCGATGTTCACGTTGCCGACCATCTGCGCCTGCTTGAGGGCCTTGTTCGACCACGTGCCCTGGTTCGCGTAGTCCGCCACCTGGTCCTTCCCGAGGAAGTTCATCGGGATCATGGCGAACTGGAGGGAGGCGCCGCCCTGGACGAAGCAGACGGCCCATTCGTCGCCGAGGCCGCAGAGCTCCTTGAACGTGGCGATCGCCTCCTGGTGGATGGCGTCGTAGTCCTTGCCGCGGTGGGACATCTCCATCACGGACATGCCGCAGCCCTTGTAGTCGACGAGGTTCTTCTGGGCGTCCTGCAGGACCTCCAGGGGAAGCACGGCGGGGCCGGCGGAGAAGTTGTAGATACGGGACATGGTTCTTGAACTCCTTTTTACGAAAAAACGCGGGATATTGTACTCCTCGGACGCGGCTTTGGCAACTCGATTTGTCGGCCGACGTTGAACAGGACGCCGACCGCGATCAGGGAGGAGATGAGGTTCGTGCCCCCGTAGCTGATGAACGGGAGGGCGAGGCCCTTCGTGGGCAGGCACTTCGTGACGACGCCGACGTTGAAGACGGCCTGGAAGAAGACGAGGAACGTCATGCCGAACGCGAGCAGGCGGCCCAGGCGGTCCGGCGCGCGCGCGGAGACGATCATGCCGCACACGAAGAACGCGACGAAGAGCGCGAGCAGGGAGAGCGAGAAGACGAGCCCCCATTCCTCCGCGCCGATCGCGAAGATGAAGTCGGTATGCGCCTCGGGGAGGTAGCGGAGCTTCTGGTAGGACTTGTTGAACCCGACCCCGGTGAGCCCCCCGTTCCGGATCGCGACGAGCGCCATGTCGGCCTGGTGCGCGGCCGCCTGCTCCTTGTCGCTCAGCACGGCCGCCGCGCCGGCCGCGTTCGCCACCGCCTCGCCGAACATGCCCTTCCCCCACGAGAGGATGCGGTTCATGCGGTTGGCGTTGAACGAGAGGAGCGTGAGGACGACGCAGAGCCCCGCCGCGCCGAGGGCGAGCATGTGGAGGACCTTCATGCCGGAGACGAGGAAGAGCGCGCCGCCCGTGAGCGCGATCACCATCGTCGCGCCGTAGTCCGGCTCGGCCAGCGCCAGCCCCATCAGGACGGCGACGATCAGGGCGGCCCGGAACGCGCCGCGCCAGAACTTGCCGACCATCCACCCCGCGCGGTCGAGGAACACGGCCGTGGCGAACACGGCGAGCAGCTTCGCGAACTCGCTCGGCTGGAGGCGCAGCGGCCCGAGCACGACCCAGCGGTAGGACCCGTTCACGCGCGGGAAGAGGAACACCGCCCCCATCAGGGCCACGACCACGACGTAGAGGCCGACCGTCAGCCACGGCCACTCCCGCCACCTGTGGTAGTCGAAGCGGATGGCCGCGAAGAGGAAGGGCAGCGCCACCGCCAGCCACACCGCCTGGCGGACGATGAAGTGGTTGGGGTCCGAATAAAGGCGCATTCCGTTCCCGCCGCCGGCGGAAGCGAGGACGACGAATCCCCACGCCAGCAATGCGAGAACGGAAATGCCCAGCAGAGTCAGGACGCGCTGCACGGAACGGACCTACCGGGGGGCAGGCCCTACTGGGCGCTGGGCTTCGCGTCCGCCGGGAGCTTGAGCACCTGGCCGGCCTTGATCGAATCGCCCGCCTTGAGGTCGTTGAGGTCCATGAGGCGGCTCGGGCTGATGCCATACGAGATGGCGATGGAGACGATGTCGTCGCCCTCCTTCGCGGTGTAGGTGACGGCGGCGGGGGCCGGCTCGGCGGCGGCGGGCGGCTCGGCGGCGGCGGGCGCCGCCTCGGCCTGGGGCGCGGCGGCCGCCGTCTCAACGGCGTTCGTGAGGGACGTGCTTTCCGGGGCGGGGGCGGCGGCGTCCTTCTTCTCCGCGCCGCCCTTCTTCGCCTGCTCCTTCGCGTCCTTCTTGGCGGCGTCCTTCTTGGCGTCGGAGGCCTTCTGCGCCGCCTTGCCGGCGGCGGGGGCGGCCGGCGGCGCCACGACCTTCTCGGCGGGGACCTGCAGCTCCTGGCCCACGCGGATCGAGTCCTTGGAGAGCTTGTTCAGGTCCTTGAGCGCGCGAATCGTGATGCCGCTCTCGTAGGCGATCTTGCCGAGCGAGTCGCCGCTGCGGACCTTGTACGTCTTCGTGGGGCCCGTGTACGCCTTGAAGGCGGCCTTCGTCTTGACGGGGGGCGTCGTGTTCGCGGCGGTGGCGGGCGCCTCCGCCGCCGCCAGCTTCACCTGGGAGGCGGGCTTTTCGGCGGCCGCCACGGCGGCGACGCCCGGCAGCACGATCTTCTGGCCCACGCGGATGTGGTTGGGCTTCAGGCCCGGGTTCGCCGCCACGACGGCGCTCATCTTCACGTGGTGGCGCACGCAGATGCCGGAGAGCGTGTCGCCCCGCTGCACGACCACCGTGGCGCCGGCGGCCGGGGCCGGATGCTTCTTCGCGGAGGCGGGCGGCGGCAGCGGCTTGACCTGCGCGACCTTGGAGGGGGCCGGCTCGGCGGCGGGCGGCGGAGGCGGCGGAGGCAGCGGCTTGACCTCCGGCGTGACGGTGATCGGCGGCTGTTCGGCCGGCGCGGCCTCCGGCTGCGCCACGGCCGGATCGACCACCGGCGGCGGCAGGGCGTTGTCCGCCCCCGGCCTCGTCGCCTTGCATCCCTGCAGCACCAGGCAGGCCACCGCCATGTTCATACCCAGAACCAATCCGAGCTTCTGCGCTTTCATGTCTTCATCATCCTCTTTTGCTTGTGCGCGCGTCCACACCCTCCGCGCCCTCCCGTGCGAGGGCCGCGAACGTGTCGCCGCGTACACCGTAACTTTTAAATTGATCGAAGCTTGCCGTTCCGGGCGACAGGAGCACCGTCTCGCCGGGACGCGCGTCACGCCGGGCCGCCTCGACCGCGCGGCCGAGCGTCCCGCAGAGCTCGCAGGGCACGGCGCTTTGCCATGCGTCCGAGAACTGCTGCGCGCAACGCCCAATAAGATACACTTTTTTGACCCCCGAACGCAAGCGCGGAATGACAGATTTTGGGTCGTCGCCCTTCGGGAGCCCGCCCGCGACCAGGCGGACGGGTCCGGGGCACATGGCCACCCCCGCCGCGAGGGCCGCGAGCGAGGTCGCCTTGGAGTCGTCCACCCACGTGACGCCCGCCCGTTCGAGGACCACCTGCATGCGGTGCGGCAGGGGGGTGAAGGCGGCGAAGCCCGCCGCGATGCGCGCGTCGTCCAGCCCCGCCGCCCGCAGGAGCGCGACGGCGCAGAGGCCGTTCGGGCGGAGGACGGGGTTGTCGAAGTAGGAGCCGGCCAGCAGGCGCGCGTCGGCGGGGGCGGGGGCGGCGCCGCTCCCGTCGACCGGCAGGGGGGTCATCGCAAGAAGCCGCCGCTTGAGGGCGTGGTAGACGGCGGCGGAGCCGTGGCGGTCGAGATGGTCCTCCTGCAGGTTGAGGAGCGCCGCCGCCGCAAAGGCGTCCGGCGGCAGGTCCGTCGTCTCGAGCTGGAAGGAGCTGACCTCCACGACGGCCCAGGCGCGGCGGGGGTCCGCCCCGCCGCAGACGACCTCGCAGAGGGGCGTGCCGTAGTTGCCGCACGGGACGGCGGGCGTCCCCGCGAGGCGAAGCGCGTCCGCGACGAGCTTCACGACGGAGCTCTTGCCCTTCGAGCCCGTGACGGCGAGCATCCGCCCGCCGCGCGCGCGCCAGCGTTCCGCGCCGAGCTGCAGTTCCGAGACGACGTGGACGCCCGCCGCGCGCGCCGCGCGCTGCCAGGGATGGCCGATGGGGACGCCGGGGCTCGTCACGCAGAGGTCCCACGCGCCGAAGGCGGGCCAGGCGTCGGCGCCGTCGAGGACGGTGACGGCGGCCCCTTCGCGCCGCAGGAGGGCGGCCGCGGCCTGTCCGCTGCGGCCGTTGCCGAGGACGAGCGCGTTCATGGCAGCAGTTCGTCGAGGTGCATGCCGTGGGAGGCCTTGAGGAGGACGGCGTCGCCGGGGCGGACAAAGGCGGCGAGCGCGTCCTTCGCGGCGTCGCGCGCGAGGCCGCCGAACTGCGCGCCCACGAAGATCGTCCGGTCGAGCGGCAGCTCCGCCGCGCGCGCCTTCACCTGCGCGTGGAAGGCGGCGCTTTGGCCGCCGAGCTCGAACATGTCGCCGAGGACGGCGATGCGGCGGCCGGCCGCGGGGAGGGCGGCGAAGGCTTCGAGGGCCGCGAGCATGGAGGTGGGGTTCGCGTTGTAGGTGTCGTCGATGTAGGTGACGCCGCCGCGCTCGACGACGCGCCAACGCCCGCCGGGCAGCGTGAAGTCCGCCAGCGCGGCGAGGCAGGCCGCCTCCGGGACGCCGAAGCGCGCGGCGCAGGCGGCGGCGAGGAGGGCGTTCGAGACGTTGTGGGCGCCGGGGAGGCGGAGGCGCAGGGCGGCCGCGAAGCGCGCGGCGGCGGGGTCGGCGAGCGAGACGGTGGCGAGCGGCACGCGGCAGAGGGCGGCGAGGCGGCCGTAGCGCGCGTTCTCGCGGGCGAGGACGGCGAAGGAGGGATGCGCGGGGGAGCCTGAGAGGTGCGCGAGGAGCGTCCCCTTCTCGTCGGCGATGGCGTCCTGCGTGCCGAAGAACTCGATGTGCGCCGTGCCGACCGAGGTGACGATCCCGACGTCCGGCTCGGCGATGCCGACGAGGTGGCGGATCTCGCCCGGATGGTTCGTCCCCATCTCCACGACGAGCACGTCGGCGCCGGGCGGGCAGTTGAGGATCGTGAGCGGCAGGCCGAGGTCGTTGTTGAAGTTGCCGGCGGTGGCGTGGACGTTGAGGCCGCCCGCGCGGAGGAACGCCGCCACGAGCTCCTTCGTCGTCGTCTTGCCGGCGGAGCCCGTCACGCCGACCACCGTGGCCCGGAGCGTGCGGCGGTAGGCGCGCGCGACGCGCGCCAGCTCCTCGCGCCCGTCGACAATCCCCGCCGCGCCCTTCGCGCGCGCCTCGTCGATGAAGTCGTGCCCGTCGGCCTTCTCGCCCTTGACGGCGACGAACAGCATCCCCGGCTTCACGAGCCGGGAGTCCAGCGTCGCCCCCGCGAAGGGGGTTCCAAGGATGTCCTCATTCATCTCTTCCTGCAACCATTAAGCCGCCCTACGGGCTTTAAGTAGTTAAGTGGTTAAGTAGTTAAGTGATTAAGTTTTTTTTTGGGGGAGTGGGGGGAGTGCGTTCAAAAAGGTCCAAGCACTCGACTGGTTGACAACTTAACTACTTAACTACTTAACTACTTAATCTCAGCAGACTCCGCGCGTGGAGTGGCGGTAGAACTGGACGAGCTCCTTGACCTCGTCGAAGGGCTCGACGTCGTTCTCGACGCGCTCCAGGGCCTGGGAGCGGTTGAGGCCGCTGTGGTAGATGAAGCGGAAGGCCTCCTTGAGGGCGGCGATGACGTCCTTCGGGAAGCCCCGGCGGTTGAGGCCGACGACGTTCGGGCCGATGACCTTGAGCGAGCCCTCCACCATGTCGCCGAGCATGAACGGCGGGAAGTCCTGGCGGATCTTCGACATGCCGCCGACCATCGCGTGGCGGCCGACGCTGCAGAACTGGTGGGAGGCGGCGCAGCCGCCGATGATCGCCCAGTCCTGGATGTGGACGTCGCCGGCGAGCTGCACGGAGTTGGAGCAGATCACGTGGTCGCCGAGGACGACGCCGTGCGCGGCGTGGCAGTAGGCCATGAAGAGGACGTCGCGGCCGAGGACGGTCTTCTCGCCGTCCGCCGTGCCAAGGTGGACCGTGGCGAACTCGCGGATGACGGTGCGGTCGCCGATCTCGACGTAGGAGACGCTGCCCTCCTGGTACTTGAGGTCCTGCGTCTTCATGCCGATGCAGGCGTAGGGGAAGACCTGGCAGTCCTCGCCGAGCGTCGAGTGGCCCCGGATGATTGCGCCCTGCTGCACGACCGTGCGCGCGCCGAGCCGCACGTCCGGCCCGACGCTCGCGTAGGGGCCGATCACGACGCCGTCGCCGAGCTGCGCGTTGCCGTCGACGAGGGCGGTGGGGTGGATGGAAACGGACATGGCGCTTGCTCCTTAGAGGTTCTTTGGGACGAGGTAGGCGGCGAGGGCGGCGCAGAGGGCGACCGGCAGCCAGATGAGAAGGTCGGGCCGCACGGCGGCGTTCTTCTCCAGGCTCGTCATGAGGATGACGACGAGGTAGTAGCCGAGGGCCGTGACGATCGCGATCGCGATGCCGATGGAGGACTCGCGCCGCTGCGCGCGGATGCCGAGCGGCACGCCCACGAGCACGAAGCAGATCGAGGCGAAGGCGAAGACGAGGCGCTTCTGGAACTCGGTGCGCGCGTTGCTGAGGTGGCTTTTCAGGGACTTCTTCACGAGCCGGAGCTCCTTGGCGGCGGCCCCCTTCGCGCGGCCCTCGCGCGCGCGCCGCTCGGCCGCCGCCTGGGGGTTCTTCACGTCCGCCTTCGCGAGGCGGATCTCGGAGAGGAGCTCGAAGAAGCGGAAGTCCTTCTCGCGGCGCTTGTAGGCGCGGTCCTTGAGGGCGTCCTTCACGCGGTACTGGAAGCGGGCGGCGCGCGCCATGCCGGGGTTGTCCTCGTCCAGCGGGTCGACGGTCATGCCGTGGAGGTCGAGGACGACGTCGCGGCCCTCGCTCGTGACGAGCGCCTTGGAGGCCGTGATCATGCGGTCGACGCGCGGGTTCGAGAAGTCGAGCACGATGAGGTCGCGCAGCCAGTTCCCCTCCTTCGCCTCGAAGTAGATCTTCACCTTGGGGAAGTCGTCGATGACGCGGCCGGGCTCCAGCAGCTCGAGGCCGGCGCCCACGGAGATGCGGCGGGCGAGGTCGCGGCGCACCTGGTGCCCGCGCGGCACGATCTCGTTGTTGACGAAGAGCCCCAGCGCCGTGCAGGACAGGGCGAAGAGGAGGGGGGCGCGCATGACGGCGAGCAGGTTGACGCCGCACGCGCGCATGGCGGCGATCTCGCTGTCCGCCGACAGGCGCGAGAAGACGAGCACGGAGGAGACGAGCAGCGCAAGGGGGATCGTCCACTGCAGCGTTTCGGGGAAGCTCACGAACGCGAAGCGCCCCACGAGGTCGACCGGGATGCCCTGGAGCATGTAGCGGACGATCTGCACCATCAGCCCCACCGTGAGCACGAAGGACAGCACGAGGAAGGCGAGGAAGAAGGACGAGAGGAACGCGCCGAAGACGTAGCGCTCGAGGGTCTTCATTCGCCGCCCCCTCCCCCGAAGTTCCACTGCAGGCCGACGCAGACCGAATAGAGCATGCCGCACGGCGCGTCGCACGAGAGCATCGCCTGCGCGTCGACGCGCAGGTCCAGCGACTCCGTCACGTGGTAGAACGCGCCCAGGCCCGCGACCGGCCCGGCCGCCGTGCGGCGCGCGCCCTCCGCAAAGGCGTGCCGCGCGCCGAAGCGCGTCCCCGCGCCGAACGTCGCGAACGGGTCGAAGCGCTCGCAGCCGAAGAGCCGGTCGAACGCCTCGAAGCCGGCGAAGTGGAAGAGGCCGCGCACGGCGACGCCCGCGAGCGCCTCCCGCCCGCCGGCGCCGGAGGCGTTGGGCGCGCAGGCGCCCTCCACCTCCCACGCGAGGAAGTCGGTGGCGTAGAAGCCGGCGCGCACGCGCGCCTCCGCCGCGCGGGAGAGGGAATTGCCGTTGCCGGGCAGCAGCAGGCCGCCGGCCGCGCCGAGGTAGGGGGAGGCGCCGCAGGCGCCGGCAAGGAGCGCGGCCAGCGCGCAGAGCAGGTGCCGCGCCCTCATTTCTTCACCATCTCCGTGATGGCGCTCAGGAACTGGTTGACGTCCGTGAAGCGGCGGTAGACGGAGGCGAAGCGGATGTAGGCGACCTCGTCGAGCTCGTGGAGGCGGGCCATGACGCACTGGCCGATCAGGTCCGACGGCACCTCCTCGCCGCCCAGCGCGGCCACGACGCCGCCGATGAGGTCCTGGACCTTCGCCTCGGGGATGGGGCGCTTCTGGCAGGCGATGCGCACCGACTTCTCCAGCTTCTCGCGCTGGAACATCTCGCGCCGCCCGTCGCGCTTGACGACGAAGAGGTCCTCGTGGTCGACCTCCTCGTGCGTCGTGAAGCGGAAGCCGCACTTCAGGCACTCGCGGCGGCGGCGGATGACCACGCCCTCCTTGGAGGCGCGCGAGTCGAGCACCTTGTCGTCGTCGTTTCCGCACTTGGGGCACTTCATGGCTGCGTCCCGTTCGGGCAGAGCGTGCAGTGGCGGCAGTCGAGGCCGAGCGGCGGCGGCGGCGGCGCGCCCCGGCGCCGCGCCCACGCCGCGCCCACGTGGTTGATCGCCGCCAGGAGGAGGCCCAGCGTGATGAAGCCGCCGGCGGGGAGGATGGCGAGCACGACGGGCCTCTCGTGGATGCCGCGGATCGCGAGGTCGCCCCAGACGGTCAGGGAGCCGGCGCCGACGACCTCGCGCACGGCGGCGATCAGCGCGAGCGCGAGCGTGAAGCCCAGCCCCGTCCCGAGGCCGTCCGCCAGGGAGGCGAGGACGCCGTTCCTGCAGGCGAACGCCTCCGCGCGCCCGAGGATGATGCAGTTCACGACGATGAGCGGGATGAAGATGCCGAGCGCTTCGGAGAGGGCGGGCAGGAAGGCCTGCAGGAGGAGGTCGATCGTCGTCACGAAGGCCGCGACGATGACGATGTAGCAGGGGATGTGGACCGCGTCGGGGATGGCCTTGCGCAGGGCGGAGACGAGGCCGTTCGAGCAGACGAGGACGAACGAGGCGGCGAGGCCCATGCCGAGCGCGTTCTCCAGGGAGGTCGTCACGGCCAGCGTCGGGCACAGCCCGAGCACGAGGCGAAACGTCGGGTTGTTCTTGAAGATGCCGTGCCAGAAGGCGAGACCGATTTTCATGACGGGGGATAGTATAGCACAAACGCGCGGCCCGTGGGGGTCGCGCGTCCGCTTGGGCCGGAGGGGCGGCCTACATGCCGCCGCGCCCGCGCAGCGAGCCGTGGCGGAGGAAGCCGTCGTACTTGCGCACGAGGAGGTGCGACTCCATGACGCGCAGGGTGTCGAGGGCGACGCCCACGATGATCAGCAGCGAGGTGCCGCCGAAGAAGGCCGCGACGGAGCCCGGCACGCCCATCATGCCGCTCAGCACCTGCGGGACGATCGCGACGAGGAGGAGGCCCACGCCGCCGATGAGGGTGATGCGCGTCATCACGGCGTCGAGGTATTCGGCCGTCGCGAGGCCGGGGCGGATGCCCGGGATGTAGGAGCCGTCCTTCTTGAGGTTCTCGGAGATCTCGATCGCGTTGAACTGCGTCGCCACCCAGAAGAAGGCGAAGAAGAGGATCACCAGCGCGTAGATGGCGATGTGCGTGGGGCTGCCGAGGTCGCCGAGCTGCATGCCGAAGTAGCGCAGCCAGCCGAGGAAGCCGGTCTTGTCCGGCGGGATCTTCGTGAGCAGCACGGCCGGCAGCTGCAGGAGGGGCTGGGCGAAGATGATCGGCATGACGCCCGTGTAGTTCACGCGCAGGGGCATGTAGGTCTGCTGCATGCCGTAGGTGTTGCCGCCGCCGAGCGAGCGGCGCGTCGCGTGGATGGCGACCTTGCGCACGCCCTGGGTGAGGAGGACGGTGCCCATGACGACCGCGAAGCCGAAGAGGAGCAGGAGCGCGAGCTCGGTGAGGCTGCCGTAGGCCTGCTCGCTGCCGAGGCCGAAGTAGCGGCGCCAGGCGTCCTTGATCGCGTCGGGGAGGCGGGAGGTGATGTTGATCATGATGATGAGGGAGCCGCCGTTGCCGATGCCGAACGTCGTGATCTGGTCGGCGATCCACATGATGAACAGCGTGGCGGAGGTCATGCCGATCACCGTCATGAGCTGGAAGCCGAGGCTCGGGTTCACCACGACCTTCTTCAGGGCCTCCACGACGCCCGCGTCCTGGATGCCCAGGAGGCCGGCGAGCTGCACCGGGTTCATGAGCGAGATGGAGACGAGCCAGGCCTGGAGCACGCAGATGACGATCGCGAGGTAGCGGGTGATCTGCGAGAGCTGCTGCCGGCCGCTCTCGCCCTCCTTCTTCAGCTTCTCCAGGGAGGGGATCACCGACGACAGGAGCTGGATCACGATCTGCGCCGAGATGTAGGGCCAGATCGAGAGCGAGCCGATCGCGCACACGGCGAAGGAGCCGCCCGTGAAGGCGTCGAACATGCCGAACATGCCGCCGGCCTGGTTGTTCGCGCGCGCGGTGTCGATCGCCGTCTGCAGGGCCATCCAGTCGATGCCGGGGGTCGGGATCAGGGAGATGAGGCGGCAGACGGCCACAAGGCCGAGCGTGATGAGGATCTTCCTGCGCAGCTCGGGAATCTTAAAGGCGTTCGAGAAGCCGGTGAACATGGACATGTGGTTGTTCTCCGAAGGGGGTTGCGGAAAAAGGCGACGGGACTCCGGGGCGGGCGCCCCAAAGAGTCCCTTCATCCGGACGCGGACGCGCGGCGTGCGCGCCCGGACTGCTGGCGTCAGGCGACGGAGCCGCCGGCGGCCTCGATCTTCGCCTTCGCGGAGGCGGAGCAGGGGACCTTGACCGTGAACTTCTTGGTCAGCTCGCCGGTCCCGAGGATCTTCACGCGCGGGCGCTTGTTGTCCGAGAGCCCCTTGGCCGCGAGCGTCGCGACGGTGATCTCGTCGCCCGCGCCGAAGAGCTTCTCCAGCGTCGCCACGTTGACGCCCAGCGCCTCGACGCGGAACGCGGCGTTGTTGAAGCCGCGCTTCGGCAGACGGCGGACGAGCGGCATCTGG
>CAVEVC010000095.1:0-26922 GCA_963618935.1 Clostridiales bacterium CCNA10 | reverse complement strand
GGCGCGGCGCTGCTCTCGCCCTGCGTGAGCGACGGCGAGCGCGAAGTCGCGCGCCGCGCCTTCGCCGAAAGGCTGCCGCTCGTCGTCTTGCGCAACAAGGGCTTCGCGCCGCTTGAAAAGCCGAGCGGGCGGCATTTCGACGCCTGCGCCGACGGGCGGCTTCTCATGCTCGCGCCGGCGGCGTGGCCGCACCTGCCGGGCGAAAAGCCGATGACGCGCCGCGACGCGCTCGTCATGAACCGCCTCGCCCAGTCGCTGGCGGAAGACCCGAAGCTTGCGCTTCGGGCACAGGACAAGGCCGTCGCCCGCCTCGGTTCTGAGCCAGGTGAGCCCGCTTCAACGCCGCTTCGCTACCACGGCGCCACCTTCGCCGAGGTCGACGACTGGGCGCGAGAGGCCGTTCGCCTCGCATTGCGCCCCCGCCCCGCGCCCGAAGCGCTCTGTCCTGTGCCCGAAGCGCAAGCTTCGGGGGTTTTCAACGAAAGGAGCCGGCCATGACCGCCGCCTTCGACTGCGCCCCCGTCTTGCTGGTCGGCTTCAACCGCCCCGAGCGGCTGATGCCCGCCTTGCAGCCCCAGTCGAAATCTGCTATGCTACCGGCCAATCACAGGAAAGCCCTTGTCGGACAGCCCTTCGCAACGGGCGCTGCGCTGGAAACTGGCTGGCGGCCAAGAAAGGATCGTGAGTAGATGAGCGAAATGAGCGACGGCGTGCGCTGGTGCCTGCGGCATCCTCGGTGGTCTTTGCTTCGCCTCGTGCAGTTCCTGCGGAAGGACACCGGCGAGCGCGACCTGGAGACCCTCTACAACCACGCCATGGGGCTGCCCGACCGGGTCGCCGCGCGCTTCGCCTCGGAGCTCGCGTACCTGGAGAGGAAAGGATCGGTCGACATGCTCCCCTACGAGGCGACCGCGGCCCGGCCGCCGGCGACGGGCGGCATGGAGGGCGGCTATCCGTATGTGGTGCATCAGACGGGGGGGGGGGGGGGGGGGGGGGGGGGGGGGGGGGATATGCGGCTCTACTACCCGCGAGGCGTCGGCGTGGAGGCGGCGGTCGCCGGCTACGGCATCCTCGTCAACGACGAGGGCATCCTCGGCCGCGGCGTGAGGGAGAAGTCGCCGCACAGCTACGTCTCGCCTGGCTTCGGCGTCGACGAGGGCTCGGTCCTGGTCGACGTCGGCGCGGCGGAAGGCCTGTTCGCCCTTGACAACATTCGCCGCGTCAGGCATGCGTACCTGTTCGAATGCGACGGGCGGTGGTCGGTCCCCCTCCGCAAGACCTTCGCCCCGTTCGACGGCCGCGTGAGCGTGGTCGAGAGGTTCGTGTCCGACAGGACGCAGGGACGGGAGGTCACGCTCGCCGACGCGCTGCGCAACGTCCCGCCGGATCTCAGGCTGTTCGTCAAGATCGACACGGAGGGCGCCGACCGGCGGATCGTCGCCGCCTCGCTCGACTTCCTCAGCCGGAGGAAGGCGAAGGTCGCCTGCTGCACGTATCACCGCCAGGACGACGCCGACGCGCTGGCGCAGATGTTCGAGAAGGCCGGGTTCAGGACGTCCTTCTCGGACGGATGGATGCTGCTGCCGATGAACGGCATCCGCCATCCGTATTTCCGCCGCGGCGTCATCCGCGCGGTCAACTACGACGAGGGCTGAGCCGCCGGGCGGGCGAGGAACGCCTCGACCGACTTCCTGAAGTTCGCGTCCGAGAAGTGGTCGGCGATGAAGCGTTGGCCGCGCGCGCCCAACTCCCGTGCGAACGCGCGGTCGTCGTAGAGCCGCCGAAGGGCCGCCGCCGCAGCGTGGACATCCGGCTCGGGCCAGTCCTTGACGTGGCGGTAGGACGGCACCTCGCTTCTGATTCGTTGCGCGTCTTCTGTCTTGTAGGGCACGGGCATCGCGTCCTCGCGGCTGCAGAACTCGGTCGTCGAGCTGTAGTCGGTGACGACGACGGGCTTGCCGAGGCTCATCGCCTCCGCAATGCCAATGCCGAGGCCCTCGCCGCGATGGAGCGAGAGATAGGCGTCGCAGGCGTCGGTCAGGGCGACGAGCTCGTCCTGAAGGAGGAAGTCGTCGACGAAGACGACGCGGTCGGCAAGGCCGAGGTTGTGGATGGATGCTCTGAGCCGTGCGGCGAGAGAGGGGCGTTTCGTCGCCCCCGACGTCTTGAAGACGAGCTTGACGTCGGGCCTGTCGCCGAACGCCTCGGCAAACGCCCGCGCCGCGCCGTCCGGGTTCTTGCGGCCGAAGCTCGACGTGTAGGCGAAGTTGAAGAAGACGGCGAAGTCATTTGGCTTGATGCCGTAACGCGCGCGGACTTGTTCCCGCGGCTCCGTCAAGTGCGGCGCGAACTGGAAGGGGTAGAGAATCTTGCGGAGGGGAACAACGGGCGGCAGAAGCCGGCGGAAGACCTCTAGATTGTAATCGCTCATCGCGATTGTCATGATGGGTTCGAGCACGTGCGGATGCGCTTCGCAAAGGCCCGAGTCGAACTCCCAGAACATGATGCGCGAGAGCTTGACGTCTGCCATCTTCGGGAGCGGCGGCAGCGTGAGCATGCCGATGATGTCCGAATAGCGGTTGAGGCGGAACTCGTCCTTCGGCGTCAGGAGGCTCGCGTATTCGGACTCCGGGATTTCCCGCGTGTTTTCGATGTCGAGCGCCTGGCAGGGGATGCCGCAGGCCTTGAGGCGGATGATCAGGTCGCGCAGGACTTTGGAAAGGCTGTCTGTCCCAGACAGCCTGCCGATGACGGTGATGCCCGGAATCGGCTTCCCGTCCCGGTCGAGGATGAGCGTCTTTGCCAATTCGTGCCTGATGGCCCTCCCCTTCGCCTGCCTAAGGACGAAGTTGACGGCTCCGCGAATGCCATACCGGCGGAGCGACCCGATTGCGTGCTTCAATTTCATGGCGCGTAGTCTACCATAAACTCGCGTAGATTTGGTAGAATACGCGCATGGAGAGACTTGAAAGAAGACGGGCGCTGGTGACCGGCGCAAACGGCTTCGTCGCGCGCTTCCTCTCGGAAGCGCTTCGTGCGCGCGGCGACGAGACGATTGGCGTGGACAGGGCGGCGGGCGCGGCGAACGCGTGCGACCGATACTATGCGTGCGACCTCCTTGACGCCGCCGCCGTGCGCATCATCATGGAGGTGGAGCGCCCGACGCACATCGTCCATCTCGCGGCGGTGTCGAGCGTGGCGAAGAGCTGGGAAGCGCCGGTCGAGAGCTTCCTCAACAACACGAACGTCTTTCTCAACGTGGCGGAGGCCGTTCGCGCGCTCGGCCTCAAGGCGCGCATCCTCTCCGTCGGGTCGTCCGAGGAATACGGCGTCCTGACGCGGGGGGGGGGGGGGGGGGGGGGGGGGGGGGAACGCCCATCGCGGAGACGCATCCCCTCGCGCCCCTGAGCCCCTACGCCGTGGCGCGTGTCGCCCAGGAGCAGCTTTCGGGGCTTTACGCGACGGGCTTTGGCCTTGACATCGTGATGACGCGCTCGTTCAACCAGGTGGGGCCCGGCCAGCGCGACACGTTCGTCGTGCCGAGTTTCGTGCGGCAGCTCCTCGCGGCGCGTTCGGCGGGCGAGGGCGTCGCGCGCGTCAAGGCGGGCGACCTTTCGATCGTCCGCGACTTCCTCGACGTCCGCGACGCCGTCGCGGCGTATCTCGCGCTGCTCGACAAGGGACGCGCCGGAGAGGTCTACAACGTCTGCTCGGGGACGGGCCGGCGGCTTGACGAGGTGCTGCGCCTCGCGGCGGAGGTCGTCGGCGTCGCGGTCGAGACGGAGGTAGACCCGCAGCTCGTGCGTCCGGCGGACAACCCGGTCATCGTCGGCGACAACGCGAAGATCCGCCGCGAGACCGCGTGGCGTCCGCTCCGCGACCTCCGTTCGTCTCTTCAGGACATCGTTGAGGCGGCATCTTCTCTCTGATGGAGGCGGGGCATTCTGCCAACATGTCGGGAATTATGCTATACTCGGCGCGCCGTCATGCCGGTGGCGGGGCGGCGTGTTCGGTTTCACCCAGGAAAGGAACGAGGTTGCGGCGAATGAAGAGGATGCGTGGTTTTGGAATGCGGGCGTGCTGCCTGGCGGCGGCCGTGGGCGCCCTGGCCGGCCGGGGCGCGGAGACGTGGACGTTCACGGCGCCGCGCGCCTGGTCGCGCACGGAGAAGGCCGCGTCGCTCGCGGCGCGGGCGGACGGCGCGCTGGAGCTGCGCCACAGCGGGGAGCAGGACTGGTCCATCCACGGCATGGCGCCGATCGACGTGAAGCCGGGCGACGCATTCCGCCTCAGCTGCACGTCGAAGGCCCTGGACGGCGTCGCCGCGCCGGGGCCCTATTCCCTCAGCGCGGTCCTGCGGGACGCGCAGGGGAAGGTGATGGACTGGACGTATGGATCGCGTTCGGCGAAGCCGGGCGAGCCGGCCGCCGCCGAGTTCATGGTCCCCCCGGGGGCGGCCCGCATCGAGCCGCGCGTGGTGGGGCACGGCCCCACGGGCGTCGTGCTGCAGGGCTTCAAGGTGGAGGCGCTGGGGAATCGCCTGCCGCAGGGCGGCGCGCGGCCGGCGGACATCGCGGCGGAGACGGACTGCCTCAAGGTCGTCGTCTCGGGGGCGGACGCCTCGCTGGCCGTCACGGACAAGCGGACGGGGCGCACCTGGGCGCCGGGCGCGCCGGGCGCGCTCTTCGTGACCGGCCTTTCGCGTGCGGGGCGCGCGATCTGCGCGACGGCCCTCGACCCCGCGTCGCTGCGCACGTGGGGGATTCTCGTCTCGCCGTCGCCGACGCGCCCTGAAGTGCTCGTGACGGTGACGGGCGAGGGCGAGATGCCCGCCGCGCTCGACTACCCGCAGGCGTTCGCGACGAAGCCGGGCGACCGCCTGATCGTCCCCATGAACGAGGGCATCTCGTTCCCCGTCGACGAGCCGGACGGCATTCCCGGCCGCCTCCCCGCCTACAGCGGCCACGGCGTCTGCATGGCCTTCTTCGGCGTGCAGGACGACGCGACGGGCGCGGGCTTCATGGGCATCATCGAGACGGCGGACGACGCGGCGGCGACGTTCCGCCGCCCGGCCGAGGGCGCGCCCTTCGCCGCCGGCGTGAGCTGGGAGGCGCAGAAGGGGCGCTTCGCCTACCCGCGCCGCCTCCGCTACGCATTCCTCGAGAAGGGCGGCTACGTCGCGATGTGCAAGCGCTACCGGGCCTACGCGAAGGAGAAGGGCACGCTCAGGACCTTCGCCGAGAAGGCGCAGGACCGCCCGCTCGTCGACCGCCTCCTCGGCGCGCCGAACATCTGGTGCTGGGAGGGCGACAAGGTCGGGATGGCAAAGAAGCTCAAGGAGGCGGGCATCGACCGCTTCCTCTGGAGCGCGGGCGGGAGCGCCGAACAGGTGGCGGCGCTCGCGCGGATGGACGGCGTGCTCGTGAGCCGCTACGACGTCTACCGCGACATCTACCGCCCCGAACAGCTCAAGAAGCTCGGCTGGAAGACGGGCACGAACACGGACGCCTGGCCGGAGGGCGCGGCATGGAACAGCGCGGACTCGAACGACTGGCGCAAGGCGTGGGGCGTCAAGGCGAAGGACGGCACGTGGACCTACTGCGGCTGCATGTGCGATGCCGTCTCCGCGAAGTTCTGCCGCCGGAACGTGGGCCGCGAGCTGCGGGAAAAGCCCTACAACACGCGCTTCATCGACGTGACGACCGCCGCCGCGTGGGACGTCTGCAGCAATCCCGCCCACCCGATGACGCGCGGCGAGAGCCGGGCCTACCGCATGGACCTGCTGCGCCTCCTCGGCGACGACTTCGGCCTCGTCGTCGGCAGCGAGACGGGCCACGACGCCGCCGTGCCCTTCTGCGACTACTTCGAGGGGATGCTCTCGCTCGGCAACTACCGCGTGCCGGACTCGGGGCGCAACATCCCCCAGATCTGGACGAACGTGCCGCCGCGCGTCGCGAAGTTCCAGGTCGGCGCCGCCTACCGCCTGCCGCTCTGGGAGCTCGTCTACCACGACTGCCTCTGCGCGCACTGGTACTGGGGCGACTACAACAACAAGCTGCCGGCCCTCTGGGACAAGCGCGACCTCTTCAACGTCCTCTACGGCACGATGGGCATGTACATCTTCAACGCGAAGCAGTGGGAGGCGGACAAGGACCGCTTCGTGCGCAGCTACCGCGTCACCTCGCCCGTCGCCCGCAAGACCGGCTACAGCGAGATGCTCGACCACCGCATCCTCTCCGCCGACCGCCTCGTGCAGCGCACGACGTTCGCGGACGGCACGGTCGTGACGGTCAACTTCGGCGACACGCCCTTCGCGCTGCCCGAGGGCGGCACGCTCGCCGCCGGCGGCCACCTCGTGAGATGACGTGAGGGCCGCGCGCCAAGAGGCTTGAATGAAGAGGAGAATGACATGAGAACGAAGCTGTTCGTCGGCGCGTTGGCGTCGATGGCGGGGGCGGCCGTGTTCGGCCTGCCCGTGGGCGGGAAGACGTACCTGTGGCCGGAGGGGAAGATGCCCCACGCGCAGGGGCACCAGATCGCGGCGACGGTCGCCGAGGCGCAGGCGCCGGGCTTCGACCCCGCCGCGAACCGCGCGCCGCACCTGCAGTGGTACCCGGCGCCGAACCCGGCGAAGAAGGCCGACGCCTGCATGATCATCCTCTCCGGCGGCGGCTACGGCTGCTGCTGCGACATCCCGGCGTTCGAGCCGCTGGTGAAGAAGTTCCTGGACGCGGGCATCCCGTGCGTGAACCTCACCTACCGCACGCCGCGCCCAAAGGGCCTGCCGATCTACCAGACCGCGTGGGCGGACGGCCAGCGCGCGGTGCGCCTCGTGCGCAGCGAGGCGAAGGCCCGCGGCTACAGCCCCGAGAAGATCGGCGTGATGGGCTGCTCGGCCGGCTCGCACCTCTCTCTGATGCTCGCGACGAGCGCGCTCACGCCCGCCTACGAGCCGGTGGACGACCTCGACAGGCTGCCGTGCCACGTCAACTGGGCGATTCCGATGTGCCCGGCCTACGTGCTGACGGACGGACTGACGGGCGCGAACAAGACGCAGGGCGACGGCCCGGGCGTGAAGCTGAGCCCGTCCTTCGCGTTCGACGCGAAGACCTGCCCGATGTGCTTCTTCCACGGCGGGAAGGACCCCTACTCGCCGATCGGCTCCACCCAGGTCTACCGCCAGCTGCGTCGCATGGGGATTCCCGCCGAGCTGCACCTCGACGCGGACCGCGGGCACGGGCCCGTCGGCGCGGGGGCGTTCGAGCGCGCGCTGGAGTTCATGCGCCAGATGGGCTATCTCGGCAAGCTGGGGCGCAACGAGAGCGAGAGCCACCGCTGGCATCCGGACGGCACGCTCCGCACGGAGAAGGAGATGCTGTGGCCGGCGGGGAAGACGCCGGACCGCCAGCCGAACCAGAACTACGAACCCTACCTCGTGTGGTACATCCCCGAGAAGCCCACGACCAAGGCGATCCAGGTGATCGTGGCGGGCGGCGGCTACGGGTTCTGCAACTACGTGGGCGAGGCGGAGCCGGTGGCGTACTACCTCAACCAGAAGGGCATGACGGCGGTCGCCGTGAAGTACCGCTGCCCGCGCCCGCAGAACGGCCCCAAGCACCTCTCCGCCTGGCAGGACGCGCAGCGCGCAATCCGCAAGGTGCGCGCCGGGGCGCCCGCGCGCGGGCTCGACCCGGACCGCATCGGCCTCATGGGCTTCTCGGCGGGCGGCCACCTCACGCTCATGGCCGCGACGAACGCGAAGACGCCCGCCTACGCGCCCGTCGACGAGATCGACAAGCTGCCCTGCACGCTCCAGTGGGCGTGCCCGATCTACCCGGCCTACGCGCTGACGGACGGCGCGGACCGCCCGAACGCGGCGGGCGGCAACGACGACTCCGCCGTGCTCGTCCCCGAGTTCGCGTTCGACGACGACACGCCGCCCATGTGCTTCGTCCACGGCGATGCAGACGGCTATGCGGCGATGGCGTCGGTCAAGGCCTGGGAGAAGCTGCGCCGCATGGGCCGCCAGAGCGACCTCCACACGCTCGCCACGCGCGGCCACTGCTTCCAGATGAGCGCCGCGCCCGGCACGGGCAGCTTCACCTGGCTCGACCGGATCTGGGAGTTCCTGGGCCGGAAGGGCCTTAATCGGTGATTAAGTCGCCGCTTCGCGGCTTTAAGTGGTTAAGTCGCCGCTTCGCGGCTTTAAATGCCGCAGGGGCGCCTGAAACGTCCGGCAGGGAAGGTGCTTTAACCACTTAACCACTTAACCACTTAACCACTTTAACTACTTAACTACTTAACAACTTAAAGCGCAGCAACATGAAGATTTCCGGCGTCAGGACGTTCGTCGTCCACTGTTTCCGCACGAACTGGGTGTTCGTGAAGGTGGAGACGGACGAGGGGATTCACGGCATCGGCGAGGGGACGCTCGAATACAAGGAGCATGCGCTCGTCGGCGCCGTGCGGGACCTTGAACACGCCCTCGTGGGCAAGGACCCGTTCGACACCGAATGGATCTGGCACGCGAACTACCGCGACGCCTACTGGCGCGGCGGGCCCGTCCTCATGAGCGCGCTCTCGGCGGTCGACATGGCGCTCTGGGACATCAAGGGCAAGGCGCTCGGCGTGCCGTGCTGGAAGCTGCTCGGCGGCAGATGCCGCGAGGCGGTGCCGTGCTACGCGAACTGCTGGTTCGCCGGCGCGCAGGAGCCCGAGGAGTTCGCCGCCAAGGCCGAGGCGGCCGTCGCGCGCGGCTTCAAGGGCCTCAAGTGGGACCCGTTCGGCAAGAACTACCGCCAGCTGCCGCCCGCCGACTTCCGGAAGGCGATGAAGTGCGTCGCCGCCGTGAAGGGGGCGACGGAGGGGAAGGCCGAAATCCTCATCGAGTGCCACGGCCGCTTCGACGTGCCGACGGCGCTGCGCGTCTGCCACGCGCTGGAGGAGTTCGACCCCTACTGGGTGGAGGAGCCGGTCATCCCCGACACGATGCGGGCCCTCGCCGACGTCCGCTCGCGCGTGCGCGTGCCGCTCGCCTGCGGCGAACGCCTCTACACGACGCAGCAGGTCCTCGACGCGCTCGCGCTCAGCTGTTGCGACTACCTGCAGCCCGACGCCTCGCACGCGGGCGGCATCACGGCGATGAAGGGCATCGCCGCGCTCTGCGACGCGCACCACGTGCCGTTCTGCGCGCACAACCCGAGCGGACCCGTCGCGAACGCCGTCACGCTCGCCCTGGGCGTCTCCACGCCCGGCTACTGCATCCACGAGACGCTGTTCGACGACGTGCCGTGGCGCCGGGAGGTCGTCGACGAGGACGTGAAGTTCGTGGACGGCTGCATGTACGCGAACGACCGCCCCGGCCTCGGCATCGAGCTGGACGAGAAGGCGGCGGCGGCGCATCCCTACGAGCCGCACTGGCTGCGGCACTACGCGGGCACGCTCACGAACGTGCGTCCGCCTGATTCCACCGCCTACTACCACCCCTGATATGCTATAATCTCCCATCTGCGGCCAGAGTGGTGGAATGGCAGACACAGGGGACTTAAAATCCCTTGCCCGGTTTCGGGCGTACGGGTTCGACCCCCGTCTCTGGCACCAAACGGAACGAGCATGGGAGGGGCATTGGTGGCGGTGAACCTAAAAAAGGCAGTTGAACCCGCCCGATGCGTCAACATCGGGAGGGGGGGGGACCGGCTTCACAATCTCCGTGTCTCAAATACACCGCTGCCTCCGCGCTAGGCGAAAGCAATCCCACCGCAGGGGCTATCTCGGACGGCGATGCTGTGATGTTCGTGTGGACGCGAGAAGCCCACTTTTTATAAAAAGTGGGCAGACGCGCGCGGTGTGTGCATGACGTGATGACGGGGGGACATAAGAATGTGTATGCAGGTCGATGGCTGTGCGCGCATTGTACCCGCGCCGCCCTCGGCGCGTGGCGTCCGACGGCGGCATCGGGGGAGGGGGCGCAATTCATTGCGTCCGTGTCCGAGCGCAAAGTACCCGCGCCGCCCTCGGCGCGTGGCGTCCGACGGCGGCATCGGGGGAGGGTCGCGCTTGTCGCGACCGCGCGGAGGGGCCCGCCCCACAGCGCCACGCGCCGAGGGCGGCGCGGGTACATTGCGCGCCAAGCCGTCGGTCGCGTGGAAGGCCCCCGGTCGCGACAAGCGCGACCCTCCCGGGAGGGGGCGCAATTCATTGCGTCCGTGTCCGAGCGCAAAGTACCCGCGCCGCCCTCGAATTAACCAAATCCTAACACGTCCTTCGCCTGTTCCTAACGTCCGGGCCCTATACTACGAGGCCGAGTACAAGGAAGCGAGTACAAGGCATCCGCGTACAAGGCTACAAGTAAAGGCTACAAGTACAAGGAAGCCGAGTACAAGGAAGCGAGCACAAGGAAGAAGGAACAGGCATGGACATTCTGCAGTTGACGACGACGGTTCTGGGCGGCCTCGCGCTCTTCATCTACGGCATGGGGCTGATGTCCGAAGGGCTCACCCAGATCGCCGGGGCGCGGATGAAGGCCGTGCTGGGGTACGTGACGCGCAACCGCGTCTTCGCGATCCTGGCGGGCGCGGGGGTGACGGCGCTCATCCAGAGCTCGAGCGCGACGACGGTGATGACGGTGGGGTTCGTGAACGCGGGCCTCCTCTCGCTGCGGCAGGCGATCGGCGTCGTCTTCGGGGCGAACATCGGCACGACGATGACGGGGCAGCTCGTCTCGTTCAACCTCACCGACATCGCGCTGCCGGCGGTGGTGGTGGGCGTGGCGGGGGCGATGGCCGCGAGGCGCCTGCGCGTGCGCGCGTTCTGGCGGGCGGTGCTGGGCTTCGGCCTCCTCTTCTTCGGCATGAACATGATGAGCGAGGAGCTCAAGGCCCTCGCGAAGCTGCCGGAGTTCGTGCGCTTCTTCTCGGTGTTCGACTGCGCGCCGTCGGCGGCGGGCTACCTGCCGCTCGGCAGCGTGCTGGGCGCCATCGCCGTCGGCACGGTCTGCACGATGGTGGTGCAGAGCTCGTCGGCGACGATCGGCATCACGATCGCCCTCGCGGAGGCGGGGCTGATCAACATCTGGACGGCCGTGCCGATCGTCCTCGGCGACAACATCGGCACGACGGTGACCGCCGCGCTCGCCGCGATCGGCACGAACGCCAACGCGAAGCGCACCGCGCTCGCGCACGCGCTCTTCAACGTGGTCGGCACGGCCCTGCTCGTCTCGACCTTCGCGTTCGTCTTCGCCGGCGGAACGGGCGCGCGCGCGCCGGCCTTCTTCCACCTCGTGAACGCCTGCGCGGAGGGGGACGCCTTCGCGGGCGCGAACCTGGGGCGGCACGTCGCGATGGCGCACACGCTCTTCAACGTCCTGAACGTCTGCGTGCTCGCGTTCTTCATCCCCCTCCTGGCGCGCGTCTGCGAGCGGCTGATCGGGGAGGGGAAGGCGGGGCGCACGGTGCTGCTCGAGCCGCACCTGCTGGCCTCG
The DNA here is from genome assembly GCA_963618935.1 of Clostridiales bacterium CCNA10. Taxonomy (GTDB): domain Bacteria; phylum Verrucomicrobiota; class Kiritimatiellia; order RFP12; family UBA1067; genus RUG572. Next base: position 15,443 of record CAVEVC010000095.1, on the reverse strand, counting down.
CCCGAGCTCGCGCTCCACGCCGCGACCCTCGCCCTGGGCGACATGACGCGCCGGGCGTGGACGGTCGCCTCGGCGGCCCTCGCGACGTGCCTCGGGAAGGCCGCCGTGGACGCCGAGTCCATCGAGAACGCGGAAAGCGGCGTGGACGCGATGCAGACGGACATCCGCGCCTACCTCGTGCAGATCTCCCAGCGCAGCCTGACGGACCGCCAGGCCTGCATGCTCCCCGAGGTCCTCCACTGCGTCAACGACGCCGAGCGCATCAGCGACCTCGCCCTGCGCGTCTACCGCAAGACGAACCGCGTGCGCGGCACGCTGCCGGCGGACGTGCGGGCCGACGTCGCCGCCGTCATCGGCCAGGTGCGCCTCTTCGCCCACGCCACGGTCGAGGCCGTCAAGACGGGCCGCCCGATCGCCGTCGACCCCGTTGCGCTCGAGGACGCCATCCACACGGCCGTGCGCAAGGCGACGCGCGCGTTCTCCGCGCACCTGCACGACGGCGGCGGCCGGACCGAGGGCGAGCTCGCCGCGCTCGCGGTCTTCTCCTGCCTGCGCGACATCTCGCGCCACCTCGGCAACATCGCCACGCGCATCCCCGGTTTGTGGTAGACTAGCGCCATGGCAGACGAGAAGATAGCGGTGGTGGAGGACGACGCGGCGATCCGTCGCGTGCTGGCGCTCGCCCTCAAGTCGGCGGGCTACCGGGTCGAGACGGCCGACGCGGGCGACGTGGGGCTGGACTTGGTCCAGCGCACGCGCCCGGACCTCGTCCTCCTCGACCTGATGCTGCCGGGCCTGGACGGCCTGACGGTCTGCCGCCGCCTGCGCCAGGCGCCCGAGACGGCGGCGATGCCGATCGTCATGCTGACGGCGAAGGGCGAGGAGCGCGACGTCGTCGCGGGCCTCGACGCGGGCGCGAACGACTACGTCACGAAGCCGTTCTCCAAGGCCATCCTCCTCGCGCGCATCCGCGCGTTCCTGCGCACGGCGGACCGGGCGGCCGGCCCGCTCGCCCTCGACGGGCTTGTCTTCGACGAGGCCGCGCACGCCGTCATGCTCGACGGCGCGCCGCTCGAGCTCACGCTCAGCGAGTACCGCATCCTCGAACTGCTCGTGCGCAACGTCCACCGCGTCTTCACGCGCGCGCACATCATCGACCGCATCTCCGACGGGCAGAAGTGCGTGACCGACCGCACGGTTGACGTCCTCCTCGTGGGGCTGCGGCGGAAGCTAGGCGACTGGGCCGCCCACATCAAGACGATCCGCGGGGTCGGCTACCGTGCGGAATAGGCTCTCCATCGCAGCCTTCGCCCTGCTGGCCGCCGTCGCGTTCACGGCGCTGCTGCTCATCCCGCCCGCCGCGCGCGTCACGGTGCTGCGCCTGGACGGAAGCGTCGTCTACGACAGCGACCGCGCGCAGGAGAACCACGCGGGCCGCGTGGAGTTCCAGAAGGCCCTGCGGGGCGAGCCCGCGGCCGTCATCCGCCACTCGGAGACGACGGGCACGGACCTCCTCTACAGCGCAATGCGCGTCGGCGGCCACGTCGTGCGCCTCGCCGTCCCCAGCCGGGGCCTCTTCGCGCCGCTCCTCCTCGCGCGCACCGGCTTCCTCTTCGCGGGCGTGCTCGGCGCGCTGACCGCCTACCTGCTCGCGCGTTTCGGGCGGAAGATCGACACGGCGCGGGCCAACGAGGCCTTCCGCCGCGAGTTCACCGCCAACGTCACGCACGAGCTCCGCACGCCGCTCACCGCCCTCCTCGGCGCGGTGGAGATGCTGGGCGACGGCTCGTCGCTCACCGGGGCGGAGCGGACGGAGCTCTTCGACATCATCCGCGAGCAGGCGGGGCGCCTGAACGCGCTCTCCGGCGACGTCCTCTCGCTCGCGCAGCTGGAGCGCGGGCAGCGGCGGGACGCGCACGGCGCGTTCGCGCCCGTGGACGTGCCGGCGCTCCTGAAGCGCGTCGCCGAGCTGGAGGCGCCGAAGGCCCGGGCGGGGGGAATCGAGCTGGCCGTCGTGGAGGGGGGCGCCGCGACCGTCCAGGGCGACGCGCGGCTGCTGGAGCAGGCGCTCGTCAACCTCGTCGAGAACGCCTTCCGCTACTCGGGGTCCGACCGCGTGGAGCTCGTCTGCCGCGTGCGGGACCGCCGGGCCGAGCTCGCGGTCGTCGACTACGGCGTGGGCATTGCCGCGCAGCACCTCCCGCGCCTCTTCGAGCGGTTCTACCGCGTGGACAAGGCGCGCAGCCGCGCCCTGGGCGGGACGGGCCTCGGGCTCGCGATCGTCAAGCACATCGCGCAGGTCCACGGCGGCGACGTCGCCGTGTCGTCGGAGCCGGGCGTGCGGACGGCGTTCCGGCTTTCGCTGCCGCTGTAGTCCGCCCGGCCGCGACACGCGCGACCCTCCCCGGAGGGACACAATTCATTGCGTCCACCGTGAAAAAAAGTTTCCTTTTCTAATTGACAATCCCCATAGGGGGGGGGGTAGAATACGCAATTATGCAAAACTTGGAAAAGGAGTCGCGCATGAAAAACCTGGAAAAGGCGTCTCGCATGACGTTCGGAACGAGGATGGAAACGACGGCGGCGTGGCCGGGCGTGACGGCGGCGGCGGCCCTGGGCGTGGCGGTTGCGCTGGGCCTGTCCGCGCGGGCGGACGTGGCGCCCGACTTCGGCGAGGTCTCCGTGCAGAAGGTGCCGGCGGGCGAGACCGCCGCGGCCGATACGCTCGTCTTCGGCGACCGCGCGGGCTTCTACAAGACGGGCGCGGGAACGCTCGCCGTCGAGGCCGGGCGGATCGCGCGCACGGTGGACGGGCGTCTCACGGTGCTGGAGGGGGCGGTGGCCGTCACGGCCGGCGCGGCGGACGCCTTCACCGCGCCGCCCGCCGTCTGCGCCAAGGCCGCGTTCTGGGTGGACGAGACGAGCCTTGTCACGACGAACGGCGTGGCCGCCGCCGAGGGGGAGGACGCCCCCGTCTACGCGGCGCGCTGGTGCGACGTGCGCGAGACGGACCGCGCCGCGCCGACGCGGCTCTACGCCGAGCCGAAGTGGTTCGGCAACGCCACCTACCCCGCCACGCTGGACGGCCTCGATCCCGTGGCGGCGACGTTCGACGGCCGCGCGGGCGTCTACTTCGGCGGCGCGTCGAGCGGGCAGTACATGGGCTGGAAGCGGAACGGCGCAACGGCGGAGCTCCGGAACATCCGCCACCTCTTCATCGTCCACGCCGTCACGAACTGCGTCGGCCATCCCGTCGGCTGGGAGACGGGCAACCGGGGCGGACCGTTCCTCAACACGATCGGGCAGAAGACGCCGGCCTTCGACCCGGCCCGCGCGATGCTCGTCAACCGGGGCGACGTGTGCATCCCTCAGATGAGCGCGCGCTTCTTCCTCGACGGCGAGCAGGTCGATCCGCGCACGGCGCTGCAGCGGGCGGGCTGGCAGCTCTTCGCGTGCGACTACATGGACGTCCTGCCCACTGCGGACAACTTCTACCGCAGCGGCTTCACGGAGACGCTGAGGGGCGCGCAGGGCGGCGACTACCTCGGCGAAGCGCTCGTCTTCACGAACCAGCTGCAGGAGGCGGAGCGCGTCGCCGTGGAGCGCTATCTGCTCGCGAAGTGGAACCTGCCGCAATTGAAGGGCCCTGTGCCGCGCGTGAAGGGGACGGAGTTCGCGCTTGCCGCCGGAACCGCCGTCACGGTGGACGGGGAGGCGGGGACGGTAACGCCGCCCCTCTCCTTCGCGGGCGCGGGCGACGTGGTGAAGGCGGGCGCGGGCGTCCTCGCGCTCGGCCCGACGGACGGCCTCGCCTTCACGGGGGATTTCACGTGGGAGGACGGCGCGCTGCGGCTCCAGGGCGGCCGCTTCCCCGCCCTCGCCGTCGGGAGCGGCGAGACGTACGCCTTCACGAGCCACATGGGCTCGACGAAGCCGAGCGCGGCGGGCGACGCCGCCTCGGGCCTCACCTGCGCGAAGACGGCGGGCGGCGCGGCGGGCGAAGTGGCGACGACGGGGAACGGCTGGCTGCGCGTCCACACGGTGAAGCCCGGCGTGCGGCGGCTGAAGGTGGGCATCGCGGACGCCCAGCGCGGCGCGGTCCTCCAGCTGGAGGGGCGCGTGCGCGCGACGTCCGCGCCCACGGGCGGCGACGTGGAGGCGCTCTTCCCGAACCCGGACATCGAGCAGCCGTTCGCGGTCGTGGACACGAGATTCGACCTCACGCGCATTTCGCAGGGCGCCACGCTCAACGGCTGGACGTCGCGCGCGGGCCAGCCGCGTCTCCTCTGCACGCAGGCGCCGCAGACGAACGGCGTCGAGACCTGGCGGGCCTGGTTCATGACGGGCGATCCCGCGCCGCGCGGCGGCACGAACCTCCTCCAGCTCGTCCAGGGCGAGGCCGCCTCCACGACGGTCTCCGTGCCGACGGGCGGCGTCTACGAACTGAGCTTCGACGCGAAGAGCCGCTACGACTACACGAACAAGGGGCATAACAGAGGATATCCCTATCCCGACCAGCAGCCGCAGATCCGGATCCTGCTCGGGCGCACGTGGGACGCGGCGGCCGACGTGGCGACGCTGCCGGTCGGCTGCAACGTGTTCAACCGCTTCCGCTTCCGCATCGCGGTGGAGGCGGCCGGCGACTGGGAGCTGGGCTTCAAGTCGGCCGACACCGGCTGGGACGCCTGCGTGTTCCTCGACAACTTCCGCATGGTGCGCGTCGCCGAGCCGGCGGCGGAGGAGACGTTCGCGATTCCGAACGGGTGCTTCGACGACCTTGAACGGCCGTCGTCCTCTGAGGTCACGGGCGTCAACACCTACATCCACGCGCGCTACGGCACGTTGAACGTCCCCCGGAACTGGACGCTCACCGTGCTGCCGGGCACCCCGTATGCGGCCGTCGTCACGAACGGCGTCGTCGGCGCGATCTCCAGCGGCACGATCATCCAGAAGGCCGGCACGATGCAGGTTTTCCCGTTCGCCGAGGCGGCGCGCGGCGCGGCCGCGCTCGGGTTCGTCGCGACGGGCGGCGTCGCCTCCACCACCTTCACGGTCCCGGCGGGGACGTGGCGTCTGCGCGGCCTCGTCCAGCGCCTCGCCTCCTACATGGACATGTCGCCCGTCAACGGCGACGCGGACATGACGGGGGTTCCGGGATTCCGCGCCACGCTCACGCGGGCGGACGGCTCGACGGCCGTGCTGGGCGAGGTCAAGGCCGAGACGCAGCGCCTGGTGTCCACGCTCTGGCCCGAGGCGTTCACCGTGGCGGCGGACGAGGCGGTCACGCTCACGCTGACGCAGACGAACGCGAAGGCGATGGGGCTCGTCGACGAACTTGCGCTCGCGCGCGACGCGTCGGCCGACTTCGGCAACCTGATCGCCGAGCCGGGCTTCGAGACGATGACGCGCTGGACGGGATACGCCGTGCCAGACCTGCCTCCCACCCGCTACTACGGCGCGTATGCGGCGTACTACTCGGACCGCCCCCAGTACTGGGGCTACAGCGCCTACGAGGGGGCGCGCCGTCTGCGCCTCCAGAACAGGATGGGCATGCGCCAGGACATCACGGTGCCCCAGGCGGGGCGCTACCGCTTCACGATGCACGTGCGGGCGCGCGCCGACCAGAACGGGTACGCGAACAACCCTGTCCGCGTGTGGCTCGCGCAGGGCGCGGCGACGAACGTCCTCGCGACGACGCCCACGCTCTACGCGCGGCACTGGATGGAGGTCTCGTACCTCGCGGACATCCCGGCGGCGGGGACCTGGCGTCTCGGCATCGAGGGGCGCGGCTGGCTGGACGACACCGCCCAGGCGTCGGCCGACCTCGACGTGCAGATCGACGCCGTGTCGCTCGTGCGCTGCCGCGACGAGCAGGACGACGCGCCGTCCCTGCCGCGCGGGCTGCGGATCGACGTCGCGAAGGGCGCGCAGCTGCTCCTCGACTATCCGGGCGTCGCGGTCTGCGGCCCCGTCTCCTACGACGGCCAGGTCTACGTGGGCACGCTCGACCGGACGACGCATCCCGCGTTCATTACGGGCCCCGGCACCCTGCGCGCCATCCCCGCCGGCACCGTGCTGCTCGTGCGATAGGGGGAGGGTCGCGCCTGGTCTGCCGGGAGGGTCGCGCTTGTCGCGACCGGGACGCGGCGCGCGCTTGCCCTGCTGGAGTGAGGCCCTCGCCGTGTATGTGCGTCCTTCTGGCGTGCATCCCCTGAAAAATCCATTCGCCCCCCCTTGACGGCGCGGCGCGGACTTGATACACTTCTCCATCGTTCTCCACGGAGAGGTGGCAGAGCCTGGTTGAATGCACATGACTCGAAATCATGCATACCGCAAGGTATCGGGGGTTCGAATCCCTCCCTCTCCGCCAGAGCGGGCGTAATTCAATGGCAGAATAGGAGCTTCCCAAGCTTCTTACGTGGGTTCGATTCCCATCGCCCGCTCCATTTTTCATTTGCGCAAAGCCCAATAGATAAAGGGCGAAACGCATTTTGACCGTAAGCCTCATCCTCGTTTGCGGCGTTTTGCTGCAGTGAAAAACAAGGCAGCTAGAGAGAGGTCCATGCGATGAAAGTCAAGACGAAGGCCGACGCAATGGCGTCGATAAGGCCCCTATCGACGGCGGTGCGCGCCGCGCGCCGGCGTCGTTCCCGAGGCATGGGTGCGTCTCGGCCAGTTCGGCGCGCACGTCCGGGGCTTCCGGCGCGAGCTTCTCGAATTCCTCTAGGTCCGTCTTGGATGCGTCCTTGCATCGGGATCGAGACGAACTTGCCGCCGCGCCGTCCGCCCGCTGACGCGCGCCACATCCGCCGCCGATTTATGCTATACTATCCGCCGCTTTTTTGGAAAGGATGCCCGAAATGAAATACGACAAGAACCACGCGCTGCTGGAGACCGCGATTCCCGGCCTTCCGCCGCCGAAGAGCGGCAAGGTGCGCGACGTCTTCGACCTCGGCGACATGCTGCTGATGGTCGTCACGGACCGCATCAGCGCGTTCGACGTGATCCTCCCCACCGGCGTGCCGGACAAGGGCAAGGTGCTCAACCAGCTCTCCCTCTTCTGGCTGGACTTCCTCGGCATGAAGAACCACCTCCTCACGGCCGACGTGGACCGGTACCCCGCCGCGCTCCAGTGCGCGAAGGACGACCTGCGCGGGCGCTCGATGCTTGTCCGCAAGGTGGACATGGTCGAGGTGGAGTGCATCGCCCGCGGCTACCTCACCGGCAGCGGCTGGAAGGAGTACCAGAGGAGCGGCGCCGTGAACGGGCAGCCGCTCCGCGCGGGCTACCAGAACGCGTCCAGGCTGGACGAGGTGCTGTTCACGCCCACGACGAAGGCGGCGATCGGCGGCCACGACGAGGCGATCAGCTACGCGCAGACCGAGGCGCTGGTGGGCGCGGACCTCGCGAAGGCCCTCAAGGACGCGACCATCGGCCTCTACACGCGCGCGGCGGACTACGCGCGGGCGCACGGCATCATCATCGCCGACACGAAGTTCGAGTTCGGCCGGGACGCGGACGGTTCGCTCATCCTCGCGGACGAGGTGCTGACGCCCGACAGCTCGCGCTTCTGGCCCGAGGCCTCCTACGCGGTGGGCGCGAACCCGCCCTCCCTCGACAAGCAGTACGTGCGCGACTGGCTCGACGCGATCCACTTCAACCACCAGCCGCCGGGCCCGGCGCTGCCGGACGACGTCGTCGCCCGCACGCGCGAGATCTACGTGAAGGCGTACGAGGAGCTGAGTGGAAAGAAGCTGGTCTGAGGCGGCGGCCGCCGCGCTTGACGCCTACCCGTGGCGCGACCCGCGCGAACGGGCGCGGGCGCGCGAGGAGGCGGAGCTCGTCGCCTTCGGCGCGTGCGTGGAGGTGGGGGATCTGCCGCTTCCCGTGCGCCGGTGGCTGCGCGCGCGGTCCGGCGGTCCGTTCGCGGGCTGGGTCTGGCGCGGCGAAAGCTGGAAGGCCCTCACCGAGGGCTTCGAGCGGGCCGTCCTCGCGCAGGCGCTCGCCGCGCACGGCGGGTTCGCCGCGAAGGCGGCCCGGGCGCTGAAGACCACCCCGCGCGTCGTCGCCTACAAGGCGCGGAAGTACGGGCTCCAGGATTTCAAGACAAAACAACGAAAAAAGACAGGATAGAAAGCAATGGGCTTTTTCGACCAGATGAAGCAGGCCATGCAGATGCGCAACGAGGCCAAGAGGATCCAGGCGGAGATCGAGAAGATCAACGTGGAATACGCGAACGGCGGCATCTCCGTCACGGCGCGCGGCGACTTCACGATCACCTCCATCAAGATCTCGCCCGAGACGTGGGCCGAGGCGGCGGGCGGCAAGCCCGAGCGCTTCGAGACGATGCTGTTCAACGTGATCAACGGCGCGCTCAAGAACGTGAAGAAGACGACGCAGGAGCAGATGATGGCCGCCATGAAGAACGGCGGCATGCCGAACCTCTTCGGCAAGTGAGCCGATGCTCGCGCCGATCGACACGCTGGAGCGCGCGCTCGCCCGCCTGCCCGGCCTCGGCCGCCGCAGCGCCGGGCGGGCGGCGCTGGCGCTGCTGCGCGATCCGGAGCGCCTGCTCGATCCGCTCGTCCTCGCGCTCCGGGACGCGCGCGAGAACGTGTGCTGCTGCCCGCGCTGCGGGGCGTTCACCGTGCGCGGCGCCGAGCCGTGCGCGCTCTGCACGGACGCGACGCGGGACGGGGCGCGCGTGTGCGTCGTCGAGGAGCCGGCGGACATCGTGACGGTCGAGGGGGCGGGCGCGTTCCGCGGGCGCTACCACGTGCTGGGCGGGAAGCTCTCGCCCGCGCGCCGGATGGGACCCGAGCGCCTGCGCCTGGGCGAGCTGAAGGACCGCATTGCGCGCGAGGGCCTTGCGGAGGTTCTGCTGGCGCTCTCCACGGACATGGAGGGCGATGCGACGGCGGGCTTCGTGGCCGAGGCCCTGCGCGACTGGCCGTCCGCCGCGGCGCCGGTGCGGGTGACGCGCCTCGCGTTCGGCCTTCCGGCCGATTCGGGCGTCGCCTACTCCGACCCGCTGACGCTGCGGCGGGCGATTGTGCATCGCTGCGAGGTGTGACACGCCCCCGTTTTTGGCTTGCCTCTCGGTCCGGAAAGGAGTATAACTACGTGGGAAAAAGGACAGACTAGGAGCACGCATGGCCACCAACAAGTATCTTGACGCATTCATGAAGACCTTTCCGTTCGAGGGTCTCACCTACGACGACGTCACGCTCGTGACGCAGTATGCCGACTTCCTGCCGGACGACGCTTCGCTCGAGACGAAGCTCACCTCGCGCCAGAAGATGAAGGTGCCGTTCATCTCGGCGGCCATGGACACCGTCACCGAGGCCCCGATGGCCATCGCGATGGCCCTTGCGGGCGGCATCGGCGTGATCCACAAGAACCTCGAGGAGGACGCCCAGGCCGCCGAGGTCGCGAAGGTCAAGAACTACCTCAACGGCCTCATCGCCAAGCCCGTCTGCTTCCACGCGAACGACGACATCGCCTTCCTCCGCGCCGAGAAGCGCCGCCTCGGCCTCACGTTCAACGGCTTCCCCGTGCTGGACGACCAGGACCGCCTCGTCGGCATGATCTCCGGCGCCGACATGCGCTACGCCCCGATGGACGCCGCGAAGCTGCGCGACGTGATGCGGAAGGACCCCATCACCGCCAAGCCCGGCACCTCCCTCAAGAAGGCCTACGAGATCATGCGCGCCAACAAGATGGGCAAGCTGCCGCTCGTCGACAGGTCCGGGCGCGTCGTCGGCCTCTACTCCTTCACCGACGTGCAGCGCCTCGTCGAGAACAAGAGCCCCTCCTACAACTGCGACGACCAGTTCCGCCTGCGCGTCTCGGCCTCCGTCTCCGGCGGCAAGGGCGACCTCGCGCGCATGGAGAAGCTGGCGGCGGCGGGCGTGGACGTGGTGGTGGTCGATTCCGCCCACGGCCACTCGAAGGGCATCATGGAGATGACGAAGTACATCGCCAGGAACTTCCCGAAGGTGGACGTGGTCGCCGGCAACATCGCGACGGGCGAGGCCGCCGTCGCGCTCGCCAAGTGCGGCGCGCACGCCGTCAAGGTCGGCATCGGGCCCGGCTCCATCTGCACGACGCGCGTCGTCTGCGGCGTGGGCATCCCGCAGCTCACCGCCGTCTACAGCGCCGCCAAGGCCCTGCGCGGATCGGGCGTCGCGGTGATCGCCGACGGCGGCATCAAGCTCTCCGGCGACGTGCCGAAGGCGCTCGCCGCCGGCGCGGACTCGGTCATGCTCGGCTCCGCCCTCGCGGGCACCGAGGAGAGCCCGGGCGAGAAGATCTACGCGAACGGCCGCAAGTACGTCGTCTACCGCGGCATGGGCTCGATGGCCGCCCTCAAGAACGGCAAGGGCTCGCGCGCGCGCTACTTCCAGGACAACGAGAGCGAGGACGACCTCGTGCCGCAGGGCATCGAGGGCATGGTGCCGTACTCCGGCCACGTCGCGGCGATCATGACGCAGTTCTGCGGCGGCCTGCGCGCGTCGCTCGGCTACTGCGGCACGAGGACGATCGCCGACCTCCAGGCGCGCGGCAGGTTCTACCGCGTGACGGCGGCGGGCCAGCGCGAGGCGCGCCCGCACGACATCACGATCACGAAGGAGGCGCCCAACTACCGGGCGTGAGCGCCGTGAGGGTGCTGCTCCACGCCTGCTGCGGCCCGTGCGCCAGCGCGTGCGCGCCGCGCCTGAGGGAAGAGGGCCACGACGTGGCCCTCTTCTTCTCGAACTGCAACCTCGACACGGCGGACGAGTTCGCGCGCCGCCTCGCGGCGGCGCGGACGCTCGGCGCGGCGGACGGCATGGACGTCATCGCCGACGCCTACGACCACGCGGACTGGCTGGAGCGGGTCGCGCGCGGCTTCGAGCGCGAGCCGGAGAAGGGCGCCCGCTGCGCCCGCTGCTTCCGCTATTCCCTCGCCCGCACCGCCGCCTACGCCGCCGCGCACGGCTACGAGGCGTTCACGACCTCCCTCACCGTCTCGCCGCACAAGGTCTCGTCCGCCGTCTTCGCGGCCGGGGCCGATGCGGCGTGGGGGGCGTCCGCCGCCCCCTGCGGCGGCGTCTCGTCCCCGGCGCCGCGCTTCCTTGGGATTGACTTCAAGAAGGGCGGCGGATTCCTCCGTTCGCTGAAACGGTCGGCGGAACTGGGGCTTTACCGCCAGTTCTACTGCGGGTGCGAATTCTCCAGACGGCGGCGGACCGAAAGGCGTACAACATGAAGGCATTGCTGAAGATTCCGCTCGCGCTTGCTCTCCTGTCTCTGGGGCGGGCGCCCGCGCGCGCGGGCGCGTGGGAGGGGCGGATTCCCCTCCATGGCGGCGTCGAAGGGCATCGGCCCCAGCGGATCGGCGCCGACGGCAGGGCGGGGCTCCGATTCTCGGTCGAACAGGACTTCGTCGGCGTCGACGCCTGCTGCCCCAGCTACGGGAACGCCAGGGGCGGGCTCACCCTTTCGCTCTATCCCTGGGCGGGGAGCGTGGAGGCCTCCTGCGCACGGGGCGCCCTTGCGTCCCGGCGCTTTGAGGACTTCCCCGACAATGCCACGCTGCGCCTTGCCTTCAAGCCCCAGCCGGCCGGAACCTACTATGCGGAACTCTCGCGGGGGACCGAGATGGTCGGCGTGTGGAAATCGCCGCGGGGCGTCGCCGGCGCGGCATCCTATGTGGACGGCCGCCCCGTCGAGGGCGTCTTCGAGTTCGCCGTGACGGTCACCGGGCTGAACGTTCCCTTTTCGGGGGACTGGGACCTCTACAGGCTGCTGTCGGGTCCGTCCTGCGCACCGGCCGAGACGGACGGCGTCTCGGATGCGGAGGGACGGCTGATCCACGGGCGGGCCTTCGCCGAGCGCGATCTCTTTGCGGACACCTGGGACGCCATCGACGGGCTTGGCCGCGTCCTTGGCGACGCCCGGACGCTGCCGCCCCCGCGCCGCCGGCAGGTCGGCATCTTCTACTGGACATGGCACGAGGGCTGCGACAACCCCGCGCTGCCCGTGAACAACGCCGAGATCCTCGCCGCGGACCCGTCCCTCGCAGACCGCCCCGGAGATCCGAAGTGGGGGCCTTTCTGGGTGAACCACCACTGGGACCGGCCTCTCTTCGGCTACTACCGCACCACGGACGCCTGGGTGTCGCGCCGCCATGCCCAGATGCTCGCCGCCGCCGGCGTCGACGCCGTCGTCTTCGACGCCACGAACGGCGACCGCACGTGGATGGACTCGTTCTGGACCCTGGCGAAGACCTGGGCGGCCCTTCGGCGGGATGGATTCCGGACGCCGCGGTTCGTCTTCATGCTGCCCTTTGGGGACCAGCCGGTCCAGGTGAAGAGCCTGCTCCAGCTCTATCGGGACGTCTATCGCCCGGGCCTCTTCCGCGATCTCTGGCATTACTGGGAGGGACGCCCCCTCGTACACGCGAATCCGCTCGTCGTCGCCCGGCGGGCGAAGGACCCGGCAGCCTCCGCCGAAGAGCGCCGCGCCTGCGAGGAGGCGCTCCGCTTCTTCACCTTCCGCCCGCTGCAGCCGGCCTATGCGGCCGGCCCCGACCTGCCCAACCAGTGGTGCTGGCTGGAGTGCTATCCGCAGCACGCCTACGGTCGCCGTTCCGACGGGACGTTTGAGATGTGCGCCGCCGGCGTCGCCCAGAACCATTCCTGGCGGAAGCGGGACGGCGGGTGCGGGCTTGCCGCGATGAACGACGTCAACGTGTTCGGCCGGGCCTACATGGGGCCTTCCGAGGCGGAGCTGAAGCCCGGAGAGCGGCTGCACTACGCCCCCGACCGCAATCCGCGCCGCGACGAGCCCCTGCGCTTCCTCTGGGGGGATGGGTTTGCCCAGCAGCTGGCGCGTGCCCGCGCGATCGATCCCGACTACCTGTTCATCACGGGGTGGAACGAGTACATTGCCTGCCATTTCGCGTCGTGGAGGGGGACGAAGGGGGCGTTCCCCGATCAGTTCTCGCCGCCGTACAGCCGTGACATCGAGCCGAGCGCGGGCGTGCTGAAGGACCATTTCTACTACCAGCTCGTGCAGGGCGTGCGGGCTTTTCGCGGGGTGCGTCCCCAGCGGTCCGCGCGGGAGCATCCCGTCTACCGGGACGCCCTCGGCGACATCCAGCCGCGCGACGCCGCGGGGTACGGCACGCTCAGCTACCGCGATTCGACGGGACGCAACGACCTGGCGGAGTGCCGGGTCGCGCATGACGCCACGACGCTGCGGTTCCGCGTGGACTGCGCCGCGCCGATCTCCCCCCGTACCGATCCGGCCTGGATGCGTCTCTTCCTCTCGGCGGCCCTGGTGCCGGACGACCCGCGCCCGAACTGGAACCATTTCCATTTCGTCGTCAACCGCCTGCCGCCGCCCGACGACCACACGGCGATCCTCGAGTCCTGCACGGGCGGGTGGACCTGGCGCGAGATCGCCCGCGTGCCGATGAAGATCTCAGGCGCGTCGCTTGAAGTCTCGCTCCCCCGCGCGCCTCTGGGGCAGGCCGGGCGCATCGACCTTCGCTTCAAGTGGGCGGACAACACGCCTGGCCCGGGCGGGGACGGCGACATCCTCGACTTCTATCTGCACGGCGACACGGCCCCGGACGGGCGCTTCCTCTACCGCTACTTCGAGTGAGGCTTTCAGCCGAGCACGCGCGCGAGGCGGGCGACGGCCTCCTCGACGTTCGCGCGGCTGTTGAAGGCGGAGATGCGGATGTAGCCCTCGCCGTCCTTGCCGAACCCGGCGCCCGGGGTGGTGACGACGTTCGCCTCCTTGAGGATGCGGTCGAAGAAGTCCCAGGAGTCGCCCTTGACGTCCACCCAGAGGTAGGGGGAGTCGACGCCGCCCGTCACGGAGTAGCCGTGCCGGGCGAGGGAGTCCTTGACGATCCGGGCGTTTTCGAGGTAGAAGTCGATGGCGGCCTTCACCTGGGCCTGTCCCTCGGGCGTGTAGACCGCCGCCGCGCCGCGCTGGGTGATGTAGCTGCAGCCGTTGAACTTCGTCGTCTGGCGGCGCGTCCAGAGGGGGCGCAGCTCGACGGGCGCGCCGTCCTGCGCGTAGCCGACGAGCCCCTTTGGCACGACCGTGTAGCCGCAGCGGACGCCGGTGAAGCCGGCCGTCTTCGAGAAGCTGCGGAACTCGATCGCGCACGTGCGCGCGCCCTTGCACGCATAGATCGAATGGGGGATGCCGGGCGTGCGGATGAAGGCCTCGTAGGCGGCGTCGAAGAGGATGAGCGCCTTGTTCGCGCGCGCCCAGTCCACCCACGCCTGGAGCTGCGCGAGGGTGGCGACGGCGCCGGTTGGGTTGTTCGGGTAGCAGAGGTAGACGACGTCGACGGGCTCGCGGAGGTCGGCGGGGGAGGGGACGTAGCCGTTCGCGGCCGTGCAGTCGAGGTAGACGAGGTTGGCGTAGCGGCCGTCCGCGTGGGCGCCCGTGCGGCCGGCCATGACGTTCGTGTCCACGTAGACGGGGTAGACGGGATCGCCGACCGCGATGCGCACGTCCTCGCCGAAGAGCTCCTGGATGTTGCCGCAGTCGCACTTGGCGCCGTCGGAGACGAAGATCTCGTCGGCGGCGATGTCGAGGCCCTGGGCCTGGAAGTCGTGGGCGGCGACCGCCTCGCGCAGGAAGGCGTAGCCCTGTTCGGGTCCGTAGCCGCGGAAGGTGGCGCGGGCGGCCTCGTCGTCCACGGCCTTGTGGAGGGCCGCGATGACGGCGGGGGCGAGGGGTTCGGTGACGTCGCCGATGCCGAGGCGGATGATGTCTGCCTCGGGGTGGGCGTCCTGGTGGGCCTTGACGCGGTGGGCGATTTCGGTGAAAAGGTAGCTGGCCTGGATCTTCAGGTAGTTTTCGTTGACGCGGATCATCTTGTCTTCGTTCCGTTTCCGTTGGGTTTCAAGGAAAATCGTATTATACCAAACTTTCCGCGCAACGGGAGGGCGCGCGCCGTTCTCTCCCGTCCGAAATATGGTATAATCCTTGCCGTTCGCGGAAGGACGACTCGGCAACGGGGCGGACAGAGGCGGACGATCGGTCTTTGATATCGGCGGCACGCGCCTACAGGGAGTTTGCCGCCATCATCAAATGTGCGCAAGCGCATTTTTTGCTTCTACCGAAAACCGCTAATTTGACGTACTGAAGCGAAGAATGTGGCTACGCAGGCCCGCAGATAGCCGACAGTCGGCACAGACTGTCCGCTCTGAATCTGCCCAGCCTGCGTGCCCGTTCTCGATATTTCAGTACGGGTTCTTAGCGGTGCCCTCGGTAGAGATATCTCGAACGAGGCACGCGCTTCTTTTGCCGCGTCGGCGCGCCGTCTCACCACTCCATCTGACGCGGCAGCGGAGTCCGACGAAAGGCCAAAGAGCGATGAGCGAGCGGTTGTGCGTGGTGATGCCCGTCTACAATGAAGAGGCGGCGAT
>CAVEVC010000094.1:0-9943 GCA_963618935.1 Clostridiales bacterium CCNA10 | reverse complement strand
TCACGCCGCAGGGCGACGGCGCGACGGAAAGCGAGGCCGTGCAGACGGCCATCGCCGGGACCGTCCGCTCGCCCCTGCCAAGCGACGCGGACGCATCCGCGACGAATCTGCCGGATGCGATTACATGGGGCGAGGAGGAGCGGACGGCGACGGCGCGGCCGCAGATCCTCTCCGTCTCGTCGCTGAAGGCGGCGTCGCCGGCGGCGGTGCAGGAGGGCTTCTACCGCGAATGCGCGCGCGGCGCGAACGCGCTGCTCGTCGTCTGCTCGACCAACACCGCGTCGCTGGCGGCGCGGCCGAGCCATCTGTCGCTCGTCCCGGACGCGGCGGTCAAGGTCATTCCGCGCGGGAACGGGCGGTTCGTCGTCACGGTGGACGGCGGCGCGGTCGCGGCGGCGGACGACCGGTCGCGGATGGTCCTCACGCTCGTCGCCGCGGACGGGGACGGGCAGCGGGCCCACAAGGACCTCGCGCTTCGGTTCTCGTCCGAAACGGCGGAGGAGACCTACCGGGAAGGCTTCGCGCTGACCATCAGGTAGCGGCGGCCATCAGGCAAGGCGTGGCGCGGCTCCGGCCTCCCCGGCGCCCTTCCGCCACCAGGCGAGATATTCGACGTTGCCCTTCTCGCGGCCGCGGATCGGCGACTCCGCGACGCCGAGGAGCACGAGGCCGAGCGTCTGCGTGCCGAAGGCCGCGATGTCCTCCACCACGCGGCGGCGCACGGCGGGGTCTGCGACGACGCCGCCGGGGGCCAGCCCGCGCCCGGCCTCGAACTGGGGCTTGACGAGCGAAATAATTTCGCCGCCGGGCAGCAGGACCGCCGCCATCGGCGGGAGGATCAGCTTCAGGGAGATGAAGCTGACGTCGGTGACGGCGCGCGACGGGCGTTCCGGAAGGTCCGCCGCCGTCAGACCGCGGGCGTTGAAGTTCTCGCGCACCCACACGCGCGGGTCGGCGCGCAGCTTGTAGGCGAGCTGGTTCGTGCCCACGTCGACGGCCATCACGCGCGCGGCGCCGTGCTGGAGCATGCAGTCCGTGAAGCCGCCCGTGGAGCTGCCCACGTCCAGGCAGACGCGCCCGGCGACGGTCCAGCCGGGGAAGACCGCGAAGGCGCCCTCCAGCTTCTCGCCCCCGCGCGAGACGAAGCGCGGCGGCGACTCGACCGCGAGCGCGGCGTCCTCGGCGACGGCGCGCCCGGCCTTCGTCTCCACCTGCCCTTCCACGCGCACCTTGCCGGCGAGGACGAGCGCCTGGGCGGCGGTGCGCGAGGGGGCGAGCCCGCGCGCGAAGAGGAGCTGGTCGAGCCGCGCCTTCACCCGTCACCTCGCGAGCGACGTGACCTTGCGGATGTCCTCCCGGCGGAAGGTCTGCTGCACGCCGGGGGAGACCTCGAGCGTGAGGTTGCCGAGGAGGTCCTTCTCCACAAGCACGCCGCGATGGACGCCGCGGATCGTCTCCACCTCGGTGTCCGCCCGGAAGACGCGCGTGAGGCGCACGAAGAGGCGCCCCGTCTCCTGCGCCTTCACGACGACCCGGCGCGAGACGTCCTGGTAGCCGTCGAGATGGACGAGGACGGCGTGCTCGCCGGCGGGCAGCCCCTCCAGCGCGAGGACCTGCGAGCGCGTCGCGTCGCCGCCCGGGCTCCGCGTCGTCCCCACGGCCCTGCCGTCCACGGAGACCTTCGCGCCCGGCGGCGTCGTCGCGACCTCCAGGCGCCCCAGCACGCTTTCGAGGCGGAACGCCTCCGTCTTCGACTCGCCGTTCCCCAGCCGCACCTCGCGCGCCGCCGGCGCGTGGCCCGCCAGCTCGATGCGGACCGCGTGGACGCCGGCGGGCAGGGCGGACACCGTGGCGGGCGTCTTGCCCTGGTAGGCGTCGTCCACGAACACCTTCGCCTGCTCCGGCGTGGAGACGACCGTGAGCTTCGCCGGCAGCCCCTTGAGGCGCACGGCGAGCGTGGGCGCGTCGCCGGGCGCGAGGCGCAGCTCGCGCGTCTCGTCCTGGTAGCCTGCCAGGCGGAAGACGACCGTCGCGACGCCCTTGGGCACGTGCGCGAGCGTGACCGGCGTCACGCCGCGCTCCACGCCGTTGACGACGACCGTCGCCCCGGGGGGCTCGGTCGTGCAGGCCACCGTGCCCGAATCCGGCGCGAGCGCCTCCGTGCGCACGAGCGGGCGGCGACCGTCCGTCTTCACGTCGATGCGCTTCGTCTGGTAGCCCGTCCGCGCGAGCTCCAGCGCATGGGCGCGTCCGCTCGCGAGCGTCG
The DNA here is from genome assembly GCA_963618935.1 of Clostridiales bacterium CCNA10. Lineage (GTDB taxonomy): Bacteria > Verrucomicrobiota > Kiritimatiellia > RFP12 > UBA1067 > RUG572. The sequence continues at coordinate 7,677 of CAVEVC010000094.1, read as the reverse complement.
TCACGAGGAGCGGCGTCGTGCCGAGCGACACCCCCTCGCACCGCACGTCCGCCCCCGCCGGGTCGGTCTTCACGAGGATAAGCCCCTTCTCCTCCTCGAGGGCGAAGCTCTTCTGCACGTAGTCCCCCGCCGCGAGCGTGACGAACGCGTCCGCGGGGACGTGGGAGGGGGCCTCCACGTGGACCCAGTGCTCGCCCGGCGCGAGGTCGAACAGCGAGCACGGCGCGGCGCCGCGCACCTGGCCGTCCACCGACACCTGCGCCCCCACGGGCCGCGCCGCCACGTCGAGCCGGCCCGGCGCCTCCTTCGCGCCGAACGCCGCCAGCGCGGCGCACGCCGCGCAGAGCGACAGAAGCAGTTTCCCCAAAGGCTTCATGTCCATGCCTACCGCCCTCCCTTCTTGAGGCGCCCTTCCACGTCCAGCAGCTTCGCGGCGGCCTCGGCGTGGCGGGCGTCCTTCACGTCCGGCACCAGCTCGCAGAGGATGCGCAGCTCGCGCCGCGCCGTCTCCCAGTCGGCGAGGTTGATCGCGCGGTCGGCGAGGAAGCGCTGGTCGCGGTAGCGCTTTTCGAGCGCGCGCGCCACCTCGTCGCGCCGGGCGACGAGCGCGCCGTAGCCGGCGGGCTTCGGGTTCACCGTCTCCAGGTAGAAGACGGCCTCCCGGTAGGCGGCGAGCGCGGCGGCGAGGTTGCCGTGCTGCACGTCGCGCTCCTCCCACTTGGCGTCGCCCGCGCGGCGGGACTCTTCGCTCATCTCCGCCAGCTTCTCCGCCGGGAACTGGATCGCCCAGATGCCGAGCTCGTTCTTCGAGAACGTCTCCAGTCGCTCCCGCGCCGCGCGGAAGGCGGGCGGCTCCTGCGCGTTCTCGACGGACGTGGCGAACACGCGCCCGCCGCGCACGACGGTGAGCGACAGGCTCTTCAGCGTGCCCGCCTCCAGCGGCACGCCCGTGTAGGCGGGATCGAGCGCGGCGAGGTCCGGCGCGGAGAGGATCCGGTCCAGCTCCTCCAGGGCGTTCGTCGAAAGCGCGGCCGACTTGCGCACGTGCCGGTTCTCCTTCGGCACGTCGTCGATCTCGACGGCGAGCGTCCCGGTCCCGTCCAGCTTCAGCGCGTAGCGGTAGATGCCCTTCGGCCCGGCCTCGACCTTCTCGAAGCGGAAGGCGTGCAGGACGGGCCGTTCGGGCGGGAGCGCCTGGACGGCAGGCTCGGCGGGCGCGCCGTCCTTCCCGCCGGCGAGGATGAGGGCCGCGGCGCCGGCGACGGCGACGACCGCCGCCGCCCAGAGGAGGATCCGCTTCGGCGACACGGCGGCGGCGGCCTCGCCGGCCTCCGCCTCCCGCTCCTCCCCCAGGCCGAGGTCGAGCGCGGGCGCGCCCGGCTCGACGATGGCGAGGCTCGCATCGCCGGCGGAGACGACGTCGCCCGGCGCGAGGCGGCGCGAGGCGGCCCCCAGCGCGACGCCGTTCACGACCGTGCCGTTCGCGCTCGCGAGGTCGGTCACCCACAGCTCGCCGTCGCGCAGCTCGAACAGGCAGTGGTTGCGGGAGAGGGCGGGGTCGGGCATGGCGATCTCGCAGGTGGACGAGCGCCCGAGGCGGAGCCCGCGCGCCGTCACGGCGAAGCGCCGGCCCTGGAGGGGGCCTGCCGTCACGAGGATTTCCGGTTTCTTCTTCATGGTGCCTTCCGGGTCTGGGTCAAAGGACGTTCTTCGCGGCCTGCAGGACGATCGGGCCGAGCAGGATGATGAACACGGCGGGGAAGATGCAGAGGATGAGCGGGCCGAGCATCTTCACCGGCGCCTCGTTGGCCAGCTTCTCGGCGCGGTCGAACCGCCGCCCGCGCAGCTGCTCGCTCTGGATGCGGAGGATCGACCCGATCGAGACGCCCAGCTCGTCCGCCTGGACGAGCGCATGCACGACGCCCTTCAGGTCCGGCAGGCGCACGCGCGCGGCCATGTTCCGCAGGGCCGTGCGGCGCGGCGTCCCCACCTGGATCTCCCGGACCATGCGGACGAGCTCCTCGTTGAGCGCGTCGAGCCGCCGCCGCTCGCAGTTGCGCTGCAGCGCGCCCATGAAGTCCATCCCCGCCTCCACGCTCAGCGTGAGCAGGTCGAGGACGAACGGCAGCGCGCGCGTGATCTCCAGGTGCCGACGCCGCAGCGCCCCCCGCAGCCAGACGAGCGGATAGACGTAGAACCACGCGACGCCGAGCAGGCAGAGGGCGGGCGCGTTCTCGGAGAGGAACGAGCCGGGCGCGAGCGTGCCGAGGAAGGCGACGGACAGGCACCACGCGCCGCCGCAGACGAGCGGCATCAGGAACTTGAGCGCGACGAACTCGGTGGCCGAGAGCAGCCCCTCCAGCCCGGCGGCGACGAGCATCCACTCGGCCTCGCGGCGCGGGCGCGCGAAGGCCGGGCCGGCGACAAAGCGCGCGAGGTTCGGGGCGAGCGGCAGCAGGAGGCGCATCGGGAGGGGGATCTTCCGCTCCGCCTTCCGCCCGTCGGCCAGCGTGACATAGGTGATTTCGCGGGCGATCGCGGCCGCATAGGCCGCGAGGCCGACGGCACAGGCCGTCCAGGAAAGGATGATGGCAAGCTGCAGCGCAGTCATGGTGTCGCACCGTGGAAGGATTTGAACAGCGGAAGGATTCTATCAAAAACGCCCTAGCGTGTGAAGCGGGGATTTGGTATCATACGCCTCACGCCATTTCGGGACAGTAGCTCAACTGGACAGAGCGATGGTTTCCTAAACCGTAGGTTGGGAGTTCGAGTCTCCCCTGTCCCACCATGCCGTTCCCCATTCTGGGGATTGTCTGCCTTGTTCGCGTGGATTCACGCCGGCCACGAATCGCCGTCCTGGCGTCATCCGAAGATGTGCGATTCCAGTTTCACAACCCCGTCGTCAGTCATGTTATTGCTTCGTCAATGAACGGTGTCGGTTCCACAGGGAGGGCGGCTGTTGGGAGGGCGGCGCGGGTACATTGCGCGCCGGGCCGACAGGCCGCGCGGGACGGCCGGCCTAGGCGAGCGCCGCCTCGGCCTTGCGCAGGATTTCGAGGTTCTTCACGCCGAGCTCGGGCCTCTTCGCGAAGCTCGCGACGAGGGCCTGTTCGAGGCTGTCGCCTCCGAGGCCCGTGCAGCCGAGCTTCTTCAGCGCGGCAAGCATCATCGTGTTCGCGGCCTTCGGGACGCCGAAGTCCTCCGCCATCTTGATGGCGGGCCAGACGACGAGCTTCACGCCCTCCGGCGGCCGGCGCGCGAGCGGCACCGTCGCGTCGACGATTACCGTGCCGCCCGCGCGCACGTCGTCCACGAAGCGCTCGTAGGACGGCTGGTTCATGCACACGAGCACGTCGGGATGCTCGACGGTCGGCGAGCCGATGGGCGTCCCGGAGACGACGACCGAGCAGCTCGCGCTGCCGCCGCGCTGCTCCGGCCCATAGCTCGGAAACCAGAGCGTGTGGCGGCGTTCGAGGCGCGCCGCCTCCGCAATGGTGAGCCCCAGCGAGAGGATGCCCTGCCCGCCGTAGCCGGCGAACTTGAACCGGCGCTCCGGCACGGCGGGATCGTCCGCCGCCGGCGGCGCCGCCGCTTTCTCGGCGAACAGCTCCGCGCACGTCTTCACCTGCGGCACGGGCTTCACCTGGAGGAGAGGGGAGGCGGGCGCGGGCGCGGCGGCGGGCGCGCCGACGCCCTTCTCCGTGTCGCGGAACGTGCCGAGCGGGAATTCCCGCTCCATCTCGTCCGTGCAGAACTGCGCGGCCTTGAGGGGGTCCATGCGGAAGTTCGTGGGGCAGGGCGCGAGGATTTCGAGCACGCAGTAGCCCAGGTGCGCCTTCTGCAGCTCGAAGACGCGGCGGATGGCCTGCTTCGTCTGGAGAATGCGCTTCGTGTCGGCGACGCTCGTGCGGGCGATGTAGACGGGGGCCTGCAGCTGGCCGAACACCTCGCAGACATGGAGCGGGTGGCCCGTCACGGACGGATCGCGCCCGAAGGGCGTCGTCGTCGTCTTTTCGCCCTCCAGGGTCGTGGGGGCCATCTGCCCGCCCGTCATGCCGTAGAGGGAGTTGTTGATGAAGATGCACGCGAAGCGCTCGCCGCGCGAGGCCGCCTGGAAGGCGTTGTTGAAGCCGATCGCGCCAAGGTCGCCGTCGCCCTGGTAGGCGACCGTGACGGCGTGCGGACGCGCCCGGCACGCGCCGGTCGCGACGGCGGAGGCCCGGCCGTGGGCGGCGGAAATGTGCGCCGCGTCCCAGTAGTAGTAGGTGAAGACGCCGCAGCCGACGGGATCGACGAAGATCGTCTCGTCCTGCAGCCCCATCTCGGCGCAGCATTCGGCAATGAGCTTGTTGACGATGCCGTGCCCGCATCCGGGGCAGTAGTGGGTGACGCGCGTCTCCTTCCCGCTGCGCGGGAACTTCGGGTACATGCCCTTCTGTTCAATCACCTTCATTTGAAATCGCTCCAACTTCCATTGAACCCATTGAGTCGCTTCGCTTTAAGTGGTTACCCCAGAACCATCTTGGCGGCCTTGACGGCGTCGTCGACGGAAACGACCTGCCCGCCCATGCGGTGGACCATCGCCACGTTCGCGGCCTCCGCGCCGAGCCCGCTCTTTGCGAGCTGGAGGCGCACGTCGTCGGCGAACTGCCCGGCGTCGAGCTCGATCGTCATGATGCGGCGCCCCTTCGCGGCGGCGGCAAGCTGTTCGCGCGGGAACGGGTTGAGGGTGACCGGGCGGAAGCAGCCGACCTTCAGGCCCGCGCGGCGGCAGGCCTCAGCCGTCGTGCGGGCGACGCGGCTGGCGATGCCGAACGCGCAGAGCAGGAGGTCCGCGTCCTCCGCGAGGTAGGTCTCGGCCTCGGCGTCCGCCTGCATGTCCGCGTACTTGCGCTGGAGGCGGTCGTTGAAGGCCTCCTGCGCCGCCGCGTCGAGGAAGATGGACTTCACGAGGTTCTCGCGCGTCTTCGGCTCGCCCTGCGCGGCCCATGCGCTGAAGTCGGGCTTCGCGCACTCAGCCTCCGGGAGGCGCACCGTCTCCATCATCTGGCCCTGCAGGCCGTCCGCGAAGACGACGGCGGGCGTGCGCCACTTGGCCGCCATCTGGAACGCCTTGATCGTGAGGTCGCACATCTCCTGCGCGCTCGCGGGGGCGTAGGTGAAGGTCTGGTAGCTGCCGTGGCCGCCGCCCTTCACGGCGGGCGTGTAGTCGCTCTGCTCGGGGTAGACGTTGCCGAGGCCGGGCCCGGCGCGGTTGACGTCCACGACGACCGCCGGCAGCTCCGCGCCCGCGAGGTAGCTCAGGCCCTCCTGCATGAGGGAGAAGCCGGGCCCGGAGGTCGCGGTCATGCAGAGGCGGCCCGCCGCCGCCGCGCCGAACATCATGTTGATCGAGGCCGTCTCGCACTCCGCCTGCACGAACGTGCGCCCCAGCATCGGGAACCACTTCGCCGCGCCGTGGGCGATCTCGCTCGCGGGCGTGATCGGGTAGCCGAAGTAGAGCTCGCACCCCGCGTAGAGGGCGCCGATCACCACGGCCTCGTTGCTCTTGACAAACTTCGTCATGCCTTCACCACCTTGATCGCATAGGGTTCCGGGCAGTTGTAGAAGCACATCGCGCAGCCGATGCACCCCTCGCCCCTGTAGCCGACGGGCTTGACGCCCATGCGGTTCAGCGTCGTCCGCAGTTCAAGGCAATGCCGCGGACACGCCGCGACGCAGCGGCCGCAGCCCTTGCAGCTGTCCGCTTCGATCTCTGGGTGCGAACGCACCGGTTGCTCGTTTTCTTGCATGGCACCATCCTTCGGTGAAAAACGGCGACTAGTATAGCAAAAACCAATGGGCTTCGTTTCACCGCGCCTGCACGTCGCGCCCGGACGCGTACCGCCACGGGAACAGGGCGATGCGGATCTCCGTCAGCCCCATCGGCACGAGCGCCACCGTCTCCACGCGCCCGCCCTCGTCCGGCACGGGCGACGGCGGCGGATCGACCGCGCGCCCCGTCGTCACGTCGCGCATGCAGCCCCAGCCGCCGAAGTCCGTCCTCACGGCGCGGGCGCGGATGGAGACGCCCGCGCCGCCGGCGTCCGCGACCGCCGCCCCGGCGAGCGTGCGGTCCGGGTCCAGCACGAGCGCGTAGTTCCAGGCAGCCGTCGGGCGGATCTCCTTGCGCGGAAACACGGTCCCGCCCTCGATCCACCGGTTCTCGAACGGCACTTGGTAGCGCGGCACGGCCTTCTCTTCCGCCGGCATCTTCAGCGCGAAGAGGAGCGGCCCGCGCATCACCGCCACGGCGTCCTGTTCCCAGAACGAGAGGCGCGTCGCCAGCGGGAAGTCCAGCTCGACCGTCTCGCCCGGCTTCCAGTCGCGCGCGAACGCGCGGAACCGTCCGGCGTCCGGCAGACCGCTCCACTGCGGGACGCGCGCGAAGATCGGGAAGCGTCCGCCGCCTGCGAGGACGCGGATCTCGACCTTGCCGTCGAACGGATACGCCGTCCGCGTCTCAAGCGTCACCGTGCGTCCGCCGACGTCCGCCGTCACGCGGCACGGCCCGTAGGCGACCGCCGCGAGGCCGCCGCCCCGGCGCATCCACATGGACTGCACGAACTTCGGCCATGCGAAGTGGAAGTTCGAGCGGCAGCAGCCGAAGCCCGCGTGCGGACCCGGGCAGATCGCGCCGTTGCGGTCGGGCGGACGGAATCCGCCGTTGTTCGCGAAGAGGAGCGGCTTGTCCTCGCACGCCGGCTGGTTGAGGAGGCAGTAGTAGCGCATGCCGCGCCCGTCCTGCGCGAGCGTCGCCGGCAGGGCGTTGTAGGCGACGACCTCCAGGTCGTCCGCCGCCGCCAGCTCGCCCGTCGCGGCGAGGACGGCCTGGCAGCTCAGGATGCGCTCGGCGATCGCGCAGAGCTCCGTGCCGCCCGACGCGCTCCGGTCGGAGAGCGGCTCGCTGCCGTTGACCATGCGGTCTGGGCGTCCGTAGAGGCGCATGATCCAGCCGTCGGGGGCGAACGCCGCCGCGTAGGCGCCGCGCCTGCGCGCATCGCCGTCGAGGAGGGACTGCAGCGCAGGCGTCTTCAGCCCCTGCATGAAGTTCACGATGTGGCTTCGGCATCCGTTCGCGTTCGGGCCCGCCGGGTCGCCGCCGCGCCAGTAGTAGGTCGTCCAGTCCGCCGACTGGGCCGAGACCGTCCGCGCGAAGTCGAGCCATTCGGCCTTGCGCGTGCGGCGGCAGAGCCACAGCACGACGTCCAGCTCGTCGCCCGCGCGCGCAACCGCCCACTTCGACTCGGCGGCGAGCGGATAGGCCGCGAACGCTTCGCGCTGAAAGGCGAAGTAGCGTTCGAGGAACGGCACGACGCGCGCATCGCCCGTCGCCTCGCACCAGTCGCGCAGAAGCCAGAGCGCGATCATGTTCGCCCACCAGTTCCGCCTCTTCGGACCAAAGTCGCCGTCCGCCCGCTGGGAGTTCAGAATGGCGTCCACCCACTTCCGCGCCTTGGCCTTGAGGTCCGCGTCGTCGAGGACAAACGCGAGCGAGACAAGCCCCTTCGCGTAGTAGGGCCCGCGTTCCCAGGCGAACTCCCCGCCTGCGTTCGCCCCGGTCAGCCAGTCGGACTTCCCGATGTCGTCGTAGAGCTCCTCGGCGTGGCCCGTGAGGCCGTCGGCCTGTTTCCGAAG
>CAVEVC010000093.1:0-23393 GCA_963618935.1 Clostridiales bacterium CCNA10 | reverse complement strand
CCGCCGCGAACAGGCCTTCGGCGCCGAGGCACATCCCCGCCGCCGCCGCCCCCACAAACGCGCGCCGCGTCATGTCCAGATGGTTCATTCCGTCATTCACACCGTGCCCTCAACTCCGCGATTTCGCCCGCATCGAGCCTTGCAAAGGCAAAGCACTTTTTCCCAAGATCCTTCAGCGATGCGCCGAAGAGATAGAGCCGCTTGTCGTCGACGACGAGGAATCGGTCGTGAAACCGGGGGCTCGTCTTCACCGAGAGACCGCCGTATTGCGCATTGAACTTCGCGATGTCGGCAGTGGACAGCCTGTTGCCACGAGACGAGGTAACGATCTCCACCGTCACGCCCTTCGCCTTCTTCGCCAGCATTTCCAACGTCACCACGTCCACCCAGCTGTCAATGAGCAGAATGGTCTTCCTTGCGGAAAGGATGTGCCTGGCCGCAAACACATCCGCATCGAACACCTCGCCATCATAGAAAATCTTCTGCGGCGGGAACCTCCCATCCTGCATCGCGCCGAAGATCTCATCGAACCGTGCCTCGTTCCGCGCCTGATCCACAATCTGCCGCCGTTCGTTCGCTTCAATGCGTGAAAGGACAGGCCCCATCGCCGCCAATGTACGCCGCATGGCGACAAAGGCACGCATGATGCGGATGTTCACGGCAATGGCATGGGGAGAGCGAAGAACCCCGCTCAACATGGCGATGCCGTTCTCGGTAAAGGCGTATGGGAGATACTTGAGGTGCTGACCTCGTCTTTCGTTTAAGGTGACAATCTGGCACCTTAGGCAATCTTCCTTTGAAAGCTGGAACATGAAATCCGAAGGGAAGCGTTCGGCATTACGCTTGACTTGCCGGTTCAGGTACTTGACCTCAACGCCGTAGAGCGCGGCCAAGTCACGGTCCAGCATGGCCTGTACCCCACGAATCGTCAGGATACGCGACTCTACGTCAACAGGTTCACGCAAGGCCGCATCCCGTGGCCCTGCAAGCCCCATCGCCTCAACGTTCCCCGGCGTCGCCACGCATGCCCCCCTACGCCACGACGGGGATCTGGGCGGCGGCGACGGACTGGCCGAGGCGGCGGGCCTTTTCGTCCGGCATGAAGATGTCGATCTGCTCGGCGAGGTAGGGGTCCACCGCCTCCAGGCCCATCTTCGCCGTGTTGAGGATGACTTCGCCGCCGAAGCCGCTCGTCACGCGCCCGAGGACCATCAGGTTCGAGTAGTCGTAGAACTCGCGGTACCACGCAGCCGAGTTCGCGAGGTAGCGGCCGATCATGAGGTAGACGCGCAGGGTCCTCCCGTCGTGCTTCTCCATCGCCTCCTGCACGGCCTTGAGGCGGTCCGGCAGCTTCATGGCCTTCGGGAACCTGAAGCCGAAGAGGCGCGCGAGGTGGTCGACCGCCTGCTGCGAGAAGTACATCGCGCCCACGCCCGCGTCGCCGCTCCACTCGTCCTTCGGCGCGTTCGGGTTGAGGTCCACCGGCGCGAACGCCAGCTCGCTGATGCGGCCCGTGAGCGCGCCCTTCGGGTTGATGTAGCCGACGGCCTCGCTGGAGCCCATCGCCATGCCGAGGATGCCCGTGCGCTTCATGGCGATCGCGCCCGCGAGCGCCGTCACGTCGCCGTCGTTGAAGACCTCGAACGGGCACTGCCATTCCTCCTCGATGCGCGTGAAGAGGCCGCGCGCGAGCTCCTTCTTCTCGGGCGCCTTTTCGAGGACGGCGCGGATGAGCGAGGCCGGGCCGAGGCGCTTGCCCACGAGCGTGCCCGCCGTCGAGCCGCCGATCGCGTCCACGCGCCCGCCGAGGGCGGCGGCGGCCTCCTCCAGGCCCGCGCTCAGCTTCTCGTAGTGGTAGTCGGGGTCGGGCTGGCTGCGCGGGTCCCACGGGAACTCCTTCGAGAAGACGACCTTGCCGTTCCGGAGCGCGGAGACCTTGAAGTCGCTCGCGCCGAGGTCGAAGCCGATGCGGCAGCCGTTCGTGTTGTTCTTGACGACGACCTCGCGCTCGTGCGTCTCGGGCATCGCCTTGAGGGGGACGACGGCGGTCTCAAGCGGGCGCGCGTAGAGGTCGTTGAAGAAGGCGTAGTCGAAGGCCCGCGCGCCCTTCTTCCTGTAGGCCCGCGCGATGGGCTTCACGATGCCGTCCGGGCCGGAGAGGTGGAGCTTCCAGCCGCCCGCGCTCCAGAGGACGAACTTGACGACGCGCTCCACGAGGTGCTTCACGCCCGGCAGCATGGCCGGGTGGATGCGCGCGGGCACCGCCATGTCGTAGCGGTAGACGTTGCCGTCCTCGCGCTCCCACGCGACCGCGACCGTCTGCCCGTCCCCGTGGGCGTGCGCCCGCAGGAAGTTGAGCGCCTTGAGGGGGGCCTGGAAGCCGGTGTCCGCCCCGCATCCGCATGTACACGTCGCCATGTCTCGTTCCTCCGTTTTTCCAGAAATCAGACCGATTCTACCAAAAGCCCCGCACGGCAGCAAGGTCAGCCGATGGAGGGCCGGCGGCCTTCGAGGGCGGGGTTGTGGTGGGCCCAGAGGGCCTGGCGGGCGACGCCGAGCATGATGGCGGCGTCGTCCCGCGTCTGCACGCCGCGCGAGAAGATGCGGTGGATGCCCTGCATCATGTGCCCGGCCTGCTTCTCGTCCATGAAGCCGATGTCCCGCAGCATCGTCTGCCAGTTCTTCATGAGCTGCATCTTCTGCGCCTGGGGCGCGGGCGGGGCCTTCTCGTGCGGCGGCACGTAGGCGCCCGTCGCGGTGAAGAGCTCGTAGCAGGTGATGAGCACGGCCTGGGAGAGGTTGATGGAGGTGTAGCCCTCGTCGACGGGGATGCGGACGAGGTGGGTGCACTGGGCGACCTCCTCGTTGAGGAGCCCCTTGTCCTCGCGGCCGAAGACGAGCGCGACGGGGCCGGTCGCCGCAAGCGCGAGGAGGCCGGGCGCGCAGTCGCGCGGCGCCTTCACGTGCTGGCGGTAGAGCCCGCCCCGGGCCGTCGTGCCGACCACGGCGACGCAGTCCGCGACGGCCTCCTCGAACGTGGCGCACTCGCGCCGGTTCCGCAGGACGTCCGTCGCGTGGACGGCCATGCGCTCGCCCTCGCCCCAGTCGTTCTGGAGGTTGGGCGCGGCGAGCACGAGGCTGCGGAAGCCCATGTTGGCCATCGCGCGGCAGGCGCTGCCGACGTTGCCCGTGTAGAGGGTGCCGACGAGGACGACCCGGATGTTGTCGAGGACGGACATGGCGTTCACTCCGCGGTGCGGGGCCCGGAGGACTCGCGGCCGAAGCCCTTCGGCGTCGAGGTGTCGCCGCGGACGGACGGACGCCGTTCCTCCAGGGGGTTGCGCACGCTCGCGCAGAGCGTGCCCTGGAAGCGGACGAGGAAGCCCTTGCCGTCGGGCGCCTTCCGCGCGACGAGGCAGCCCGTCCCCTGCTCGAAGTACTCCCACTCCCCGTCCTCGTCGAGGTAGAGGTTCCCGGCGGTGGACATCCGCTGGTAGGCGGTGAAGCGCGTGCCGTCCGGCAGCTCGACGCGCACCTTCAGCTTCGACCTGAACGGCAGCTGCACGCCGTTGGAGAGGACGAAGGTGGAGGTGCGCGGCTCCTTGTCGGCCCCGTAGTCGACGTGGACGAACGCGCCCGCCTCGTCCACGAACTTCTGGCTGCGCGTCGCCTCGAAGGACGCGCAGCCGGCGAGGAGCGCGAGCGCCAGCGCCCCCATGGTCTGGAACTTCTTCATGGCGCGTATTATAGCACAATCGCCCGCCCCGGCGCGCCGCCGTTGACGGGCACGAAGCGGATGTGGTATAGTTCCCGCCACGCGAAGACGCGCCGCGAGGCGTTCGGAAGGGAAAAGCATGACATTCGAAGAACTGATGGAAGAGGCCGGGCGGACGCTCGGCGTGGACCTCCTGGCCCACGACGGCACGACGCAGCTGGAGATCGACGGCATGGCCGTCTCCGTCCTGGAGATGCCCGAGCTCGAGGCGGTCGTCCTGAACGGCGTCATCGGCGAGCCGCCGCCGCAGGGCCTCGCCGCGCTGCACCGCGCGATGCTGGAGGCGAACTTCAACTTCGCCGGAACGGCGGGCGCGACGCTCGCCGTCGACCCGGACGGCGGCGCGCTGACGCTCACGCGCCTCGCGCCCCTGCCGCTCCTCGACACGGCCAAGTTCCTCGCGCTCCTCGAGCGCTTCGTCAACGTGCTGGAGACGTGGCGGAAGATCGTCGCGGACTACCGCCCGGACGAGTCGGCCCCCGCCTCGCCGGCCGACGGCGCGCCGGGCCTCGGCGACGGATTCCTGCAGGTGTAGGACGCCTGTAACCTTTTCCCCGCTTCCGCGCATACAGGGCGACAACGGGCGCGGAAACGCGCGCCCCCAACGAAAGGAGCCGACCCATGAACATCGACGTCACGAAACTCGCAGCCCCGATCGCCTTCAAGACCGGCGACGGAAACGCCATCGCCAAGCTGAACGGAGACCGCCTGGTCCAGAGCGGCACGTTCTCCTCCAAGAACATCTTCCGCTGGATGCGCCTCTCCTCGACGCGGGCAGCCAACAACCAGGTGCGCACCGCGTTCCTCCGCAGCCTCGGCGAGGCCTTCGGCATCGAGGGCGCGACGGTCGGCAGCGACGGCAGGACGCGCTTCTCCAAGGAATTCATGGACAGGCTCGAGGAGATCTTCGGCGCGGACTTCAAGCGCGACGACTTCGGCATCGACGAGAACGGCGTCGTCACCTCCGGCAAGCCGCTCACCGAGCGCCGCATCTCGGCGATCGTCACCCGCGCCCTCGTCGTCGGCAAGACGCCGTTCGACATCGCCGCCTACCGCGCGAAGGTCGCCGAGATGGGCCGGATGGGCCGCACCGCGGGGCTGAGCGACGAGAACCTCGGCAAGCTGGGCCGGCAGATCTACCGGATGAACCGGGCCCTCGACTTCCTCGAGGCCGGCGGCGTGGACGCGTTCCTCGAGGAGAACCTCTACTACGTCGACGAGGACGAGGAGGCCCACGGGAACTACTACGTCCTCAGCACCTCCGAGCAGGACCGCGACGTCCCCTACTTCCTCAAGAAAGGCGACGAGCGCATCCCCCTGCGGAGCCGGACGCAGCTGGGCATGGCCATCTTCGAGAAGTATTCCGACACGAGCCGCGGCGGCGTCCTGCTCCACGTCGAGAACCTCAAGGTGACGCTGAAGAACCGCGCCTTCGAGGGGAGCGACGAGCGCGTGAGCTTCCTCGACGCGGTCCGGAGCTACGTGAACGACGCGCTCCAGGCCTACATCAAGCTCGCGACCGACATGTTCTTCGACACGATCGGCACGCCGCTCTTCCCCACCCTCGTCGAGAAGACCTTCAGCTGCACCGCCTGCATCGAGGGGCAGACGTCTGAGCTGATCCTCTTCCAGGCCAACCACGGGCTCGTCGAGTCGGCGGACGGAAGCGGCACGGTGAACCTGGCGGTCGCCGACCACGACGAGAAGACCGACCTGCTCGAATGCCTCGCCCGCGAGGCGCAGACGCTGGAGAACGCGAAGCCCGACAAGGACAAGGACCTCGGCTGGGACGACTACCGCCCCGTCTTCGTGGAGAACCTGGTCGGCCGCGTCCGCCCCGTGCAGATCGAGGCGAACGGCCCCGTGGAGACGCGCGAGGTGACGGAGGCGGACATCGACGCGCTCCGCGACCGCCTGAACGCGGTCCTCTGCTTCGAGTGAGGGCGCGGCGGCACGCGCCAAGACGAGAGAACGAAAGAAAGGAAGCCCAACATGAGCCTCGACCTGACCAAGCTGGCGGCCCCGGTCGCCTTCAAGACCGGCAACGACAACACCATCGTCAACGTGAACGCCGACGGCGGCCTCGTCGCGAACAGGAAGACCTTCTCCTCCGCGAACATCTTCCGCTGGATGCGCTCGTCGGCGACGAAGGCGGCCAACAACGAGGTGCGCACCGCGTTCCTCCGCAGCCTCGGCGAGGCCTTCGGCATCGAGGGCGCGACCGTCGGCGAGGACGGCAAGACGCGCTTCTCCCAGGGCTTCATGGACCAGCTGGAGAAGCTCCTCGGCCGGGACTTCAAGCGCGCCGACTTCGGCGTCGGCGCGGACGGCGTGGTGTCGTCCGGCAAGCCGCTCACCGAGCGCCGCGTCTCGGCGATCGTCACGCGCGCCCTCGCCGTCGGCAAGGGCCCGTTCGACGCCGCCGCCTACCGGGCGAAGGTCGACCAGATGCTGAAGATGGCCGCCGCGACGAAGGTGCCGGAAGACCTGATGGACGTCCTGAAGGAGCGCGTCGCCGCCCTCGGGCACATCCTGGACTTCTTCGACGACGGCGGCATCGACGGCCTCATCGAGGAGAACGACGCCTACGAGGAGGGCTACGACCCGGACGCGGACCCGAACTACGACCCCCGCCGCGACGCGTCGCGCACCTGCCCCTACCTCCTCCACAAGGGCCACGACCTCGTGCCCCTGAAGCTGAAGGACGAGCTCCGGGAATACCTCTTCTCGAAGTATTCCGACGAGAAGGTCGGCGGCATCTACCTGCACTTCGAGTTCGTCGAGGCGACGGCGATGAACCGCCACCCGAAGGACCCCTCGCGCTACGTGAACTTCCACGACACGGTCAAGACCTACGTCCACTCGGCGCTGGAGACCTACGTGAAGCTCTCGGTCGACATGTTCTACGACACGCTCGGCACGAAGCTCAACCGCCGGCTCATCAAGGAGGCGTTCGACACCTCGGCGTGCATCGAGGGGCAGACCACGGAGCTGATCAACTTCCAGGGCGACAACGACCTCGCCGACCGGACGAACGCGGAAGGCGCGACGGGCGCGGCGGAGACGACGCCGGTGAAGCTGGCGGTCGCCGACCACACCGCGGAGACCGACCTCCTCGAATGCCTCGCCCGCGAGGTGCAGACGCTGGAGCGGGCGAACCACGACAAGAGCAAAGACCTCGGCTGGGACGACTACCGCCCCGTGTTCGTGAAGAACGTGGTCGGCCTCGTCCGCCCCGTGCAGATCGAGGAGAACGGGCCCGTCGAGGTGCGCGAGGTGACGGAGACGGACGTCGACGCGCTGCGCGACCGCCTGAACGCGATCATCTGCTTCGAGTGAGCGGACGAAGGCCTCGCCGCCGACCAGCCCTGCCCGAAACGGCAGGGCTGGCTGCTTTTTCCATCAGCCCCCGACGGGGACGATCTGCGCCTTCCCGCGCGTCCGCACGTCGTCCGGCGTCAGCGCGTCGAGCGCGTCCAGGAAGGCGGGCAAGAACGAGCCGGGGCCCTTCGCCGCCTCCGCCGCGCGTTCGCCGGCGAGCGCGAGGGCGAAGGCCGCCGCGAGCGCGCTTTCCCAGCGCGCCTTGCCGCCGAGGACGCCGAGGAACGCGGCGCAGAGGGCGCCCTGCGCGCCGCCGAGGCCCGCGACGCGCGCCATCAGCGGCGCGCCGTTCAGCACGGCGACGAGCGGCGCGCCCTCCAGGGCCACGTAGTCCGTCGCGCCCGTCAGGAGGACGGCCGCGTGGGTGACGCCGGCGAGGCGGGCGGCGTCCTGCGCCACCGCGTCGCTTACGAGGGGCGTGCCGCGCGCGGGGCGCGCGTTGTGGACGAGGAAGCTGATTTCGGCCGCGTTGCCGCGGATGATGGCCGGGAAGCGGCGCATGAGCTCCTTCGCGGTGAAGGTGCGCAGGGGCAGGTCGCCCACGCCGGCGGGGTCGAGCGTCCAGGGCCGGCCGCCCAGGTTCGCGTGCGACACCGCCGCGCGCATCGCGTCCGCCTGCGGCTTCGTCGCCGTGCCCACGTTGACGAGCAGGCTGTCCGCCACGGACGTGAACTGCGACGCCTCGCCCATGTCCTCCACCATCGCGCAGGGGACGCCGAGCGCCTTCAGCGCGCGCGCGGCGAGGTCCGCCGCGGCCGCGTGCGTCATGCACTGCACGAGGGGGGCTTTGGCCCGCAGCGCCTCCAGCGCCTCGGCCGCCGCCGTCAGCACGCCAGCCGCCGTCACGCCCGTCTTCTGCTCGGGGCGCTTCTTCCTGCGGACGATCAGCTCGTCGTCCGCGAAATCATCCTGGTCGTTCATGTCTTCCGTGGACATGGCCGCCTACCTTTCCCTGGGCATTCCCAGAACTCCGCAGTTTTTGCCGACGCGATACGACGTCCGGATCGCGTCGAAGACAAAGTCCTTGGCGCCTTCGACCGCCCGCGCGAGGGACGCCCCGCGCGCCAGCTCCGCCGCGAGCGCCGCCGCGAGCGAACAGCCCGTTCCGTGCGTGGAGACCGGGTGGGCGAGCGCGGGCTTCGCGAACGCCCGCACGCGCCGCCCGTCGAAGAGCACGTCCTCCGCCGTCCCGCCGGGCGCGGCCGCGTGGCCGCCCTTCACGAGGACGGCGCACCCGAACCGGCGCGCCAGCTCCCGCGCCGCCTCGCGCATGCCCTCGCCAGGCCCGACGGGGCGCCCCAGCAGGGCGGCCGCCTCGGGCAGGTTGGGCGTGATGAGCGTCGCGAGCGGCAGCAGCTTCTCCCGAAGCGCGGCGACCGCCTCGTCCGAGATGAGCTTTGCGCCGCTTGTGGCGACCATCACCGGGTCGATGACCTTCTTCACGCGCGGGACGGCGCGCAGGCGCTCCGCGACGGCCTCGACCGCCTCGGGCGTCGCGAGCATCCCGGTCTTGAGCGCCCGCACGCTGTACATCTCGAAGACGGCGTCCAGCTGGTCCGCGATGAACGCCGCCGGCACGTCCAGCACGCTCCGCACGCCGCGCGGGTTCTGCGCCGTGAGCGCCGCGAACACCGTGCAGCCGTGCAGGCCGTAGCAGTGGAACGCGCGAAGATCCGCCTGGACCCCGGCGTTGCCGCCTGAGTCGCTGCCCGCGATGGTCAGCACGCAGGGCTGGATCTTCCGCGCCACCGGCCGCCTACTTCCTCTTCTCCCAGCCCTTCTGCTCGACGACCGAGAGGACCTTCGCGAAGAGCGGGCAGCCCTCGACGACCTTGTTGCGCTTCAGCACGTCGATCGAGCGCTTGACGGAGAGGATCGCGCCCTTGTTCGCGTCGAGCGCCTTGTCGTCCATCGCGTCCAGCTGCGCGAGGTAGCCCGCGCAGATCTTCTTGCACGCGCCGAGGAAGGGCTCGTCCTTCGAGTAGGCGATCACCTCGTAGATCTGGTTGACCTGCTCGGCCCCGCACTTCGACTGGTCGATCTTCGCGAAGAGCTTCGCGGCGGTCTCGCGGCGGAGGGCCGTCACGTCGGCCTCGTTCGCGAGGAAGGCGCCGTGCGTCGTGTTCGCGTAGCGGCTCGGCAGCTCGCGCACCCACACGTTGCGGAAGTGGACGGGGTTGCCGTGGTCCTGGAACTGGATCGAGCCCTTCGTGGCCGACGGCTTCTCCTGCGCGGCGCGGCGGCTGTGCCAGGTGTGGCCCTCAAGCTCCCAGTGGTCCTGCACGAGGACGCCGTTCAGGAAGACGGTGAGCGAGCCGGGGTGGACGAGGCGGCTGCCGTCGAAGATGGGCTGGTGGAAGACGATGTCGTAGGTCTGCCACTCGCCCGGGCGGCGGGTGGGGTTGACGAGCGGGGGATTCTGCCCGTAGACCGAGCCGGCCTGGCCGTCCGCGTAGTTCGGGTTCTTCATGTCGGCGGGGTTCGTCTCGTAGCTGTCCAGCACCTGCACCTCGTAGTGTCCGCCCAGCACGAAGACGCCCGAGTTGCCGCGGCCCTGGCCCATGCCCTCGACCTTGACGGGGGCCTGCCACTCGACGTGCAGCTGCACGTCGCCGAACTTCTGGCGGGAGCAGATGTTGCCGGCGGCGCGCACCGACTCCAGCGTGCCGTTCACGAACTTCCACTTCGTGGGGCCGCCCTTCGCGTCGCACCAGTTCTTCTCGAAGCTCTCGCGCGTGCCGTCGAAGAGGACGACGGCGTCGCTCGGCGGCTGGCCGACCTCGCGCCCCGGCTCGACCTTGACGGGGTTCGGGCGGTTCATGTCGTGGACGGCCCAGGCGTGCTTGGCGTCCGGCGTGTCGCCGTAGAGGCCGGCGAAAAGCGAGGCGGAGAGGCCCGCCGCCGCAGTGGCAATCATCAGCTTCTTCATGCTTACATGCTCCTTTGTTGAATGAAATGCGCCTGCAAGTATACCGCATTTGCCTGCTGCGGGCAATCCCGTTGGGGCCTCAGCGGTAGCGCGCGCGGAGAGCCAGGACCGCGAGCGCCAGGACGGGGCGCCGCGCGGAGAGCGGGAACGCGCGCAGGGCGGCGCGCACGGCCGGGTCGCGCCCGTAGGCGTCGACGAGGCGCAGGCCCTCGCGGAGCGGCGCGCGCCCCGCGAGGACGATCCGCAGCATTTCCAGAAGCGAGAAGACGCACGAGGCCGCGTACATCGGCCCGAGGCGCCCGCCGCTCGCCGCGTCCAGCTCCTTCCGGGCCCGCAGAAGCTCCAGCTTGTTGCGCAGCTCGCGCACGCCGCCCCGCAGGCGCGCGACGGCGCCGCGCCGCGAGAGGATGTAGTCGTAGAGCGGCTCCGCCGCGCACGTCATCCGCTTCGCGCCCAGCATGTACGCGCAGTTGAAGACGGCGTCCTCGTAGAGCGCGATCCGCTCGTCGAAGCGCACGTGCCGCGCCTCGACGAGCGCGCGCCGGTAGACGCACCGCCACACGCCGCCCTGCAGGCGGTGCGCGGCGAGGGGCGCGCCCGCGTACCAGGCCCGCACGTGCGCGGCCGAATAGCCGAAGAGGCGGCTCATGTGCGCGGCGACGATCTCGGCGTTGGAGAAGTGGCGGCAGGGGCCCTTCAGGGGCACGAGGCGGAAGGCGGCCTCGCCCTCCGCCTTCTCGCGGTAGGGGAAGACGCAGTAGTCCGCCCGGTCCGCCTCCATCGCCGCGACGCCCGTTGCGATGAGGTCGGGGGAGAAGGCGTCGTCGGGGTCGGCGAAGAAGATGTACGTGCCGCGCGCGGCGTCGAGGCCGGCGTTGCGCGCGGCGCTCACGCCGCGGTGGGGCCGCGAGACGACGCGGAGGCGCGCGTCGGCGCGGGCGGCGGCGGCGAGGAGGTCGCCGGTCGCGTCCGTCGAGCCGTCGTCCACGAAGATGGCCTCGAAGTCAGGGTGCGTCTGCGCCCGCACGCACGCGAGGCAGCGGGCGAGCGTCGCGGCGCAGTTCCAGCAGGGGACGATGAGCGAGGCCGTCATCCGCTCCCTCCGTCAGGCGCCGACGCGCTCCCGCAGGAAGCGCTTCACCGCCTCGCCGTCCGGCATGCCCGCCGCGAACGCCGCGACGTCCTCGTAGGCGACGTCCCCGCCGCGCCCGGCGGCCGTGCAGACGAAGATGCGCGCGTGCCCGGTGCGGCAGGCGCTCCTCTCGCCCACGTCCAGCTCCTCGAAGAGCTTCTCGCCGGGTCGGATCCCCGTGAAGACGATCGGCACGTCCACGTAGGGCTTGTAGCCCGCCTGGCGGATCATGTCCTCCGCGAGGTCCACGATCCTCACGGGCCGCCCCATGTCGAGCGTGTAGATGCAGCCGTTCCCCATCACGGCGGCCTCCAGCACGAGCCCCACCGCCTCCTCCACGCTCATGAAGTAGCGCCGCATCGCGGGGTGCGTCACCGTCACCGGGCCCCGCCGCGCGATCTGCTCGCGGAAGAGCGGCACCACGCTGCCGCTCGAGCCCAGCACGTTGCCGAAGCGCACGCAGGAGTAGACGGCGCCGTTCGCCCCGCCGCCCCCCGGCCGCGCGTTGAGGCCCAGCAGCAGCGCCTCGGCGAGGCGCTTCGTCATGCCCATCACGCTCACGGGGTTCACGGCCTTGTCGGTGGAGACCATCACGAAGCGCGCCACGCCCGCCTCGCCGCACCAGGCGCCGAGCTGCCGCGTCGCGAGCGTGTTGTTCCGCAGGCCGTCGAGCGGGTTCGCCTCCACCATCGGCACGTGCTTGTAGGCGGCGGCGTGGAGGACGATCTCGGGCCGCCAGCGCGCGAGCAGGCGGCGCATCCGCGCCTCGTCCGCGATGTCCGCCAGCTCCGGCACGCAGTCCGCGCTCACGCCCGCGCCGCGCATCTCGCGGTCGATCTCGTAGAGGGCGTTCTCGCCGCGCTCCACCATGACCACGCGCCGCGCGCCGTTGCGCGCGGCCTGCCGCACGAGCTCCGCGCCGATCGTGCCGCCCGCGCCCGTCACGAGGACGGTCTTCCCGCGCAGCATCTCCACGACCTCCGCGCCGCCGACGGCCTTCTCGCCGCGCCGCAGCAGCTTCTTCTCGTCCCGCCGCGCCTCCGCGTAGCGCCGCCACGCGAGGCGCACGCCCAGCGTCGCGCAGAACGCCAGCACCGTCGAGATGAGCGCGATCGAATAGGGCGGGCGGACGTGCGCGAGGCTCAGGTCGGGCAGGCACCAGCGGAGGGCCGTCAGCGCGGCGGCGCTCAGCGCGAACGCCCCCACGTAGCGCGGCACGTCCAGCATCCCCGTGCGGCGCCACGGCAGGCGGTAGCAGCCCGTCGCCACGAGCGCGAGGACCTGCACGAGCCACACCGTCCCGAAGCCAAGCGCCGTCGCGCGCCAGCCCCACTGCGGCTCGCGGAAGTCGAAGCGCAGCATGACCGCGGCCAGGTACGCCGCCCCCATCAGCGCCGTATCCGCCACCAGCCCCACGAGCCGCGTGAGGGCAAAGAGCATCCACTGTTTTCGCATCGCCCGCATTATACCCTTTTTGCGCGCAGACCTTCAACCCACGCCACGTAGCTGCCGTAGACCGTGCGCGCGTCGAACGCCGCCGCCAGGCGCCGCGCCCCGTCCCGCAGACGCGCCCACGCGGGCGTGCGGGCGCACGCGCGCCACGCCGCCACCGCCTCGCGCAGCGCCGCCTCGTCGCCCGCCGGGCAGGTGACGCCCGCCCCGTAGGACTGGAGGAGGCGCGCCGTCTCGCCGCGCAGCGTGTTGAGGACCGGCAGGCCCGCCGCCGCGTAGTCCGCGAGCTTGTAGGGCACGCCCACGCAGGAGGCGTCGAACATCGGGACGACCGCCGCGTCGCACGCGGCCAGCATGTCCCGGAGCGCCTGGTCCCCGAGGTAGCCGTGGAAGCGGATGCGCGCGCAGCCCGCCGCCCGCGCCCGCAGGGCCGCCTCGTCCGGGCCGCTCCCCGCCAGATCGAGCGCCACGCCGTCCAGCTGCTTCACCGCCTCGACGACCGTGGCGAGGTCGTAGGACGCGCCCATGTTCCCCGCGTAGGCGAGGCGGAACGCGCCGTCCGCGCGGACGGGCGAAGCCGGGCCGTCGTCCACGCGCTCGATCCCGTGGTGGAAGACCTGCATCGGGCACGTCGCGCCGGACGCCCGCGCCAGGTCCACGTATCGTTCCGCGACGGCCGTCACCGCGTCCGCGCCGCGGTAGATGCGCCGCGCCACGCCCCGCAGCGGCGCGAGCAGGGCGCGCGGCACGATGCGCTCGAACGTCTCCGGCCAGGCGTCCATCACGTCCACGACCCAGAGCGTCCGGGCGGCGCGGACCGCCCCAGCCGCCCGGCCGAGCGCGAGGGGCGGCAGCGACGTGACCAGCACGTCCGGCGGCGGTTCGTTCCCCGCCAGGCCGCGCCACCGATGCGCGAAGGCGCGGTGCGACCAGATGCGCCGCAGGCCGATGTTCGCCCGGTAGGCGGGCGTCTCCACGAGGACGACCCGGAAGGCCGGCGTCTCCCCGCTGGGCCACGCCACGCCCCGGCGGCCGCACGCCCGTCCCGTGCCGGGCGCCGCCGTCAGCACGCGCTTCGCCTTGCGGGCGTGGGAGAAGTCGCTTGTCCAAAGCGTGACGTCGTGCCCGGCGCGCGCGAAGGCGCGCGCCATGAGCCAGTACCGCTGGGGGCGGTTGCCCTCCAGCGGCAGGCTGTCGAACGGATTGGCGATCCAGACGGTCACGGGCGGATGGCGGCGTCAGAGGCGGACCGTGCCGTTGGCGACGGCGGCGCGGTAGTCCGCGACCGTGCGCGCCAGGCCCTCCTCCAGGCCGATCCGGGGCGTCCAGCCGAGCGAGCGGATGAGGGAGGTGTCGCAGAGCTTGCGCGGCGTGCCGTCTGGCTTCGTCGCGTCCCAGGCGATCTCGGCGGCGCAGCCCGTCGCCGCGCGCACCTTCTCCGCGAGTTCGCGGATCGTGACCTCGCGGCCCGAGCCGACGTTCGCCCAGTCGGGCGGGTTCTCCAGCTGGAGCACGAAGAGGCAGGCCGCCGCAAGGTCGTCCACGTGCAGGAACTCGCGGAGCGGCGTCCCCGAGCCCCAGAGCGGGACGGTCGCGTCGCCGTTGACGCGCGCCGTCTCGAACTTGCGGATCATCGTGGGCAGGACGTGCCCGCCCACGACGTCGTAGTTGTCGCCCGGGCCGTAGAGGTTCGTCGGCATGAGCGAGTGGTAGAGGACGCCCCTGTCGCGCCGCAGGAACGCGCAGAGCTTGAGGCCCGCGATCTTCGCGAGCGCGTAGCCCTCGTTCGTCGTTTCAAGCGGGCCCGTCAGGAGCGCCGACTCGGGAATCGGCTGCGGCGCGAGGCGCGGGTAGATGCAGGTCGAGCCGAGGAAGAGGAGGCGCTTCACGCCCGCGCGGAAGGCCCCCATGACCGTGTTCATCGCGATGAGGGCGTTCTCGTGGAGGAACGTGGCGTTGCCCGCCGCGTTCGCCCCGATGCCGCCCACGTGCGCGGCCGCGATGAGCGCGACGTCCGGCCGCTCCCGTTCGTAGAACGCCTGCACGGCCGCCGCGTCGCACAGGTCGAGCTCGCGGTGCGTGCGCACGACGAGGTTCGCGAAGCCGGCCTTCTCGAAGGCGCGGACGCAGGCCGAGCCGACCATGCCCCGGTGGCCCGCGACGTAGATGCGGTCGCCCGGACGGATCATTTCACCACCCCCTTCTCCAGGTATTCGGCGAGGTTCAGGCGGATCTGCTCCCCGGCGCGCTCCACGGCGACCTTCTTCATGTCGTGCGCGACCATGCGCGCGACGAGCTCCTCGAACGAGGTCTTCTGCGGGTTCCAGCCGAGCTCGGCCCTGGCCTTGGCGGGGTCGCCCCAGAGGTTGACGACGTCGGTGGGGCGGTAGAAGTCGGGCGAGACCTCGATGACGACGCGCCCCGTCGCCTTGTCGACGCCCTTCTCGTCGAGGCCCGTCCCCCGGAACTCGACCTCGATGCCGGCGTGGCGGAACGCGAGCTGCGCGAACTCGCGCACGCTGTGCTGCACGCCCGTCGCGATCACGAAGTCGTCCGGCGTCTTGTTCTGGAGGATGAGCCACATGCACTCCACGTAGTCCTTCGCGTAGCCCCAGTCGCGCAGGGAGTCGAGGTTGCCCAGGAGGAGCTTCTCCTGCTTGCCCTGGGCGATGCGGGCGGCGGCGAGCGTGATCTTGCGCGTCACGAACGTCTCGCCGCGCCGTTCGGACTCGTGGTTGAAGAGGATGCCCGAACAGGCGAACATGCCGTAGGCCTCGCGGTACTCCTTGACGATCCAGAAGCCGTAGAGCTTCGCGACGGCGTAGGGCGAATAGGGATGGAACGGCGTGCGCTCGTTCTGCGGCACCTCCTCCACCTTGCCGTACAGCTCGGAGGTCGAGGCCTGGTAGACGCGGCACGTGTCCTTCAGGCCCGCGAGCCGCACGGCCTCCAGGACGCGCAGGACGCCCGTCGCGTCGACGTTCGCCGTGAACTCGGGCACGTCGAACGAGACCTGCACGTGGCTCTGCGCCGCGAGGTTGTAGATCTCGTCGGGGCGCACGGCCGCGACGACCTGGAAGACGCCCAGCGAGTCGCCGAGGTCGCCGTAGTGGAGGTGGAAGCCCGCGCGCCCCTCCAGATGGGCGATCCGCTCGCGGTAGTCGGTCGAGCTGCGCCGGATGACGCCGTGGACCTCGTAGCCCTTCTCCAGAAGGAACTCCGCGAGGTAGCTGCCGTCCTGCCCCGTCACGCCGGTAATCAACGCTGTCTTCGTCACCTGTCTTCTCCTTGCGGAAACATTATACTAATTGGGCGGCGGATTGACCACATTCACTTTTTGCCGCCAAGCCAGAAGGCCCCGTGCCCGCAGCGGACAGCCCCGGAACCGCCCGCAGCATGGCGCGCGCCAAGGCGCCAACGTCGCCGACGGGGAAGACCGTGCGCCCCGTCGGGTCGATCTCCCGAAACACGGGCAGGTCGGATGCGAGGCAGGGCACGTGCAAGGCCGCCGCCTCCGCAACCTGCATCCCATAGCCTTCCGCCCGCGAAGGGACGACGAGCATGACGGCAGAGCGCAGGAGCGAGAACTTCGTCTCGTCCGGCACGTAGCCAAGAACCTGGACGCCGTCCGTCCGCGGCACGCGGACATTCCGTTCCTGGCCCGCGAAGACAAGATCGCACTCGCCGCCCTGCGCGCGATAGCGCCGATACGCCGCAAGCAGGATGTCCGCCCCCTTGCGGTATTCGATGTTGCCGAGATAGAGGAAATAGGGGCGCACGGCAGCGTAGGGGCGAATCGCCGCACATGGCGGCACGTCCGTGAGGGGATGGACGACGCGCGTTGCGAGACGTGCGACACGGCGCGGCGCGGCCGCGCGGACCTGTCGCGCCGTCTCCTGCGAGTTGAACCAGATCTCCGTCACGTTGCGCAGCGTCCGCCCGAACGCAAGACGGTAGTAGAGGTGCCATGGCGCATAGCGCCAGCTCCAGTCCTTCAGGCCGAACACGTCGTGCATTGCCACGATGACACGCGGCACGCCTTGCGGCCTGAATGGCTGAAGGTTGTTCGGCTGCCAGAAGACGTCGGGCCTCACCTCGGCGACGATGCGCTTGACGAAGCGGAAATAGCCGAGGACGCCAAGCGAGTTGAAGACGCGCCGCCCGTACACGCGAACAACGGCCCCCTTCTCCTCCAGTGCATGGACGGCGGCGCTCTCCTTCACGTCGCAGGCGAGGACAAAGCGCGCGGCGGGATCTTCATGCATCAGCCGGGCGACAGAGCGCGCCGCGTACATTCCGATGCCCGTCGGGCGCGATGCAAGCGTCCGCGCGTCAATGAGCCAAGTCGTCATGGACGTACCCCCTCCAGCTTGCCAGAACCTTCGCGAAGAATCCCTGGCGCATGACGCGCGCGCGCACGTCCGGCGGCAGCAGGCGCGCGACGGCGCGCAGTGGCCACAGGGCCGCGAGGAGGCGCGAGCGCCAGTGGACGGACGCCGTCCCGTTCGCCACGTTCCACCAGAGCTGATACTGCGGCGGATAGACGGGCGAAACCGCGTCGTGGAAATGGCGGCCCACGCCCGTCAAGTGATACACCGCCGGCGTGCGCCAGTCCCGCAGCCCGCACAACACGTCCCAGTGTTCCGGCAGAAGACCGCAGTCCTTGTTGCAGATCACGTTGAGCAGATCCTGATCCGCATAGGGCGGCGTTCCGAACCGCCGCGCGAGCGCCACGGCACGCGCACTCAGCCGCATCTGCCGCAGCTTCTTCAGGTTCATGAGGCAGACGCCCGAACAGCCGTAGCGCGTCTCGTCGAACGGAAGCCCCGTTTTCCGTATCCACGGACGAACATCCTTTACCGTGCTTTCAAAGTCGCGTACCCATTGGACGGACACCGACGCGTCACGGAGTTCGGCGAGCTCGCACACGTCACGATTCCAGATCGTGTCGACGTCGCTGTAGACGACCCAGTCAAGGCCCGGCAGCAATTCGGGCAGGAAGAGGCGCAGATACGACATCTTGCTCGTGTTGTAGAGCGCGAACGCCTCCAGCCCTTCAAGCCCCCGAAGCGCCGCCTCGTCAAAGACGTGAAAGGCCAGGCGTTCCGGCGTCGCGCAGCTCCGCAAGATGCTCGTGCGCGTCACCCGAAGACCAGGCGCGTAATTCGCGTCCGACGTGAGGACGACATGGATTGTCTCTCCGCTCAACGCACAAGCCTCCTCAACGGCGTCTTGGCGAAATCCCAGCACCGCCTCCAGACGCCAAGCGCCATGTCCCGGCACCAGCAGATGCGCGCGAGCGCGAGAAGCGCCCGGCAGACGGCCGCCGCGTCGCGCCCCTGGGAAAGCCCCGTGGACCGCCGCCGGTAACGATACAGGACCTTGGGGATGTAATGGACCTTGACCGCCCGCCCCGCCCTCGCCGCATCGCGGAAGATTTCGCATTCCATGCGATAGTCCTCATGCACCGCGCCGACGAACGAGCGCCCCTCAAAGAGCGCGCGCCGCCACACCTTGCACCAGAGCTGCCCCGGCATGTCGTCGCGCAGGACGCCGCGCACGAGATCTTCGCCCGTCTTCAGACGGTAGGGCGCGCGGCCCGACCCGTCGCACCATTCCGCCTGTCCGTCGAAGGCGATGACGTCCGCGTCGGGATGCGCCTCCAGGGCATGGGCAATCTCGTCCAGCCACGCATCCGCCACCTCGTCGTCGGCATCGACCCAGGCGACGAAGAGGCCCGTCGCCCGCCGAAGGCCCTCGTTCCGCGCCGCCGCGACCGGGCGCACGCCCTTCACAACGACAAGCTCGGCCCGGGAATCCGCCTTCAGGCTCTTCGGCACCTCGCCCGTCAGGCTCGGCACGATCACGGAAAGCTTCATCACGTCACTCACACCTTGAGGCCAATGCCGTAGCAGAGACGCCAAAACGCGCGCTTCGCCCGGCTCCACGCATCCATCGCAAGCGGCTGGCGGTGCGGCGGCCGCCCTTCGGGGGTGATGACGCTCGGAAGCCGCCCGTCCGGCTCGACGCATGCGGACGCGCTCCAGTCAAGCGCCAGCAGCCCGCGCCGCACCAGGCTCTCCCAGCAGTCCGCCACACGCCAAATGGGCGTGTTGTAGCGCAGCATCGCCTCCGCGCCCGCCCGGGTGATCACGTACCCGACCGTCCAGACCATCCCCCTGCGCCTGTCGGTCAGGAGCCGCACGCGGCATTCGCCCTCCCCGCCGGCGCCGCCCGGTCCTTCGCCGCCGACCTCGCGCGCGAAGTCCCCGACGAGCCGCGCGTCATCTTCCAAGACGCATGCGGCCGGCAGCCCCTCGGCCCGCATCCGGCGATAGACGGTCTGGTGGCTCGCCGCGCACCCGATCTCGCCGTCGCTCAGGACGCGCAGCACGCGCCGCATCTTCGGGAAGTCCGCGAGCCGCCGCTTCTCGGCGCAGCCGAGCGCGCGCCCGTCCACCGCCTCCACGAGCTCGAACGCGAGGCGCCGCGCGCGCAGCTGCGCCACGAGGGCTTCGCGCCGCGCGCCGTCCTGCCGCCGGCTGATGACGAAGATCTTCATGTCTCGAACCTGTGCCCCATCCACCGCACAACGGGAACCGCCCATGCGCCGAGGCGCTGCCCCGCCCAGCGCGCCGCCCGTCCCGTCATCTTCGCCCAACAGCAGCCCGCGCGCCAGCGCGACGCTCTGCGCAAGCCCGATTCCATAGACAGCGGCCTTTTCGAGGCCCGTCCACAAGATTCCCCTCTTGGCGACACGCAAGCCTTCACCCCTTCAGCCAGTAGAGGACGCGCGCAATCCATTCCTTCACCGCCGCGCTGTTGCGCCAGAGCGCGTCGGCGTTCGGGAAGAAGTCACTGATCTGCAGCGGCTGCTCGGCGCAATAGTGCATCTCGTAGTCCGTCGGCGCGGGAATGACCTCCAGCCCCGCGCGCGCGAAGAGCATCCGCGCACGCGGCATGTGCCACGCCGACGTGACAAGGCGAATCCGCTTGAACCCCGCCGCCGCAATCATCCGCGCTTCTTCTTCCGTGTTGCGCGCCTCGGGGAAGAAGACAAGGGCCTTCTCGTCGACGCCGAGATCCCTCAACAGCGGCACGGACGACCGTTCGACGCCGACCCCGCTCAACGTCAGCTTCAGATCGCCGTTCTGATGCGCCTTCCACTGGCGCGCCGCCTCCCAGACGCGGTCGGCCGCCGAGAGCATTTCCGCGCGTCCGCATGTCTCGTGCGCCCCCATGCCGCCGCCCAGGAGGACGACCGCGTCGCAGCCGCCCCGTTCCAAGGCATCCGCACATGAAACCTCCTCGCCCTCCAGCGGTACGCCGATGAAGCGCGTCGTGAGGCCACAGGCGAATATCCAGGCGAGGGCGACACCCGCGACGATGCACCCCGTCCCGATCCGTTTCAGGGTGCGCCCCTGTACACGAACGGCATAGAGGCGCAGCAACGTCCCCAGTACACAGCCGAGGAACAACCCCCCCAGGGGACTCAGCATCCAACCGACGATTTTATTGACGTAGTACACGCGAACTCTCCTTTCCTCACTGTCGCCAGCAGCGGATTCACTATTCTATGCGGATCAAGGCCGCATGCTCCTTTCCATCATCCCCCCGGCCAGGATCCGGGCGATCCGCTCGGCCGCATGGCCGTCCCACCGATCAGGGCGCATCGCGCGGCGCGGGGCGTCGATCTGCGTCCGATACGCCGCGCGCATCTTCTCCACGGCGTTGCCCACGAGAATGGACGCGCCGCCGTTCTCCTGGAGCGTGACGGGGCGCTCCGTGTTCCAGCGCATCGTGAGGCACGGCGTGCCGAGGACGCAGCATTCCTCCTGGAGCCCGCCGGAGTCAGTCATGAACAGCCGCGCGCCCATGTTCAGCCGGAGCATGGCATGGTAGCCGAGGGGCTTGACGAGGATCATGTTCGGATGGATCCGAACCTCGTCCCAAAGGCCGAACGCCTTCAGCATCTTCTGCGCGCGCGGATGGATCGCCCAGACGATCGGCCGCTCCCTGGCAACCTCGTCCAGGAAGAAGCGCATGGCGGGGACGAGCGTCTCCGCCTGGTCGACGTTGCTCGGCCGGTGCATCGTCAGGGCGACATAGCCACGCTCCGCAAGGGCGGGGAGTTCGCGTCCCGCGAGCTCGTCAACGAGATTCTCCCGGACCGTCGCCGAGACGTCCAGCGCCGCCGCCTTCTCGCGCTCGCGCTCCAGCGTGTCGATCATGACGTTGCCGACGAACTTGATCTTCTCGTCCGGCACGCCTTCCGCCCGGAGGTTCGCGTCGCTCAGGCGGTCGGGCGTGAACAGGAGGTCGCAGAGGCGGTCGGTGACGAGGCGGTTGATCTCCTCCGGCATGTCCAGATCGCGGCTGCGAAGGCCGGCCTCGACATGGGCGCACTTGACGTGCTCCTTCTTCGCCGTGATCGAGCAGGCGATCGTCGCGTTCACGTCGCCGAGGACAACCACCCAGTCGGGCTTCGCCTCCCGCAGGACCTTCTCGAAGGCGATCATCGTCTTGCCGACCTGCTCCGCGTGCGAGCCCGAGCCGATTTCGAGGTTGATGTCCGGGCTCGGGATGTCGAGCTCGCGGAAGAACTGCTCGCTCATGCGGACGTCATAGTGCTGGCCCGTATGGACGAGGACGTGCTCGACCGACGGATACGCCTTGAGCGCGCGGCAGAGCGGCGCGACCTTCATGAAGTTCGGCCTGGCGCCGACGACGGAGATGATTTTCATTTTTGCCTTCCTCTCTTTCTCCATTTCTACACCTCTACACGGATAGACAATGTCTCCACGTTCTCCCGACTCCACGTCAAATCCTTCCTTCTGCTTTTTTAGCCGTGGAGAACGTGGAGAACGTGGAGAATCCCCTTCCCCGCATTCTCCATGTTCTCTATGTTCTCCACGGCTATTCACTTCTCTCCATCTCTCCATCTCTACACGGCTAAATCCCGTTCGACACCTTTTCCAGCAAGGTCAGATAGGTCTCGGCCTGCCGGTCGCGGTTGTGGACTTTCGCGATGCGCTCGTAGGCGTTCTCCCCGAGCCGGCGGCACAGCTCCGGGTCGCCCGCCAGCCGCTCGACGCACGCGACGAGCGACGCGGCGTCGCCCGGCGCCATGTCCAGCCCCGCCTCCGCGTCCATCACCAGCTTCTTCGCGAAGCCGTCCACGCCCATGATGATCGGACGCCGGCAGCCGGCGCTCTCGAAGATCTTGGACGGCATCACCGTCGTGAACAGCTCGGTCTTCCTCAGGTGGACGAGACTGGCGTCCGAGGACGCGACCCAATCGGGCATGGACGCCTTCGGCTGGCGTCCCGTGAAGACGACGTTGCGAAGCCCCCGCCGCTTCGCCTCCTCTTCCAGCCGGACCCGGTGCGCGCCGTCGCCGACAATGACAAAGACCACGTTGGACGGCACGCCCGGCGCGGCGTCGAGCACGACCTCCAAGCCGCACGCCATGCCGACCGTTCCGATGTAGCTGACAACGAACTTGCCCTCCAGCCCCCACTGCCGCAGAAGCGCCGCGTTCTTCGGCTGCGGCCTGTAGACGGCGAGATCCGTGCCGTTCATGACGACGGACATCTTCCCCGCCGGCACGCCCTTCTCCGCCAGCCGCGCCTTGTATCCGTCCCCGACGGTCACGAGCGCGTCGCACGTCCGGTACATCGCCTGCTCGATCTTCTCCAGGACCCTGTAGGCGAAGCGGGGGATGTGCGCCCCGACCGCGCCCATCGACTCCGGCCAGATGTCCCGGATCTCGACCACCAGCGGCACGTGCCGCAGGCGCTTGTACCACACGCCCGCGTAGCCGCAGAAGATCTGCGGACTCGTCGCGATCGCGACGTCCGGCCTCGGCAGGCGCAGGGCCGCGAGCAGTGCCTGGAAGAAGAAGGAGACGAAGTTCAGCATCCGGCGCACCGCGCCCTTGTTGGCGGCGAGGTAGACCTTGACGCGCTCGACCTTGACGCCGTTGAGGACCTCGCTCGCGCGCCGGTTCGCGTAGCCGTCGTAGACGACGCCGCTCGGCACGTTCGGCGGACACGTGACGACCGTGACGTCGTGTCCGGCCTTCGCCCACCGTTCGCAGAGCGCGCTCACGCGCGTCGCCGGCGCATTCCCCTCCGGCGTGTAGTAATGGCTGAAAAACAGTATCTTCATCTACCTCTCAATGCTCTCCTGTTCTCAATGGCCATTCACCCTTCTCCACGCTCTCCAGATCTCCACGTCAGAAACCTTTCCCGTTTTTTAGCCGTGGAGAACGTGGAGAACGTGGAGAATCCCGTTCCCCGCATTCTCCATGTTCTCTATGTTCTCCATGGCTATCATGAATGCCCTTCTCCACGTCAAATCCCCCTACGCCTGCACGACGGCGCGGAACTTGCCGGACGCCGCGCGCGGAATCGCGTCCGTGTAGCGGATCGACAGCCGGATCTCGTCCTTCAGGTGCCGCCGCGTCTTTTCCAGGATCGCCGCCTCGTCCGCCGTCGTGAACTTCGCCCCCTTGACGACAAGAAGCTCCAGCTCCCGGCCGCCGTCGAGAACCCGCAACTGCGCCTCGCGCACGTTCTCCTGGTCGCAGAAGATGTCGTAGGACATGAGTGTGCTGACCAGCATCCCGTTCGCGAGCGTGACCTGCTCGTTGTCGCGTCCCTCGATCCCTTGCACGACAGGCTTGCCGTCCACCCACTTCACGCGCGCGATGTCGCCCATGT
>CAVEVC010000092.1:17983-20369 GCA_963618935.1 Clostridiales bacterium CCNA10 | reverse complement strand
TTTTGGCCATGCGGGAATGATAGCAGAAGGCGGGATTGGACGCAATGAGATTATGATGCGGAAAAATCTCTTGAACGTCTGTGGGGTTCGATCCGATGCAATTTTCGATCCGATGCGATTCATCGACTCGTGCGGTTTATCACCCAGCCACTTGCCGCCGACCGTCGATTGCTGCCGAGGCTGCTTGCCGCCGAGGCTGCTTGCCGCCGAGGTTGCTTGCCGCCGAGGGCGCCACTTGCCACCGACCGCCGCTTGTCGCCGAGGCCGCTGAAGCTGACAAGGGTGGGCGGCAAAACCAGGAAGTTTGCCTTAAAAATCTCAGCTTCCTCAACTTTTCCCACTTCCCAGAAGGGCGCGCCCGCCTCCGTCTCTGTCGCGATCGCCTCTGCCTCTGTCGTGCCCGCCTCCGCCTCCGTCGCGCTCGCCTCCGTCTCTGTCGCGCTCGCCTCCGTCTCTGTCGCGCCCGCCTCCGTCTCTGTCGTGCTTGCCTCCGTCTCTTCGCGCCGCCTCCGCCCCTGTCGCGCTCGCCCCTTGAATCCGCCGCCGGAATGCGCTAAACTATCTTTTCCATTTGGAGGATAGAGATGCGGATTTTGACGGGCATTCAGCCCTCGGGCAAATTGCACTGGGGCAACTACTTTGGCGCAATGAAGTCGATGTTCGACCTTCAGGAGAAGGGCGACAACTTCATGTTCATCGCGAACTTCCACGCGATGACGACCGTGCGCGACGGCAAGGCGCTGCGCGCGGCGACGCGCGACGTGGCGCTCGACTACCTCGCCTGCGGCCTCGACCCCGACAAGACCGTCGTCTACCGCCAGAGCGACGTCCCCGAGGTGCAGGAGCTCGCCTGGTACCTCTCCTGCCTCACGCCGATGGGGCTCCTGGAGCGCTGCCACAGCTACAAGGACAAGCTCGCCCACGGGCTGGAGGCGACGCACGGCCTCTTCGCCTACCCCGTCCTCATGGCGGCCGACATCCTCATCATGAACGCCGACCTCGTGCCGGTGGGCAAGGACCAGAAGCAGCACCTGGAGGTGACGCGCGACCTCGCGCAGAAGTTCAACAACCAGTACGGCGAGATCTTCAAGATGCCCGACGCCTACATCCCCGAGACGGTGGCGACGATCCCCGGCACCGACGGGCAGAAGATGTCCAAGAGCTACCACAACACGATCGAGCTCTTCGACCCCTCCGCCAAGAAGAAGATCATGGCGATCGTCACCGACTCGAAGACGATGGAGGAGCCGAAGGAGCCCGAGGGCAATTCGATCTACGAGATGTACAAGCTCTTCGCGACGTCCGAGGAGACCGCGCAGATGGCGGCGAACTTCCGCGCCGGCAACTACGGCTACGGCCACGCGAAGAAGGAGCTCCTGGCCGCGTACAAGAGGCTTTTCGACCCGTTCCGCGAGCGGCGCGCGCAGCTGGAGAAGGACCCCGACGCGCTGGAGGACATCCTCAGGGACGGCGCCGCGCGCGCGCGCGCCGAGTCCGCGAAGGCCATGGACAAGGTGCGGGAGGCCGTCGGACTCTAGCCATGGCCCAGGCGGAACTCCTCGCGGAAGACTACAAGGTGGACCTCGACATCTTCGAGGGCCCCCTTGACCTTCTGCTGTACCTGATCCGCCGCGAGGAGCTGGACATCTACGACATCCCGATCGAGCGCATCGCGAAGCAGTACATGGCCTACCTCGACCTGATGCGCCAGTACAACCTCGACGTGGCGGGCGAGTTCATCGTGATGGCCGCCACGCTCATGGTCATCAAGAGCCGCATGCTGCTGCCCGTGGACCGCCGCGCCGCCGAGGAGGGCGTGGAGGAGGAGTGGGTGGACCCGCGCCTCGACCTCGTGCGACAGCTCGTCGAATACAAGAAGTTCAAGGACGCCGCCGGGCGCCTCGGCGAGTACGAGGCCCTTGTGCAGGAGCGCTTCGACTACGGCGGCGGCCGCCCGAAGTTCGAGAAGACGGCGGCCGACGCGGCGGACGCCCTGTCGCGCATCGACCTCTACGACCTGCTGACGGCCTTCCAGGACGTGCTCGCGCGCCTGGGCGAGATTCCCGCCGGCGAGCTCAAGGGCGCGCGCTTCAGCGTGCCGGAGAAGATGGACCTCATCCTCGAGCGCGCGCGCGAGGACGGGCAGGTCGCCTTCTCGCACCTCTTCTCCGCGCAGTCCCCGCGCGGCGAGGTGATCGTGACGTTCCTCGCGCTGCTGGAGCTCCTGCGCCAGCACCGCATCATCGTCTACCAGAACGCCGCCTTCCACGAAATCACCGTCCTCCCCTCGCAGGAGATGCCCGAGGACGCGCCGCTGGAGGCGCCGGATGAATGGTAGGGGCCGACGTCCTCGGCGGCCCGCTGACGAGAAAGCTTGAGATGACAG
>CAVEVC010000092.1:0-17199 GCA_963618935.1 Clostridiales bacterium CCNA10 | reverse complement strand
GGCGGAACCGCCCCAGAAGGAGGCGGAGCCGCCCCAGAAGGACGAGAACGAGAACCAGAAGGACGAGGACGAGAAGGGGACGGACGACGAGGCGAAGGAGAACGACGAGCCGCTGATCGACGACACGCCGGACGCGTTCGACGACGAGGACGACGAGGACGATGAATTTGACGGGGACGACGCGGAGGGCGGCGACGCCCCGGAAGGAGACGAGAATGAAGAGTAAGCGTGCCATGCTGAAGATCGGGACGCTGGCGGGCCTGCTGGCCGTTGCGTGCGGCTGCGACCGGGGGCCGTCCCTTTCCGAGATCGAGGAGCGCGAGCGGGCCTCGCGCCTCTACACGAACGCGATGGACGACCTGCAGGCCGGGCGGATGGACGCGGCGATCAAGGGCTTCGAGCGCGTCGTGCTGCAGGAGCCGAAGTCGTATTCCGCGCACTTCCAGCTCGCGACGCTGCTGCAGGACGTGCGCAAGGACTACATCGCCGCCATCGCCCACTACCGCAGCTACCTGGCGCTGCGGCCGGCCTCCGACAAGGCGACCGTGGCGCAGGACCGCGTGAAGCTCTGCGAGACGCTGCTCTCCGCCGAGGTGCTGCGCAAGGCGGGCGGCAGCGCGTCGGGCAAGCTCGCGGCCGACAACGAAAAGCTCACGGCCGAGCGGGACGCCCTGGGCGCGCAGGCGAAGAAGCTGGAGGGCGAGCTTGCGAGGGCGAAGAAGGAGATCGCCCGCCTGGAGAACGAGAACGCCTCCAAGAGCCGCCTTCTCGCGAAGCTGGGCGAGGCGGACGACGCGGGGGGGGCGAAGGCCCCCGAGGTGAAGGAGGCGCTGGCCGCGCTGCGCAGCGAGCGCGCGGAGACGGAGCGCCGCCATCTGTCGCCGACGGACGCCGAACTGCTCGACGAGGGCGACGAGCCCGAGCCCGTGGACCGCATCCGCGCGTCGGAGGACGTGCGCAGGCTCAAGGGCGAGCTCGCCCGCCTCGACGCCGAGCCCGTGCCGCCGCAGGCCGCCGCCGGGAAGGGGAAGGACGCCAAGGCGAAGCCGACGTCGCTGGCGTCCATGCTGGGCGGCGCCGGGCAGAAGAGGCCGAAGGCGAACGCGGGCGCCCGCCCCGAGACCTACACCGTGCAGAGCGGCGACACGCTCTTCAAGATCTCCATGCGCTTCTACGGGTCGCCCAACAAGTGGCGCGCGATCCTGGAGGCCAACCGCGCGGAGATCCCGGCCGACGCCCGCCTGCGCGCGGGGCAGGTGATCCGGCTTCCCTGACCATGGCGCCGATCACCACCAGCCTCGTCAGGCGGCGGCACGCCTGGACGGCCGAGGACGTGCCGTGGCGCATCGACGTGGGCGACGACGCCCTCGCCGCGCTGCCGGCGGAGCGCAAGGCCGGCTGGCGTCTCTTCCACTATCTCTCGGGCGGCGGCATCCGCGCGTTCGCTGGCTCGGCGGCGCGCGAGGCGGTGTCGCGCCGCCAGACGCGCTTCCTCTGGTTCATGGCCGGTGCGGGGATCGCCTGGCTGGCCTTGCGGTTCATCTAAGTCAAAGGAGTTCGTTCCATGAAGAAAACCATCCTTGTCGCAGGGTTCGCCCTTACCGCGCTTTCCGGCGCGGCGCAGGAGCCAACGGCGTCCGCCCGGGCGGCCTACCAGCAGCAGCAGGCGCTTGCGGAGGTGCCGCGCCTCGTCCAGCAGTTCGACCTGCTCGTGCAGAACCAGGACGCGATCGCGGCGCGCCTCGTCAAGCTGGAGGGGACGGACGCGACGGGGGACGTGCGGGCCGAGATCGCCGCCCTCCGGGCCGAGGTCGCCGACCTGAAGGCGTCCATCCGCCGCGAGCAGGACGCGATGCGCGCGGAGATCGTCAAGGACCTCGCGGGGCGGATCGCCCGCATGGCGCCGCCGCCCGCGCCCGCGCCGCAGGCGGCCGCCGCGCCGCGCGCCGCGTCCGCGCGCCGCGCCGCCCCGCCGCCGCCTCAGCAGCCCGCGCTCGGCGCGCACTACGAATACGTCGTCGAGAAGGGGCAGACGCTCACCCTCATCGCGCAGGGCTTCGGCACGACCGTCCCGAAGATCCTCGCCGCCAACCCGGGGCTGAAGCCCAGCATGCTCCGCGTGGGGCAGAAGATCATCGTGCCGGCGGAGGAGCCGGCCGCGTCCGCGCCGAAGGGCCGAAAGGGGCGGAAGTGATGGAGCGGGCCGGCTATCCCGACGTGCGGCTGCGGCGGCTGCGGCGCACGGAGGCGGTCCGCGACCTCTTCGCGATGCCGAAGCCGGGGCCCGAGAAGTTCATCTGGCCCGTGTTCGTGGTGCCGGGCACGGGGCGCCGCGAGCCGATCGCGTCGATGCCGGGGCAGTTTCGGCTGTCGGCGGACGAGCTTGTGAAGGAGCTTGCGCCCGTCGTCGCCCAGGGCGTGAAGAGCGTGCTTCTCTTCGGGCAGCACGAGGGCGGGGGCAAGGACGAGTGCGGCACGCCGGCGGAGGACCCGCGCGGCGCGGTGCAGCGCGCGATTCCCGTCCTGCGCGCGGCCTACCCGGACCTCGTCATCCTGACGGACGTGTGCCTCTGCGCCTACACGAGCCACGGACACTGCGGCCCGCGCGACGCGGCGGGGGAGGTGGACAACGACGCGGCCTGCGAGATGCTGGCGCGCGTGGCGGTGTCGCACGCGCGGGCGGGGGCGGACGGCGTGGCGCCGTCGGCGATGATGGACGGCCAGATCGCCGCGATCCGCCATGCGCTCGACGAGGAGGGCTTCGCGAAGACGCTGCTCGTCGCCTACTCGACCAAGTTCGCCTCGCAGATGTACGGCCCGTTCCGCGACGCCGAGAACTCCGCGCCGGCAGAGGGAGACCGCCAGGGCTACCAGGCGAGCTTCCGCGACGCGCGCACGGCGGTCCGCGAGTCGCTGTTCGACGAGGCGGAGGGGGCGGACGCGCTGATGGTGAAGCCGGCGCTCTTCTACCTGGACCTCATCCAGGCGGTGGCGGCGCGCACGCTCCTGCCCGTGATGGCCTACAACGTCTCGGGCGAGTACGCGATGGTCCACGCCGCCGCCGGGAAGGGCTACTGCGACCTCCATGCGACGGCCCGCGAATCGCTCTACGCGATCTTCCGCGCGGGCGCGACGCAGGTGATTTCCTACTGGGCGCCGTTCTACGGCAAGATCTTCGGCTGATCCGAAAGCGAGGCGGCGACGGCATGAAGAAGGCGATGCTCTCTGCGATGGCGGCGGCCCCGGAAGGCTGCCCGCCCATGGACGGCGGATTCAAGACGCGGCCCGCGGGGCTTGGGGACGCCGAGCGCATCCACGCCCTCATCCACCTGCTCAAGGACGAGCTGGTGCCGCGCGCGCTGGGCAACGTGGTGGAGAACATCGACCGCTTCCTCGTGGCCGAGCGGGACGGCGAGCTGGCCGGCTGCGCGGCCTACCAGATCTGGCCCGAGATCGGCGACCCGCTGAAGGCCTCGGTCGAGATCCAGAGCGTCGCCGTGCGCGCGCCGTACCGCCGCCGCGGCGTCGGGCGCCTCCTCGTCCAGGCCGTGATCGGCCGCGTGCGCGCGTTCGCCCCGGCCGAGGTGACCGTGCTGACCCTCACGCCCGCGTTCTTCGCGTCGCTCGGCTTCCGCGAGATCGCCAAGACCCACATCATGCACAAGCTCTACGCGGGCTGCATCAACTGCACGAAGCACGCGGACCCGTTCACGTGCCCGGAAAGGGCGATGGTGCTCGACCTCGGGAGGGGCGGATGAACCGGGCGCCGGGCCGGGGGGCGGCATGACGCTCGCGCGGAGGCTCTGCGCGTGGTTCGCGCGGGCGAAGCGCCCGATGCCGTGGCGACTGGCGCCGTCCCCGTATGTCTGCTGGCTGAGCGAGATCATGATGCAGCAGACGACGTACGGCGCCGTGCTGCCGTACTACGCGCGCTTCCTTGAGCGGTTCCCAACCGTCGAGGCGCTGGCCGCCGCGCCCGAGGCCGCCGTCCTGAAGGCGTGGGAGGGGCTGGGCTACTACGCCCGCGCGCGGAACCTCCACAAGGCGGCGAAGCAGGTCTGCGCGGCGGGCGCGGCGCGGTGGCCGAAGGGGCTTGCGGAATGGTCCGCCCTGCCGGGCGTGGGGCCCTACACGGCGGCTGCGCTCGCGAGCGTGCTGGACGGCGAGCGGGCGCCGGTGGTGGACGGCAACGTGGCGCGTGTCTTTGCGCGCGTGTGGGCGCTGGAGGACGACTTCCACGCCCAGCCCGCGCGGCGGAAGCTCGCGGCGCGGCTGCGGCCTCTGATGGACGAGCGGGGCGTCCGCCCCGGCGACTTCAACCAGGCGATGATGGAGCTGGGCGCGCTCGTCTGCACGCCCGCGAATCCGGCCTGCGAGGCGTGTCCGCTCGCGGCTGACTGCGCGGCGCGCAAGGCGGGGACGCAGGCCGGCTATCCGCGCCGCCGGGCTCGGAAGGCGCTTCCCGTGCGGCGGACGACCGCCGTCGTCGTGACGGACGGCGCGGGGCGCGTGCTGCTCGTCGAGAACAAGGCGGGCGGCCTCCTGAAGGGGCTCTGGGAACTCCCCGCCGTCGAGCCCGCTGCGGAACAGGCGCAGGCCTTCTCGCATTTCCGGCTTGAGCTGACGGCCCTGCGGGCGCGGGCGCCCGCGTCCTTTGCCGACCCGAGGTCCGTGCCGCTCTCCACCTCCACGCGAAAGGTCCTCGCCTCGTGCGGCTTGCTCTGATCAGCGCGCTCTTCCTCGTGCCGTTCGCCGCGCCGTTCCTCGTGCTGTGGGCGCGGGCGCGCCGCTGGGGCCTGCCCGTGCGCGTCGCGATGGGCCCGGACGCGCCGCGCCCGGAGGACGTGGCGGGCTATCTCGCGGAGATCGCGCGCCGCCTGGACGAACGCCCCGAGCGGATGCGGATCGTCTTCGACGGCGGCGGCCCGCGGGACCGCGCGGTCTCCCTCGACGTCACGCCGGACCGGGCGCTGCGCGTCGCCGTGGACGGGCATCGCCCGCGCCGCGTCGACCTGCGGGGGCGCTGGATCGCCGACCATCCCGTGCCGCTCTCCCTGAAGAAGGCGGTGCTCTACGTCGAGCCGGTGGACGCCAACCGCTTCCGCGTGATGACGCGCATCCCGTTCGCGGCGCCGCCCCTGCTCTACGTCCTCTGCTCGCTCGCCGCGACCGTCGGCCTCGTGTGGCTCGTGCCCGAACTGGTCGCCCCGGCCGCGGGGCTGGCGCTCGGCGCGGCCTGTGTGGTACACTATCCGCCCCCATGCTAGATTTCCAGAACATCTCGGTCCACTACGGCCTGCAGGACGTGCTGACGGGCGTCAGCTTCCGCGTGAACGCGTCCGAGCGCATCGGCGTCGTCGGGCCCAACGGGTCCGGCAAGTCCACGCTCTTCAAGATCGTCCTCGGCGAGCTGTCGACGGACCACGGCGAGCTCGTGGTCGAGGGCCGGCCGCGCATCGGCTCCACGCGCCAGCACCCCGAGCCGGACACGCCGGAGGAGACGCTGCTGGCGTATGCGATGCGCGGCATCCCCGGCTTCCACGAGCTGGAGGCCCGCATGCGCGCCCTGGAGGAGCGCCTCGACTCCGGCGACCCGAAGGCGCTGGACGAGTACGGCGAGGTGCAGACCGCGTTCGAGCACCTGGGCGGCTACGACCTCGAAACGCGCGTGAAGGTGGCGCTCGGCGGCCTCGGATTCTCCGTGGAGGAGTTCGCGAAGCCGTTCGCGAGCTTTTCGGGCGGCTGGCGGATGCGCGCCGAGCTGGGCCGCGTGCTCGCCTCCCAGCCGGACCTCCTCCTCCTGGACGAGCCCTCCAACTACCTCGACCTGCCCGCCGTCGACTGGCTGCAGAAGTTCCTCAAGCAGTACCGCGGCACGCTCATGCTCATCTCCCACGACCGCTACCTGCTGCGCACGCTGACGGACATCATCGTGGAGGTGGACGCCGGCACCTGCACGCGTTACGAGGGCGACCTCGACTGGTACCTGCGCGAGCGCGAGGTGCGCTATCAGCACCTCCTCCAGGCGAAGGAGAACCAGGACCACCACCGCGAGCAGCTGCAGCGCTTCGTGGACCGCTTCCGCGCCCAGGCCACCAAGGCCGCGCAGGCGCAGAGCCGCCAGAAGCTCATCGACAAGATCGACGAGGCGCGCATCGTCCTGCCGAAGCGCTACACGCAGTCGGGCCGCCTCCGCCTCGCGCCGCCGCCGCCCTCCGGCGTCGAGATGTTCCGCTGCGAAGACCTCTTCTTCTCCTACGACGGCGAGCGGAACGTGCTCCACGACGTCACGTTCAACGTCGCGCGGGGCGACAAGGTGGCGCTCATCGGCTACAACGGGCTCGGGAAGTCCACGCTCATGCGCATCATCGCCGGGCGGCGCGCGCCGACGGCCGGCAAGGCCGTCCTCGGCCACAACGTCGTGCCGGGCTACCTCTCGCAGGAGCTCGCCGAGACGATCCCGCCGGACCTCACCGTCTACCGCGTGGCGAAGGACGCCTGGCAGGGCGCGACGAACCTCTCGGGCGAGAAGAACTTCCGAAACCAGCTCGGCGCGTTCGGCTTCGACGAGAACGACGTGGAGAAGCAGGTGGGCGTGCTCTCGGGCGGCGAGAAGATCCGCCTCGCCTTCCTGCGCCTCTTCCTGCAGGCGCCGAACTTCCTCCTCCTCGACGAGCCGACGACGCACCTCGACCTCGACGGCCGCCGCCTTCTGCAGGACGCGCTGCAGAAGTACACGGGCACCATCCTTCTCGTCTCGCACGACATCGAGTTCGTGCGCGCCGTCGCGACCTCCGTCCTTGAAATCACCCGCGAGGGCGTCCGATCCTTCCCCGGCGGCTACGACTACTACTGCGAGAAGAAGGCGGAGCGGCAGGCGCAGGAGGCGAAGGGGGTGCGGGGGACGACGGGCGCTGCGGCGCAGCCGGCCGCGGCGCCGGCGGCTTCGCCGGAGGGCGCGGCGCGCCTCACCTCGAAGGAGCTGCGCCAGCAGCGGGCGGCGGAGCGCGCGAAGGTGGCGCCGCGCGTGAAGGAGCTCAAGAAGAAGGTCGCGGCGTGCGAGAGGAAGATCGAGGAGCTTCAGGCCGCGCTCGACGCGACGTCCGAGGAGCTGTTCAACCCGAAGCCCACGACCGACTTCGCGGAGGCGAACCGCAAGGTCCGCACGCTCCAGTTCGAGATCGACCGCTACACCGAGGACTGGGAGAAGGCGGCAACCGAACTGGAAGAGCTGCAAAAAGGCGACTGATTGCCCCATTTCCCCCCCTTTCTCCCGCCCGATGCGTCCGCATCGGGTTTTCTTTTACTTCCGGGTTGACTTGTGGTGGGGAATAGTGTTTAATAGTGTCAGCAAATGTCAGAACCAGGCAGACAGAGTGCCGAGATGGCGAATCGGCGGCCCACCGCGTTGATGGGCACGTTCGCGCGCAGCCTCGACCCGAAGAAGCGCCTCACGATTCCGAGCGTGTGGCGCGCGGCCCTGGGTCCTGATCTGGTGTATGTGGTGCCTGATCCACGTCGGCGATGCCTCCAGCTCGTCCCCCGGGACGTGATGGAGGCAAAGCTGGCAAAATACCAGGAACTGGCGCTTGGCGACGCGGAGGCCAACGATGCGCTGGATGCGATCAGCGCCGCGTCGGAAATGCTGGAGTTCGACGTCCAGGGGCGCATCCGCATCAA
Source organism: Clostridiales bacterium CCNA10 (assembly GCA_963618935.1). Taxonomy (GTDB): domain Bacteria; phylum Verrucomicrobiota; class Kiritimatiellia; order RFP12; family UBA1067; genus RUG572. Next base: position 9,519 of record CAVEVC010000092.1, on the reverse strand, counting down.
CGACGCGCTGCTGGATTTTGCGAACCTGAAGGGCTCTGTCGTCCTGAAGGGCGGTTTCCGCATGGCCACGATCTGGCCTGAGGGGACGGCGGCCGAGGGGACGGAAGAGCGGGTGGCGAAACTGGGCGCCGCAATGGCGAAGCTGAAGTTCTAGGGGAGGAATGGGCATGCACAGGCCAGTCCTTCTTGCGGAGACGGTGGAGGCCCTTGCGCCCAGGCCCGGCGGCGTCTACGTCGACGGCACGCTGGGGCGCGCGGGCCATGCGTGCGCGGTCCTCGCGCGGGCCGGGGACGGGGCGGCGCTGGTGGGCATCGACCGGGACGAGCAGGCGCTGCGCGAGAGCGCGGAGCGCCTGAAGGCCGTCGCCGGCGCGCGGGTGGAGCTTGTACACGGGCGGCACGGCGACCTCGCGGCGCTTGTGCGGGAAAGGGGCTTTGATGAAGTCGATGGCATCCTGCTTGATCTGGGCGTTTCGAGTCCTCAGCTGGACGAAGCCGAGCGCGGCTTCAGTTTTCAGCGCGATGGACCCCTTGACATGCGGATGGACCGGTCGCGGGGCCTGACGGCCGCCGACCTGGTCGCGACGAAGGGCGAGGACGCGCTGGCGGCGACGTTCCGCGCGCTCGGCGAGGAGCCCCAGGCGCGGCGGATCGCGCGGGCCGTCGTGCGCGCGCGGGAGAAGGCGCCGCTCGCGACCACGGGTCAGCTCGCGGCCCTGGTGGAGCGGACGGTGGGGCGCCGCGGGGCGCACCATCCCGCGACGCGCGTCTTCCAGGCGCTGCGCATGGAGGTCAACGACGAGGTGGGCGAGCTGGAGCGGGCGCTCGCGGGCGGGCTCGCCCTGCTGAAGCCGGGCGGGCGCTTCGCGGTGATCACCTTCGAGAGCATCACGGACCGGATCGTGAAGCGATTCTTCGCCGCGCACGCCGGCAAGATGGTCTCGCTCCAGCAGGGCGGCGCGCGCTGGGAGGGCGAACGGCCGCGCGTGCGCCTCGTGACGCGCCGCGCGGTCACGGCGACGGACGGGGAGACGGCCTTGAACCCACGGGCGCGCAGCGCGAAGCTGCGGACAGCGGAAAGGATGTGACGAGATGAGAAGGAACAGGAAAGTCAAGAAGAACGCCGTCCTCAAGTCGGGCACGATGGGCATTGCGTCCCTGATCGTCTCGGCCCTGATCATGGCGATGATCTACTACGTGCTCGACTCGCGCTGCACGCTGATCGCGCGCGACATCGGGAAGGTCGAGCGGCGCTTCGCGCAGCTGGAGGCCGAGTGCGTGCGCGAGGCGGCGAGGTGGGACGAGCTCAAGACCCCGGCGCGCCTGACCGAGAAGCTCAGCCGCTTCGGGCTGGAGATGCGCTACCCGCGCCAGGACCAGATCGTGCGGATGACGGCCGACGGGCGGCCGGCGGCGGGGCAGATCTCCGTCGCGCGCGCGCAGGCGCGGGCGAAGGCGGCGGACGTGGCGCTCAATGGCGCCTCCGCCATGCCGCGCCCGTCGGCGAAGCGCGCCGCCGCGCCGGCGGCGGTGGCGAAGCGGACGGCGCGCCGCTAAGGAGGGCGGCGGACGTGACGCTCGCCGGACGGAACGAGATTGCGCGCTTCGCCCTGCCGGCCGCCGGCCTGGGCCTGGCCGCGGCGGGGCTCGCGGTCCGGCTCGTCTACCTGCACCTCGACCTCGTGACGACCAAGCCGCCCGCCCCCAACTACATCTTCACGCGCTACACGCAGGGGAAGCGCGGGACGATCTTCGACGCGCGCGGCGCCGCGCTCGCCGTGACGAAGCCGGTGTGGGAATACCGCCTCGACTCCCTGGAGGCGGCGAAGGACCCCGTCAACCCCCGCCGGCCGATCGACCCCCGGCGGCGGATGGAGAAGATCAGGACGGTGGCGGCGTGCCTGAACCTGCCGCTCGTCGACGTCATGGACGCCTATGCGCGCCCGAACCGGCGCTACCAGTATCTCGCCACGAGCGACGACCAGGAGGCGCACGACACGCTGGCGGACCCGGCCAACCACTTCCGAGAGCTCGCCATCCTGGAGAAGCAGGTGCGTGTCTACCCGCAGGGCCGCCTCCTCTCGCAGGCGCTGGGCTTCGTGAGCAAGGACCCCGCGCGCGCCGTGGGCGGGGCCGGCCTCGAGCTGCGCTACGAGAAGTACCTCAAGGGCACGCCCGGGCAGGTCCACGGCGCGAAGGACGCCATCGGGCGCGAGGAGCGCAGCCGCCGCGACCTCGACATCGACGCGCGCCCGGGCTGCGACGTCCACCTCACGATCGACCACAACGTCCAGTTCGAGACCGAGCGCATCCTGAGCGAAGGGCTGGCGCTCCATCGGGCGGAACGCGCCTGGGCGGTCGTCCTCGCCGTGAAGACGGGCGCGGTCCTCGCGATGGCCTCGCTGCCGGACTACGACCCCGCGCACTTCAACAAGTCGCCCGACGACGTCAAGGTCAACCGCGTCATCTCGGAAAGCTACGAGCCCGGCAGCGTGATGAAGACGATCACCGCGTGCGCCGTCCTGAACGAGGGGATGCTCGGGCCCGACTCCCCGGTCGACACCTCGCGGGACGACCCGAACTACTACCGCCTGCCCGGCGACGCGGGGCACCGCTGGGAGGCGACCATGAGCCTCCGCGACGCGCTCGTCCACTCCTCGAACATCGTCTTCGGCAAGCTCGGCTGCGACCTCGGCCCCCGCCGCCTCTCCGCCTACATGGCCGCGTTCGGCCTCGGGCGCAAGACGGGCGTGGAGCTGCCGGGCGAGGAGACGGGCATCATCCCGAACTGGCGGACATGGGACAAGGTGAAGTGGTCCCGCGCGCCGATCGGCCAGGGCATCGCCGTGACGGCGCTCCAGCTCGCCGCCGCCTACGCGGCCATCGGCAACGACGGCGAGCTGCTGCGGCCCTACCTCGTCGAGCGGGTCGTGCAGGCCGACGGCGAGGAGATCTACCGCCACCACCGCGACGTGGCGGGGCGGCCCATCGCGGCGTCCGTCGCGCGCGCGGTGCGCGAGATGATGGTCGGCGTCGCGAAGAAGGGCGGCACCGCAAGGCGCGCCGCCGTTCCCGGCTACACCGTCGCGGGCAAGACGGGGACGGCGCAGATGAAGGAGGGGCGCGGCTACTCGTCCACGAACTACAACGCCTCGTTCATCGGGATCGTCCCCGCCACGCGGCCCGAGATCGTCATCCTCGTCACCTACCAGAAGCCGCTCCACTGCCGCAGCCGCGCGGTCTCGGAGGCCGCAGGCGTCCCCCTGTTCAACCACCAGGGCGGCCTCTGCGCCGCGCCGACCTTCCGCAAGATCGCCTCGGTCGTGCTGCGCTACCTGGCGGTCGAGCCGGACGTCCCGGACGAGGTGCCGGAGGAGGAAGAGGAGGAGCCATGAGGGTTTTCGGCATCACGGGGACGAACGGCAAGACGACGACCGCCTGGATCCTGCGGGCGTTCCTGGGCGGCGGCGGGCTCGTCACCACCGTCGAGGTGGACACGGGCGCGCGCCGCTTCTCCTCCGGCTACACCACGCCGCCCCTGAAGGCCCTCAAGGAGATCTTCGCCGAAATGGAGGCGAACGGCCTCGCGGACTGCGTGATGGAGGTCTCGAGCCACGCCATCCACCAGCGCCGCACGGGCGACACGGTCTTCGCCGGCTGCGGCTTCACGAACCTCACCGAGGACCACCTCGACTACCACAAGACGATGGAGGCGTATTTCGAGGCGAAGGCCGCCCTCTTCCGCCGCCTCGCCGAGACGAACCCCGGCGCGCCGGCCGCGATCTGCGTGGACGGCCCCTACGGGCAGCGCCTCGCCGGGATGTGCCGCGCGCTGCCGCTCACGACGATCCCCTGCGGGTTCGCCGCGTCGGATCCGGCGCTCGTCGCGGACGTCCAGGCGCGCTGCCCGCTCGTCGGCCGCTACAACGTGCAGAACGTCCTCCTCGCCGCCGCGCTCGCCGAGGGCGCCGGCGTCCCGCGCGACGCGATCCGCGCGAAGCTCCCCTCCCTCACGCCGCGCTGGGGGCGCCTGGAGCGCGTCGGGACGCGGAGCGCGGCGGAGGTGTTCGTGGACTACGCGCATACGGACGACGCGCTCGCGAACGTCCTCTCCACCGTGCGGGCGTTCGCGAAGGGGAAGGTGTGGGCGGTCTTCGGCGCGGGCGGCGACCGCGACACGCGCAAGCGCCCGCTCATGGGCGCGGCGGCGGCGCGCTTCGCGGACCGCCTTGTCGTCACGAGCGACAACCCGCGCAGCGAGGACCCTCGCGCCATCATCGCCCAGATCCTCGCGGGCATCCCCCCCGGCGCGGCGGTCGCCGTCGAGCCCGACCGGCGCGCGGCGATCCACCTCGCGCTGGAACGGGCGGCGCCGGGCGACGTGGTGGTTGTCTGCGGCAAGGGCCACGAGACGACGCAGACCATCGGCAGCCGGGTCCTCCACTTCGACGACAGGGAAGCATGCGCGGCGTTCTGACAGGTCTGCTGCTGGCCCTTCTGCTGGCGGGGTGCGAGACGGCGGCGACGCCCTGGGTGCGGGGCTCGATCGCGCCGGGCCTGCCGCGGCGCGCCGGGAAGTTCCCGCCCGACGTGGCGTTCTGCGTCGCGAAGACGGAGAGGCGCGTGAAGGCGGCGTTCGAGGAGGCGCTGCGGGCGCGCGGCTTCGAGGTCGTCGAGGCGGAGGAGGCGTGCGACGTGGTCGTCAGGGTGAAGGTCGAGGCCTGGGAGTTCAACGACGTGGGCTTTGGCGGACGCGGCGCGCGCGACGACATGGAGCTTTCCGTGGCGCTCGTCGACCGGCGCCGGAGGCGCGTCCTCGGGCGCGCGAACATCTCCCTGCGGTCGGACTTCAGGATCATCGGGAAGTACGTCGATGGGCTTTAGGTTCAACGTGGCGTTCGCGGCGTGGCGGGCGACGGCGGAGACGCCGGCGCCGGACGTCTCCTTCGTGCCGCCGCTGGCGCGGCGGCGCCTCACGGGCGTCGAGCGGGCGGCGCTCGGCGTGGCCTGGCAGGTGCGCCCGGCGGGCGAAGTGCCGGTCGTCTTCGCCTCGCGCTGGGGCGAGATCGGCGTGACGGCGAAGCTGATGCGGCAGTTCCACGCGGAGGGCGAGATGTCCCCGGCGGGCTTCTCCGCCTCGGTCCACAACGCCGCGCCGGGGGCCTTCTCGCTCCTGACGAAGAACCACGCGCCCTACACGGCGATTGCGGCGCGCGGCCGGTCGCTGGAGGCGGGCCTTCTGGAGGCGCTGGCCCTGCGCGCCCCGGCCGTGTTCGTCTACGCGGAGGAGGCGACGCCCGGCCTCTACGCCCCCGTCTTCCCCGATCTCCAGGCGGGATGCGCGGTCGCGCTGCGCCTGGCGCCGTGCGGGGGGGGGGAGGTCGAGGCGACGTTCCGCCACGCGGCGATGCCGCCGGCCGGCGTGGAGGCGCTGGTCGGCTTCCTGGAGGGGCGGCGCGCGACGTTCGCCACGGCGGACGTCGTTTTGGCGCGCGCGGAGCCGTCCCGATGAAGGGCCCGATCTGGAAGCGGCTGCCGCGCAGCCTGCTCGGAGGCTGCTTCTTTGCACTTTACGGACTCGGGTCCCTCGTGGTCGGCGGACTCCTCTTCCCCCCGCTCGCGCGCGCCGGCGCACACCGCGCGATGCGCGCGCTCGTGCGCGCGAGCTGGCGGCTCTTCGTGTGGGGCGGCCGCCGGACGGGACTTTTCCGCATCGTCATCTCACCTGCCGACCGCGCCCGCCTCGCCGCCGCGCGCGGGTGCGTCGTCGTGGCGAACCACCCCACGCTCATCGACGTCGTGGTCCTCATGTCGCTGCTGCCGGACGCCACGGCGGTCGCGAAGGCCGCCGCGCGCGGCAACGTCTTCCATTCGCCCATCGTGCGGGGGATGTTCCTCGTGAACGACGATCCGTTGCGCGTCCTGGAGGAGGCGAAGAAGGCCCTCGCGCAGGGCGTGGACCTCGTCGTCTTCCCGCAGGGGACGCGCGTCCCGGCGGGCGCGCCGCGCCGTCCGCTCCATCGGGGCGCCGCGCAGATCGCGCTCCACGCCGGGGCGCCGGTCCTGCCCGTCCGGATCGCGTGCGACCCGCCCGTCCTCGCGAAGGGGCAGCCCTGGCATGACCTCGCGGACCGCACGATCGTCTGGACCCTGCGCGTGGGCGACACGATCCCCGTCCCGACGGCGGACGCAGCAAGCTGCGTCCCTCCTGCCGCGCCGGCGGCGGGAACCCACGCCGCCGCCGTCGCCCTCACGGAAGCGATCCGGGTACAACTTGGCCTGTAACCGGGTTGGCGCGCGAAGTATCCAACTTCTCCCCTCTTCTTCCTTCTTCTCCCCCTCTTCTTCCTTCCTCTCCCCCCTCCTCTCCCTTGATTTTCCCCCTTGCGCAAATTGAGGGAATCTGGCACACTGTCCACGCTAGATGCCGTTTTCGATTTGGAGTTAACTTGGAGTTAACTTTGACTTGGAGTTGTTTTTGGGGTTGACGGGCATCGCCAAGAAAAGGAGTTGTGGCATGAATCTGCTTGATTGGGGCTTTCGTCTGTTTTTCTCCGCCGTTGCGCTGGCGACGGCTACGGTCTGGGCCGATGGTCCGGACTTCCGCTGCCGTCCGCAGCTCGCGGGCCGGGCGTCCCTGACGGAGCCGGGCTTTGTGGTCCAGCGCAGACTGGGCATCGCGAATTTCGCGCCCGAGTTGCGTCTGCCGATTGAACTCGTCTATGTGTCCTCGTCCGCGACCTCGGGCGCATTCGGTTACGCCTGGCGCTGTCCCCAGCTCGAATCGTCGGTGAAGTGGGACCGTGACGGACTTCTCTGGACGACCCCTGGGGCGAGCGGATGAAGTTCTTCCCGAAGAAGGCGAAGACGGAAAGGAACGCCGTGAAGGTCGCCGCCGTGGAGGGGGCGAGGCGGGGCAGGGGGCTCTTTGCGCCCTATTCCGACTGGGAGGCCGACGCGGGTGTTTCCGACTACGAGAAGATCGCGGGGCGCCTCCTCGCCGATAGGGACTTCCGCTATGCCTATCCCGCGAAGACGGCGGTCGAACTCACGGACGCGCTCGGCGCAACCGCGCGCCACGACTACGACACGAGGGAGGGGACGCACCGGGTCCGGGACTTCTCCGGGCGGGTCACGAAGACCTACTACTTCATGCGCCACGATGCCGCCTACCTCGGGAAGGTGCGCAAGGTCATGGACGGGCGCAAACGCGATCTCGTCGACTTCCGCTACGACAAGGCAACCGGCCGCCCCGTGCGCGTCACGGATCGCCTCGGCAACAGGCGGATCCTTGAATACGATGCCGACGGCAATTGCGTGAAGCTCTCCCGACGGGCGGGCTGGTCGCTCGCCGAGGAGCCGGTACGGTCGTTCGCCTATGACCGGCAGGGGCGCCTCGTCGGCGTCTCGGAACTGGACGAGAATGGGAACGCCGTCCGCACGACAAAGCTTGCGTACGACAAGACTTCCCGCCCCGTACGCATCGCGGATGGATGCAAGACGGTGACGGTTGCCTATGGGCCGAGTGGTTTCCCGGTGTCATTGAAGGATGACTTTTCCGTTGTCGCGTTCGCCTACGACCGCTACAACCGCCCCGTCTCGGCGACCGACCCCTACGGCGTCGTGACCGTACGGACCTATGCCGACCATGGCGGGGTGGCGCGGATCGAGCGCCGCGACGGCACGGAGGTCCTTGCGTCGCTTTCGGTTGCCTACGACGGGAACGGCCAGCCCGTCTCCGTCACCGACCAGGACGGCATCACGACCGCCTGTGACCGTGACGCGCTCGGACGCATCGTGAAGGAGCGCTACGCAGACGACACCGAGGTCGCCTACGGTTACGACAGAATCGGCCGCCTCGCGAAGGTGGTTGACGAGAACGGACACGAGATCACCTTCGGCTGGGACGGATTCGGGCTCTCCTCCCGCCTCACGGCGGCGGGCCAGCTCACCGCCGTGAAGCGTGACTCGGACGGTCTCGTCGCGGAGGTCGCGTCGTCCGTGACCGGGCGCGTCGACCGCATCGTCCGCCGGGTGTACGACCAGTACGACCGCGTGACGGAAATCTCCTATGCGAAGGACGAAGTCGAGACCTTCTCGTACGACAAATGGGGCCGCCTTGTGGAACACACGCGCGGGAAGCGGACGGAGTCCTATTCCTATGACCACTTCGGACGGCTCGTGAAGAAGGTCGGGGGCGGGGTCGTCTGTACCTATGCCTACGACGCCTGGGGCCACCGTACGCGGCGGACGGAGGTTGGTCTCGGCGGCGGTGCGGCACAGGATGAGCGGCGCGTCTACGACAGGGCGGGGAACATGGTGCGGAAGACCGTGCGCGGCAGGACGACGACCTTCTTGTTCGACGGCGCGAACCAGCTTGTCGCGTCCACCGTGGACGGCAGGACGACCCGGTACGCCTACGACGCCGCAGGGCGGCTTGTCAGGGAGGGCGACAGATCCTACCGTTACGGCTACCTCGACAAGGTGCTCGGGGTGACCGAGGGCGGACGGACATACACCTACGACTGCCATGTCGACGGGCAGCTCGCGCGGGCGGACTACGGCGACGGCAGGACGGAAGACTTCTCGTGGGACGGCCTTGCGTTGGTCCGCCGCAATGGCGAATGCTTCGTCAACGAGCCGCATGTCGGCGGAGGAGCCCCGGTCTCTTCGTCGAAGGGGACAACCTACTTCAACGACCTGCTCGGCACGACGATCGGCGTCCGGGAGGGCCGGAAGACCCCGCGCTACTCCGCCGCCGCACTCACCGCCTTCGGCGCGGCCGCCAATTCGGCGTCCGGGCCATCGGTCGCTGAATCTTCAACCTTCTTCACCGGCAAGCCGCACGTGGACGGGCTCGGCCGCGCGTTCCTCTTCCGCAACTACCGCGCCCCGCTCGCCAAGTGGCAGACGGCGGACCCGCTCGGATATCCAGACGGATGGAACCAGTTGGCGTACTGTGGAAATGCGGTTACAAAGAACATTGATTTCCTAGGTGCGGCAACAGTGGACTTTACTGTCAAATGGTCAAATTTTGAGTTTCAGAATTACTACTATGCGTCGTATGTTGAACGTATATTCGGTGATATGTTTGATACGGATTGCATGCAGTTAACGGGTGATATCTGGCAAGTCATTTCTGAATCGGTGTTACCAAGGGTAGAAGATCAAATTGACGCAAAGGTACAGGGATTGGTGCGCAAGGCGAATAGTGGTTTCGGGAACAGTACGACCCATTATTGGACTTCAAAACCATATAGTTTTACGAGTGCCTGTTGGGCATTGGGGGATGGTACGGTTACTACGGCAAGTAACATTTCCTATTCCTGGTATGACAGTTGGAGCGATGGTGTATGTTTTCGTTATTATGTTTGGTCGGCTTCAGTGTTTGTTGATTATTCGGATGTTTTCAAAGATCCTCTTGACATCGGGATTGAGTCGCCATTTGCGAATGCGTATTCATATTACCATACATGGAAGGATGTTCCATTGGCAAGTGGTGGCGTTGTTATTGTTGAA